>NZ_CP117268.1:612255-918382 GCF_007000325.2 Rhizobium rhododendri | reverse complement strand
TGCCATTAAATGCTAAGCATGTAGAATATTATGCCAGCCTTAGGATCGAGGTTGGCTGTTCCGGACGTTCGCCATCCAAACGACTTACGTTCGGTCGCAAGTTGGCAAACGTAATGGCGCTTAAGGCACGGCTTGGTCCTGTTCGCTTGAGGGTCATGCGGGCAACCAACCACCATTCTAAGTGTTCCACCAGATCGCATTGGTCACGATGGCGCGACCGGAAGGTATTGCGTTCTTCCGATCCGCACGAATATCTGTGGTACGCTGCTCGTTAACGCCAATGGGAGGGCGTCGAATGCAAGCGACGGAAACTCTGTTCGAAATCCGCCGGCTGGGCTACCGCCACTTGCCGTCCTATCGAGACATCCGACAGGAAGCTGTTATGGAATGTCCGGAGGAGTTCGGGATCGCCGCGGAACAAGAATTCGCTCGATCCGACCAATGGTATCTCAATCGTCTGTCTACCAGCTTGGTTCTCGGAGGTTTCGATCACGGCGGCTGGCTCTCGGGAGCGGTGGCATTAGATTTGCGCCAAACCACAGCCGGCAACGAAGTCGCCGTCCTCTCGGGCATGTACCTGAGGACTCACGCTCGCCGATCTGGACGATCCAGACAGCTTCTTCAGGCTGCGATCTTTCATGCATTTGAGCGATCTCCAACCATCGTGCTGGCGGTCACGTTCTCGAACCGGCGAGCTAGGCTGCTCTACGTAGCCGCAGGGTTTCGCGAATGGAAAGCGGGTCCTCCAGAGGCAGGCGGCGACATCTCTGCCGGTGAGGTCCTGATGCGGTTAGATCAGGAAGATCACTCTTCCACGAACGGGTTTTGCCCATAGAACCATAAGGTCATTATCGAAATAATTCACAGCGTCAAAAGTAATTGACAGCTTCTCTTGCGTTGAAAACACCGCCGTCATGATCATGCTGATGTCGACTGGCCGTTCAGTTAGAACTGCAAGCGTCAGATGGGGCGGATACCCTAATTCCTGCATGGAGGCGGAAGGCTCGAAGATGCTCGCTTCCTCCCATAGGTTCCTGATTCAACCGCTGTAGCGTTGCAGCATTTCACACTGATCCCATAGGGCATTCGTTGCGTCCGGTGTGGGTTGTTGTCCGACCGTATAGCAAACGGATGCCCTGGGTCGAGTGGCCGCTTCGGGCCGACAGTAGTCGTTTTGCTCCTCATCGCTGCGCAGATCACTATATCGCTCCGTCGGTATCGTGCATCTGATCTGTATTGCGGTGCATAAGCTTTAATGGTCCGTCCGCCGACAATGTGGAAGTCTCCGAGACTTGCCTAACGTCTCTCCACTTCGAGGATCATTGGCATTGCCCACGAGGCATTGGGAAATGGCCAGCGCAGCAGGGTTACTTTGTCTTCATGCCACTGCGATTCCCACTTTGCATAGAACTTTCGCGCGAAGCCATTCAGTCTAACGCTCTGACAGGCGATAGGCCCCCCGTCGAAGTTCAGCGCGACCTTCAGGTCGAGCTGCGAAGACTTCAGGAATTTGGCAAGGGTCGCGAGCGGGAAAAAGGCTTCCTTTGTGGTGCCGACTATAATCCTGCCAGCGCCGTCCTTCCCAACGAAGGTTCGGTTCGCGAGCCATTTGCTTGTTGTCGGTACATGCGTCTGCCCGTCAGTTCCAATCAACAGGGGATACGAGACCATTGCGTTGGTCGACCCGGAAATGGCGGTCTGCCAAGGCTGGTCGGCAAGTTCCTTAATATCCGCCGTGCCGTCGCTCGCCACGAATGCTCCGGCCTTGGCATCGTATGTCGTTGGCCCCATCGCGACGCCTTCACTGATGATCGGAGTGTCTGGAAGCGCGTGGAGGTCGAAGTAGCTCCCGTTGACGATGAGCACGGCATTCGGCAGTGCTTTTTCCCATTCGTCTATGCCCTTGTCGCCAGCTGGAGCATTGCGGGCGATGAACTTGAACCGGGTGGGATCGATCCGGTTGAGAAGAACGCGGTCGGCTTCCTTCCCGTCTGCAATCACGGGCATCTCGGCGACCTCGTACCCAGGTTCTACCTCCCGCCACTCGTAAGCGCCAGCGATACCGATTGGGGGATTGTCCTGAAGAGCCAAACGCATCGACGGAGAAAGCCGAGGATCGTCTTTTTCGATGGTGATCCAGTAGGTTCCGCCTCGTCTCAGGATGGTATTGAACCCGTAGGCTCCGTTTCGATCCCAGATGTATCCGATACCTACGCCAAGAAAAACGATGGCAGACGCGGCAATGGCGAGTGGCAGTTTGTACTTCAAAGGGTATTCCTCAGCGGAGACTGGATATGGCGTCTGCAGTACACTGGTGGCCGATTTATGTTTAGAAAGCGGCAGTCGCAATAGTGCGTCATTTGCTCCTTCTCCGCGAATCGGATTCATCATCGAACGTGAAACTTTCAGCATCTGGAAAAGAACGGAAACCCCATTTTCAGGATCGAATATTTCAAGCGTATCGGGGTTCGCTACCGGCTCCAGCTATCTCTGGCGACATTGCTGGGATGGCTCGTGATAATGGGGGTCGCTGGGCATTTAAGCGCGGGCAGCGAACGTTCGGTGGTCAAATTTGTCGGCCAAGGCATCGCGTGGCCAATGGTCTTCGCAGTGGTTTTCCTGGCGATAGTAATCTCCACGTTCCGGTGGTGGGACCTGGGTTTTTCTGCATTCTCGGTGAGAACGGCGCTCAAGCTGAGTTGGCTACCCATGGTCTACATGGCCGCACTTGGGGTCCTAATGGCAATAGTCGGATTGCCGCCGCTGCGAAGCGCGATTTTCATAGGCATCAACACGGTTTTTGTCGGTATGTCTGAGGAAGTGATGTTCCGGGGAATATTGTTCAGCGGGCTGCGTTCGAAGCTCAGGCTATGGCCATCCCTCTGGGTGTGTTGTGGACTTTTCGGGTTCGTTCACGTCCTGAATGCTTTAGCGACTGCGCAATGGACAGTCGCAACCCTTCAGGCAGTGGCGGCGTTTCAGACTGGCTTCATGTTGATGGCGCTTCGTTTGAGAACTGGTTCGCTTTATCCGGTCATACTTCTGCATGCCGTGTGGGATTGTTTGCTGCTGCTGGTTGCGTGCCATACCGGTGGCGGGAGCCCAAATCAGCCACTGCCAGCATACGCCTTTGTAGCTCCGCTTTTCCTGCTACCCAATTTTTTATATGCATTGTATTTGTTGCGGCCAAAGGGACTGGCCAAAAATTAATCGGTCAGTTGCACTCTCCACTCCGATATAGATGATGCCCTGAGGAATGCTGTCACGCCGGATAGCGCCAACAGCGGTCTTCCCCAATTCGCCTCTGCGATCGCTTCAAAGCCGCTCGAAGCGGAAATTGCGAATACGGCCGCCGTTCATCAGCATGCCGGTGACCCGGCCTTCTCCATCGCGGGTGAAGGTGAACCGGTCGCCGTTACCGAGAAAATGGTCCGGAGCGACGGCTGTCAGTGCTACTTCTCGGGATTTCACGGATTTAAATACCAGCCCCGCCTCCTGAACTTTCACGCTGTAGGGCATGTCGTTTTCGACCGGACGATAGGTGCCATGCTGGCTGTAATAGCCTATCAGTAGCTTCCCCTTATGCGCCACAAGGCGGGCAACGCGGCCGGCCAGTTAGGGTTCGGTGTAATAGCCGGTAAGCAGTTCCAATGCATGGGCGTAGGGTTGCGGGAACGTGTTCGGCACTTGCTCTGGCACCGGCTGCAACAGATGTGCCAGATAGATATCGGCGATCCCCCGTGCGAGGTTGCTCGGCACGATCGACCCGAGATTGGCAAGGATCGCCACCGAGAAATGCTGCTCGGGAAAGCGGATGATATCGGAGCGGAAGCCGGCGTCGCCGCCGGTTGTTCGACGATCGCCAGGCCGCGATGGGTACCGAGGCCGAGACGCGAGGCATAGTCGATGTCACTGCCGTCGTTCAGCCGTCCACGATCGACCATTCGAGCAATGATGGCAGGCCCTCCGACGCGGTGATGGTAGAAATCTTCGTCCCAGAGCGCGAGATCTTCGACCGTCGTCAAAAGGCTGGTCGCGCCCACGGTGTCCAAATTGGTGTCGGAAATCTCCACACCCCGCTCCGTATCCACATAGCCCTCGGCCACATTCCTGATGACCTCGGCGTAATTGTCTCGGAAGAACGTGTTGCTCATGCCGAGCGGTTCGAAAATCCGTGCCGAGGTAAAGACCCGCAGCGACTGGCCACTTACCGTCTTCAAGACCTGCGCCACCAGGGCATATCCGGTGTTGCAATAGAGGTATTCGTCGCCCGGCTGGAAATTCAGGTCCTGCTGGCGGGAGACGACGGCAAGGATGTCGTCATCGGTAATCAAATCCTTGGAGTATCGCCAGCCGGCGAGGCTAAGCAATTCCCAGTGATCGCGCAGGCCGCTCGTATGCCGCATGAGGTGCCGCAGAGTGATCGGCACGCCAAAATCAGGCAGGCTGGGCACGTATAAATGCACCGCATCATCAAGTGACAATTTTCCTTTCGGCCGACAGCAGCAGTATGGCAAATGCCGTGAACTGCTTGGAGACGGATGCTGAATGAAAGACGGTGGACGGCCCGATCGCGACACCATGGCCCAGATTGGCCATGCCAAAGCCGCGCTTATAGATAACCTCGCCATCCCGCATGACTGCAACCGCGCAGCCGGGAGAATCTTTAGTGTTCCAAGCCTCGAACAGTTGATCGACGCGTTCCGCTTCGGTCATCAGTGTCTCCCAGATCACTTTAGTGTGGCAATGAAATCGAGAGTTGAGGATATTGCAAGACTCGGAAAAATGAAAAATAAAGTGAGTGTCGATGGCCGCTTTGGGCCGAGACCGGACACGCCAAACACGAGACTAGCGATCCCCATGCGACTGTGCGAATTGCTCATTATATGCTAGTCGTTGCCAACCATTGCGCAGGGGTTTCGCTACGTGACGCATTTAGAATTGGCAAAAAGTCACCATCTTGCAGGATCATGCCAATGCGGTTCGGTGACCTATCGGGTGGCAGACGAATTCACTTTCGCCGTCAATTGCCATTGTTCAGTCTGCCGCCGGGCAACCGGCGCGGCTTTCAAACCCCTAGCCGGGATAGAGCGTGACAAGCTGTCCGTCACCAGCGGGCAGGATGATATCAAGGTCATCGACGCCGAGGCGTGGCGCGACCAGAGGTGCGGTCGCTGCGGCTCATTTCTGTTCGCGGTCGTCCGCGATGGGACATTTGCCCATATCGCCATGGGAACCCTCGTAGACGATCCGTCCATTCGGCCCACAGCCCATATCTTCGTTGGTTCGAAAGCGCCGTGGTTCACCATCACCGATGATCTGCCGCAATATGACGAGCACATTGTTGCGGAAGAAAATCCGGCTCGCGGCACGGCGCAGGCCTGTTGATCGATCAGGACAGTGGTACCGCAAAGCGGCGAGGAGTGGGTATCCAGACGAAAACCATAGCGATCTATACCGTCAACGGTGTACTTCACGTCGATGTAAAGTTCGGCAGCTTCACCCCTCAGTTTGTGGTCGCTGCTGATGATCGTGCCTTTAATGGGGAGCCAGCCAATAACTTGACGCAGCTGGCGGATTCTGTTTGCAACGCTCACAACGAAAAATAGCAACACGAAAATATAGAATACTACCGGATAGAATTCATCCCTCTCTCCTTCCGGCCGTCGACTGGGTCTTAGCAATAAATTCCTTAAAAATTGCGACGTAACCTCCCAAAAATCATCTAGGGAATATCAAGAATTGCATTTTAAGCACAGGGCTGTGCGAGCGGCCTCGATGCACGACAACAGGGGGACACTCACTCACGGGTTAAATTACGCCTGCTACAAGAAGGCGACCTTGAGAAGTTCTCCAATGAGTTCGGCAACGCCTCGGAACGTAGCGCTTCCTAGTATCAGTCCTATTAATGCACCAAGCGGGGCAAATAGGATCATTGCGACTACACCCGCTAGATGAAAACCCAGCACTCCTGCGAGCAGAAGGCCAATGCTGCTCAGAATGATCAGAGATGCTCTACGAGCTTTGCTCATCTTGTCGATAGCTGGCCATGACGTCATCCGGTCGCCCAATCTCAAGCAGTAGCAAGGCGATCATGCATACGTCCGGCCCGACCGTCAAGAAATCATGATTAGGATCGCTCCGTCCCCTTACTGCAAGCACTGTGCAAGATAAAAGTGACCACCCATGTTTGTAATGTGAAGCTCCGTATAATCGTCAGTCGCTACACTCAGGCCTGTGCCCTCAGAATATGTTCCGTACAACCGACCACTGGCATTGGGTTTCGACATTTTTCTCCGGAATTCATCGGACCAGCTTTTCGACGGCTGGGATAGTTGGTCCATCTCATCATAGATCAAAAGCCATTCGTGCCCAAAATTGCCGAAGCCCCCGCCCTCCGATGCCCAGAACCAGTGAATAAGTACAGGATGCCCAGCCAGCGCGGCGCTCTCTTCCACGTCTTGCAGGAAATTATGTTTCTCTACCTTGAATCGAAACCAGTCGCTATCAAAGCCGAAGTGAACTAAAACTATGAACGGCATCCATGCCAGGAAGGGGGCTGCGAACAACGACAACGCCCGCCTCCAATCCCATTTGATTAAAATCCAGCAAGTGCAGGCTAGCCACACTACTACGGCGAGCAAACCGGGAAAGACAACTAAAACAATCAAGATGACGTCGTCATCAATTGCTCGGCTGAGACTTATGACAACGTAGCAATACAACACGACAAGCAATGCACCAATAAAATATGATGGGTGAAAGCGATTGCTTGCCGCTTGGCGTTCAATAGGCGCTGTGTGCATTGATTGGGTACCTATCGTGCGTCCCGCCAATCGCTGGCATTAAATGGCCGGAAATGAGCATATCTCGTTTGCATGCAGGAGCGACAGAGCGCACCCTTGGCATCATCCATTGGGGGGTCGTGCCGATAGCCCGTTCTGCCCCACGGCCCAGACGAGGTTAGCTGGGGTGTCTTTGAGTTGTTTTTCATACTCGGCGGAATACTTCGCGTGCTTTTCAACATCATCAAGGTCGAGAAAAAGAGAAATGAACCTCATTGATCTTGGGTTCCCTCTGGTTTTCTAGGGTAAATGGAGAGGGGATCGCCTTTGATGCGCGTGCCTCCAAATTAGGCCTTCAGTATTGCCTTGATCGCATTATCCACCGCATAGCTTCTCTTAATCATGCAGCGCTGCGGATATGCTGGGTCCACAAGGACAACGACGGACATTCCTTTGTCTAGGCTCATCCGTTCAGTACCGTATACATTTAAGTTTTCAGCGAAATACGCTTTTCCATCAAAGACATATGAGACTTCTACTAAGGTAGTGATATCCTCGCCATTCACAATCCTTCGCGACGACACAAGAGTAGCAATAGTCTCGACCCAGCCCGTAGACAAGATTATCTCTCGGCGCCTGGCGAATACCGAGGCAACAAGCAGGCCTACGATAAACACAAACACGAGAATATTCAGGATCATCTGCTCAAAGTCCGCGCCTGTTTGTAGTTATTAATCTCTAAGCGGCGAAGTGAATATACGCAAGTTCTAGTGAAAAATGCGGTTCCTTAGGCGTTCTGATCCCCCACGCCCCGACCGAGGGTGGTGATGTCCGGTTCGGGTCGATTCAGGACATGAAGCCCAAGCCGTCAATCAGGTCGGCTCTGCCGATATGAACCAGAGCCGCCATCAACTCATCCCTCTCGTTGGGTGATGCTTGCCGAAGCTCTGCGGCTATGGCTTCCACAGTCTCAATATCATCATCCTCACTAGCGGTCGAAGGACGTCGATCCAGGTAGGAGATGGCGATTGCGAGCGCGGCTGCGATATTGTGCATATGCATCTTTCGGGAATAGACCTGGCGGTCAACAAATGCAGGAGAAATTATCATACCTTCTCGGAAGTCTTTATTTATCCGAATAAAGAAGGCATTTGTGCAGTGATCAGAGGTCCACTTCGGGCCGAGAGGAGACGTTTAGCCCCGGAGCGTGTCGTCGGCGCGGATCGCGTTAACGACCAAACGTAATCTTTGTCTGGTGTCCGCCATTTCAGCGCCAAACGCCATATGATTTGTCTCAATATCGACTAGATATTCGATGACCTCTGCGTCAGAGAACCCCTGTCGCAGAAGGTCCGCCGTTTTAAATAGGTAGTGATCATACTCGTCAGAGAACGGTTGGCATTCGGCGTCTCTCCAAGTTTGACCTGGCTGGAGTAAACCAATGGGGTCCCACAGGCTCCAGCCGATATCACGAAGTCGAGTGAGTTTCGAACTGATCGTCATAGAACCGTATCCCTCAAAAGAAGCATGAAATTCTATATTAGGCAGTAGGGCTGGTTTCAACATGTCCGCTCTGGGCCGACAGCGGTCATGGGCGGATCGCCAGTAGGAGACATTCACCGGCCACATCGACTAAAATCGACCTTCTGCACCTAGCGGATGTGCGCCTTCCAATCATGATAGAACCGGAACAGCTCCACTGCTGTTTATCGCCGTAAGTCGTCATCGTGACGGGGATCACGTCCTTCGAGAAATCCTAAGTCCCGTTTCATGTAATTGGGCATCGTGTCAAGGTCGCGCGGTCTCCAGCTCCCAAACCGGCGCCATCGCTCGAATACGGCTTCGCGGCATGACTTCCAACCCTCAATCGCCCTGATCAATAGCGCTCGCTTGAAACGACAGCTCTCCATAATACCCCTCTATGCAAGCTTTAGTCGTTTGCACTCTGGCGCTGGAAATGCTCGAATTCCAATCGAACGATTGGAACAGGGCATCAAGAGAACTTATGCATGAAGCTGTCTAAGCAATTCCCGTTGAATGCCCTGCGCGTCTTCGATGCCGTGGCGCGGATGAACAGTTTCACGAAAGCGGGTGTTGAACTGGGTATGACGCAAACAGCCGTCAGCTATCAGATCAAACTGCTTGAGGAGAATGTCGGTGAACTGTTGTTTGTGCGTCAGCCGCGAGCGATCTCACTGACCGAGGCAGGCGAACGCTTGGCCCCGAAAGTTTCCGAGGCATTCGAGTTACTTCAACAGGCCATGGTCAGTGTCCGACAGGCAGCGGCGGAGACGCTGACTATCCATTCGACAGCGACCTTTGGGCAACAGTGGTTGTCCAGGCACATCGGTGCGTTTCAGCTACTCCATCCACATATCGCTGTTCGACCTGTCACAACCTCTATCCTTGCCGATTTCAACCGAGACTCCGCAGATGTGGCGATCCGGTGGGGAACAGGTGATTGGCCAGGACTTACGTGTCATAAGATAATGGCGATGGAGTTCACCCCGATGCTTAGCCGCGACGCGGCCGCTCGCGTCGGCGGAATTCATGCACCAATCGATCTTCTGAAGCTGCCGATCATCAGCGCCGGAGATGTTTGGTGGAAACAGTGGTTTGAAGCCGCTGGCGTCCACGATCCCGGGCTCGAACGCTATCCCAAGAACGAGTTTGGAACCCAGGTTCTGGAAGCAGGTCTCGCCATGACCGGGGAAGGCGTGGCTATGCTCAATCCTGCTCATTTCGAAGATGACGTCGCGGCGGGACGACTTTACCAGCCCTTTGCGTTGACCTGCATCGACGCACCGACTATTGGCTCGCGTATCCCGAGGGGCGACGGAACATTTCAAAGATTAAGGTCTTCCGAAGGTGGTTGCTGGAAAAATTCGATGTCGCCGCAGCCTGATGGCGCAGCCCCGTTGAGTTACTTTCGTTTTCGAGGGCTGTGCTTCCAAGCCGTGCAATGGCCGCTTTGGGCCGATAGCGGTCACGTAGTAGCCGGTCTCCACAATTGCCCGAGCGCCAAATTTACTTCGTGTAGCGGGAGGCATCGCAGGGGTAACTCGTATGGAAGACGTCTGGACAACTCTTGCGTCAAAAACGTTGGTGAAAGATCGATGGATTGACCTTCGCGCCGATCAATGTCGCACGCCGAGCGGGCAGGAAATCAGCCCATACTACGTGTTGACCTATTCAGACTGGATAAACGTCGTGGCCATAACGAGCGATGAGCACGTACTGCTGACGAAGCAATATAGACATGCGGCGGGTAGGGTGTTTTGGGAAATTCCGGGTGGTGGTATTGACGCCAATGACCCTGACCCATGCGCCGCCGCCGGTCGAGAACTTGAGGAAGAAACAGGCTATCGGGCAGGAAAGATTGAACTCATAGCAACCTTTTTCCCCAATCCAGCCTCTCACACCAACCGCCTACACACGTTCCTCGCGACTGAAGTGGAACCCGTCGGAACACAACTGCTCGACGCTGGTGAAGACGGTCTAACAGTTCACCGCATGCCGGTTGGAGAATTGATCAAAAAACTCCACCACGGCTTTCTAGAGCAAGCGCTCCATACCTCGTCTGTCCTCACTGCCTTGCTGGTCTCTGGACGCATTGGAGAAATTGCGCCCTGATCAAAGACCAAGTGGAGTTGGTCGAGACTTGACCGCGAATGATCCCGGGGCCTATGGCTCCGGAAACGCGGCCAGCGAAGGAGTGGGTTTAAGGTCTAGCGGCCACGGCCGCTTCGCTGGGACATGATTTAGACGTCGCTTCGTCAGGCTGGCAACTGGAGACGAAATGTTCGGTTGATGGTCGGTCACCAACCTCGCCCAATGCGTTCTCGGAAACAAAAAAGGCCGGGGCAAAATTGCACCGACCTTCCTCATCATCGTCTACTCGTCCTGCCAGTACATCCGTGGTCAGAAGTTGAAAGCGACAGCGGCTTCACGAACGCCGAAATCATTTCAGCGCTCCTAGCGAGCCGACATTCTTCAATTAGTTAGTCATTGTGTTCTAATTAGGGGTGCTAAAGCGCACCGCCCGTTACTGGATTTACGATTGGGCGCTCGCTCTCGTCTTTGGAGCCCGCTGGCTGCACAGTCGGCGGAGCCATAGACTCTTCATCCGCAAACTTCTCGTCATTCGCTCTCGGAGAAACATCGTTGGGCCGCTTTTGCTCGGGGGAGGCGTTCTGATCATTGGTCGACATGTCGGTCTCCTTTTAAAGAGAAACAGGTCTCAGCGTCCAAAGTTCCGGTATCTCGGTAGATAAGTGAAGGTGGACCGACCCGCTGTCGTTCCTCTAACCGGCTCGGCCTTGAGCGGCAAGCCTCGGTAAGTTCATAAGGCAAGGAGATTGACAGTCGCTTTGCATGGTCTCAATCTTCTAACGGCCATAATGGCGAAGTGCTGACTTCGGTTCGACCAACTGTCCGGTCTTGCTTGCAGGACGTGGGGCGCAGATATACGTATAGGGCCGGACTGAGCGCTGCTCGGCAACGCAACGGAGTGAACCGACCATGGTCGATGCCATCAGACCGATTACCGGTTCATCAGCAACGTCGCCCACCCAGGTTGGCCGCAGTCTTTCGATAACATCGGAACCTGACAACAAGTGGGTCGCCACACGTCAGTCGATCATCGATTCAGATCAAGTCGCACTGAAGCAGGCGAACGCGGAACTTCAGGCAGATATGGCCCGATACTCAGGTGTGGCCGATGATGAAATGGAGGTTTCTCCCGATCATCATTCCCATGGTGGAAGCGATACCGAACGTGAAGGGCTTGGAGTCGCTGACAAGGATGAGAAAGAAAAGCTTTCAGGGGAAAGCGATCTGATCGGAACTGTCGATTTCGACGATGATACCCCCTTCGGGCATCGCACAGCCATCGTTTAGGTCGCTCATGGCCATTTCTTTTCAGGCGCTCACTGGCTTAGTCACCGGAAGGATGGGGACCGATAATGAACGTGATCAGAGCCGCCTCTACGACCCCATTTTGTCTTTATCCAACGAGCTTTAGAAGCTTGGGTCTCTCTCGAACACGTCGTGGTTCTGCGCTGATCGAAATCCTCCTTTCTTTGTAGCCTTCCTACGGAAACTAACCCGAAAAGCTATTGCCAGCAGAACAATCCCACATCCAACTCCTAAAAGTACAGCAGCGAATGTTGGCACGACATTACTCTTTTCAGTTGGAGATGACAGATGCTTGGACGTCAGCAAGTAATTTGTCCGACGAGGCATCACCGCGCCGCCGAAAGCTTCTATCATCCTAAGTAGACGACTGCTCTAAAACGGCGTCGTCACGTTCTCCACTGAGGTGGGTTTGAAGCGACGACTGAAAACGCGAAACGTCCCCGTAAGTTACAGAAAAATCTGCGCTAACAGTATTCCGCTCTTGTTCAGTCGGCATGGTTTCCCGCACTGGTGTAGCCAAGAGGACCTTCACACTCAGCAATCCTCTCGGGCCAATCGGAACGATTTGGAGGCTGAGATGTGCCTGATCAATCGAGTCATCCTCGAAGAAGCCACCCATCAATAACGGTCGGGCGTTGCCTTGGCCTATTGGATATGCCCCAAGGGACATCTCGAATTTACGAAGTTCGGCAAGGCTAAACCATGCAGCGCTTTTTCCGGCAAAGTCTCCGCTTTGCACGACGGCGGTTAATTCACCATGATGATCGTCGTCTGGTTTGTATCGCAATGTGATTTTCTTCAAGGCACCCCCAAAAACGGTCCATGACCTCAACGATAGGCTTTTTACCATAAATAGCGAGCCCAGTATCTATGGCCGCTTCGGGCCGGTAGCGGACTTTAAAAGATCCCATGGGCTTGTCGTGACCGGTTTGGTCGAACCATGGGCCGACGCACTTCGCCAGCCATCTATCGCGGCATGTCTCTTACCGTCGCCGCAACGCGGCTCGAATTTCGGTCCGCTGCCGGCAGGGACGACACATCAGGTGTCCGGGCCGGCAGCTAAGGCAGGCTGCTGGCCGTAAGCGCGCAGAATGGCCAGGATGAGCCCCGGGAAACGGCCGTCCACTTCCTGACAGCGCGAATGATTGCTCATTTCGATGCCACGGCGCTCGGAGCGGATCAGGCCGGCCTCGCGCAGGACTTTGAAATGCTGGGAGAGCGACGACTTCGGAATGACGCGCTCACCAAGGCAGGCGAGCGCCGTACACGTTCCGCTGGAGCCGACGCCGGCGATCTGCGCAAAGATCGCGGCCCGTTCCGGATCGGAAAGCGCGTACAGGATGGCCTCAGGCCGGATGTCGTCTATAGCGGGGTGCACGAGCGGTCTCATAAACTTTATATAGGGGCACTTGAAAAGCAGATCAACAGTTCCGAAATTCGGAACTACGGAACAGGCCGGAGAGAGCGATGGCGTCCGTGTCGAAAGGAACGATCATGTCTAAACTTACGGGAAAAGTGGCTCTGGTGACCGGTGCGTCCAAGGGGATCGGTGCGGCAATTGCCAAGGCATTCGCTGCCGAGGGCGCACAGGTCGTCGTCAACTACGCCTCGAGCCGGGAGGGCGCTGACGCCGTTGTTAATGCCATCGCTGCTGCCGGCGGCAAGGCCATTGCGGTACAGGGTGACGTGACGAAAGCCGATCAGGCAAAGGGGCTCGTCGACGCCGCCATCGAGGCGTTCGGTCGTCTCGACGTGCTGGTCAATAACTCGGGCGTCTATGAGTTCGGCGCGATCGAGGACATCACCGAGGCGCATTATCGTCGCATGTTCGACGTGAACGTTCTCGGCGTCCTGCTGACGACGCAGGCAGCGGTCAAGCACATCGGCGAAGGCGGCAGCATCATCAACATCTCGTCTGCGGTGACGAGCCTTGCTCCGCCGACCTCCGCCGTCTATTCGGGCACCAAGGGCGCCGTCGATGTCATCACCAGCGTCCTTGCCAACGAGCTGGGTCCGCGCAAGATCCGGGTCAACGCCATCCTGCCCGGCATCGTCGAAACCGAGGGCACGCATACGGCCGGCTTCGTCGGATCCGATTTCGAGGTTACCGCCGTCGCCCAGACCCCGCTCGGCCGCACCGGCCAGCCGGACGATATCGCCGATGTCGCGGTCTTCCTCGCTTCGAACGACGCGCGCTGGCTGACGGGCGAACGACTGACCGCGAGCGGCGGCTTTCGCTGACCTTTGATCACCCGCCCGGCCGATTGCCCTGCAGCGTCCCACGACGCTTGCTCGGAATCGGCCGGGCGTTCAGTGTCGGGGCCGGCTTGGCCCGCGCCTTCCCCCTCCTTTCGGGGGAGTATCCCACATGCAGGGTGACACGCATTCATCTAACCATTTGTTCCGCATCGCATAATGAAAGCAATTTCTTTCCGAGTAGAGACACCGGCCCCTCTCCGAGATCGGCAGGCAGGTCGATTGCTGGCTGTCCCGAAACGTTAAGTCTCTCCGTCGACGGCGTGAGCTGCACTCCTTAATCTCCGAGGGTAATCCCGGCTTGCCTCAACCAAGCGTCCGAATTCTCTGATTTCTCTTGTCCATTGTCTGCGCAAACTAACGGATACAGCGCGCGTTGCGGGGGCCACTCGACCTTGCCCTGCTTCGGTCCCGCGAAATCACAGAACACGGGACTGGTGCTAACGAACTCAGCCGGAAAGTTGTGGATGACTTCCTTCACACATGACAGCCGCTGATCGCTGTGTCCGGGGCACAATAACCAAACAAAGCCAGCAAGCACGATGTCATTGCGGTACCGAAATGACCCATCACTGTCGCGGCGTCTGTCGGCGAGCTCCATCTCTGTGCCTCGTGACACATATAGACTCAAGAAAGCTGCACGAGCGTCCTCCGCCTTCTCGACGCTACCACTTCCAACGATGCCTACGATGGCGCGCATAGTCGAACTGGGGCAGGAATCCGGTGGGCTCGACGATCTTCCATTTCTAAGCCCGCTGAAATAAACCAGCCAAGGCTTCACTTCATTTATGTCTTCCAGAGCAAAGGTCTGACGTTCACAGAGCGCTTTAGCCGCATCAAAATTCTCGGAGGTCGTTAAATTTTGCCCATTTGCCTCGGTCGATATCGTTAGTATCAATAGACCTAATACCGCGCATAAGGACTTTAATTGATGAGGTAGTTTAGACATATTTTATCACCTTTCGGCGTAATAGTGGTTCCCTTGATGGAGATCTATCGACCTGAATTGCCGTTTGAATTTGCGGCCCTGAGTCATCGTGTCGCAGCTATTCGATTGTCTCGGGCGTCCTCGCCTTGACCGCATGAACCCGCCGCCAATCGAGGCCATCAAACAAGGCTTCGAACTGGGCGTGGGTCATCGTCATCAGGCCATCCTTGATGCCGCGCCAGGTAAAGGTTGCTCTTCCAGCCTCTTGTACCTTATCCCAGAATGCAGCCACGACCAGCGCAGATCAGCAGCTAGTGCTGGTTACGCATCAGTTTCATCCTCTTTTCGGACGGCAGCTGCGCTGCGTTGGCAAGCGAAGTAACTTGCAAGGCGACCGGCTGCTGCTGCAGACCGACGATGGCGCCATATGGCCGCGTCCCCCTCAATGGACTGATCTTGTGAGCATCGATCCAGAAGTTGTCGTGAGCAACGGGCGTGCGCTCTTGCTCGTTTCGAACTTGATGGATCTAGCGACCATGGTGGAACACCTTTGCGGCAGGCTGGCAACGCGGCCGCGCGCGGAGTGTAAGGATAATTATGCCGCACATGTAAAGGGGATTATGCCGCTTGGGGATCTAAAATGAGCAATTATAGCTGTTTTATCGGCCTAAATCCGCGTTACAAGTGTGATCCAATCCTTGATATAATCGAGATATGCGGTATAAATACAATTACATTCATACTCGATCTCATATCCGGAGCCTGCAATGCTCGCGAAGTACGGCGGCAAGCGATCAAAGATGGATGAGCTCATCGACGAGGGCACCTTCAATCCAAATTCCGAGAAGGTGCGCGATCCAAAGTTTCGCGGCAGCGAGTTTTTCGATCCGCACGACGCGGTCCAGGTCAAATACGAGATGCTGCGACGCGTCTCCGTCGACAACGTCTCGGTAACAGACGCTTCCGACGAGTATGGGGTTTCCAGACCGACTTACTATCAGGCCAAGTCAAACTTCGACGCGACGGGGATCGCCGGACTGGTGCCGGCAAAGCCGGGACCCCGTGGACCCCACAAGGTCGACGACGAAGTCCTGGCATTTCTGCAGGCGAAACTGGTCCCGGGCGAACCCGTTCATGCCCGCGATCTCGCCAAGCTGGTTCGCACCGAATTCGATATCGCACTACATCCCCGGACGATCGAGCGGGTGTTAAAAAAAACGATCCGCTAGACGTTACCGTGGGACCGGCGTGTTCATTGCCCGACATCGCGGACCAGTACGAGGTACTGCGCGGCGCAGCTCTCGGTGAAGCTCTGCCGCTCAAGGCTCGTAGCGGGCTCATGCTTTTTCTGCGCCGCGGCATGTGGGGATGGGCCCGCACACTGACTACAGCGGCAAGCCCAGACCAGAGGCAGTTTTACCTATCATCGGCCACCCGACCGGCGCACGGCGAACTCAGCGCCGTCGTTCATGTCCTGGCGACCATCGCCATGAGCATCCATCAACGGAGAGCACCATGAATGTACACCTCAAAGTCCAGCCCCATCACCGTGAACGCAGCGCATACCTCTACGTCCGCCAATCTTCGATGCGGCAAGTCATCGACAATACCGAGAGCGCCATGCGGCAATATGCGCTTCGCGGGCGCGCTATCGCCCTTGGTTGGCGCGATGAGCTCGTCCATTTGCTGGAGGTACTGGGCCGGCTAACTCTCGATCTCGATACGATCGCCATTTACAAGCTCGTTGTTACGGAGGCCGACCGCTTTCCGGAGGTCGCAGACGCTTTCTACAAACGGGCGATTCTGGGTACTTCCAAGGTCGTCGAGGGGTGGCTGCAATCTCGCTGCCGGACGGGAGAAATCGCTATCGCCGACATCTCCCTGGCGGGCGGCGCTCCGTGAAGTGATGGTGTTCGAGCCTCAACGCGGTGTGATGCTCAATCAGAAAAAGCCTCCCTCGTTAGAAGAGGTACGGCAGCGGGCCGAGCTATGCGCAGGAATCTTTCTTTGCGGGTGTATGGCGAAGACGAGGGGTTCTGCCGAGAAGGAGGGCAGAGGCTGATATCAGGGAGGTTTTCCGAGAGGCCTCTGGCGCGCCGACTATATTTGCGAATTTCCTTCGACTCTACCCGTGAACATGTTGGACGGCGGTGTGGTGTACGAGTCCTGAGTACGATCACCGGCCAGCGGGTCCTCAGTGATTTTGTGTGCTCTCGTGATCTTCCGGCTCGAACGCATCGGCAATGATCTGCTCGATGTTGGCCACTTCTTTGTCCGTCAGCTTCACGAATTCCCTATTTCTTCGCTTTTTGGAGAGTTGACCGTTGTTCTGGCTGACGAACGTAATAAGCGAGCCAATCATCGAATCTGGCATTTCCAGCAGGTCCTGTATTCTTTGTTTCGCCTCGTCGTAGGAAGCCAAATATGCAATTTCTTTGGGAAGGTCTTCTTCGATTGTCCTGATGACGCACGCGTATAAGAATTCCGACAGGGATGTATAATCGCCGTAGCGATAAAGATCGGCGGTGTCGTTCAGGACGGAAACGTTCTGCTGCGCAGTCGGCACCCACTCGATATACGGTAGAAGGGGTCCGGTGAAGTTGCGTAGGTGCGCTGCGTAGTCGGCTTCGCGATCGAGCAGAACAGTTGAGACTGGGAATATCAATCCTGCGGGCGTGAAGCCGCGTTCGGCAAGTACATGGTGTATCAGATAGCGGTGTAGTCGTCCGTTCCCATCAACGAACGGATGCACTGCGACGAAGCCGAACGCCACAATAGTCGCTTGCACAACGGCGTCTACTCCGCTTTCCGCCATTCTCTGCCCAGCATCGATTATGCCTTCAATAAGAGCTTTAACGTCTTCATGTCGGGCTGGCACGAATTCTGGAAGTGGATTGTTTTCTCGGTCTCGTACACCAATAAATCCATCTTCGTCACGCAGGCCTTGTTTTATAAAGCGGTCTTCTTCGATAACGATGGTTTGCAGGCGCTCTAGTTCATCTACGGAAAGTGGGTATTTGCCAGCTTGGGAAACGGCTCTCATCCATCGTTCAAGCCGATTTCGGGGCGGGCGTTCACCTTCGATTTGATAGGAGGCCTGTGTGTCAGCAAGTAACATGAAGCTGGCCGCGCGCGCGACAACGCCTGTGCTGACTCCGCCGATCAGGTCTTTTGTCTGCACGTCCCAATGGCTGCCGACAGCATTGTCAAGTGTAGGCGTCCGTCTTACCATCGGGCAGAACTCGCGGTTGCCTAACAAGTTGTTCCTCACGCGGTGGCGGGTCGAATTGGCCGGCAGAGATGTAAAATACGCGGCCGGATCGATGGCATCGACGTAGTTGCCGCGACCGGCATCTGGAACATTTAGTTTTTCATCTGTCAGCCATTCATAGAAAAACCAGACGCGGCGGGCCATCGCCCCCGTCGGTTCGCTGAGCACCAATTCCTCGATTTCACGTTTTGGTGCCGCGGTAAGGAGACGCTTGAGTATCAGCAAGTCGACGCCTTCGTAACGTAGGGCGAACGTCAGGTGACCAGCGAGGGTATTGGCGGGCGCATAGCGGGCATCGTAGATTTTCCAGCCGTCCATCTCTCGTTTGGTATCCCTGAGGGTGACGTCTGAAATGGCTGTTGGTGTTTTCAAGGGAGCCTTTACCGAAAATTCGGTTATCAGAGCGCTCCAGCCGACAAGGGTGGCGCGTGCCGGCACCAAACGTTCCTGAAATATGCGGGGGAATGGTCTGAACGTCATGATTGGCTCCGTGTGGGAAATCAATTAAAGATATGGAAATACGATTACTATCACGTGTCAATGCGGAGAGTGGATTACGTTCATTTATTTTCGGTTATTTTGTGCGGTTTTTGTGGAGAATTGATTATGGCTATAAACATAGAAAAGTGGAAAATCCATTATTAGTGTGGAAATTTGATTATCAACAACATGATCTGCGATTTTTTGATTATTTTGAAATCGGCAGCGGCGCGAAGGAACTGACTGCAAATAGCGTCCAAGACCCTCCTGGCGGCCCCTGTGCAACATTCAGACGCGCGCCATCGATGTCGACGGCTTCCTGGACGCCGTGATCGATGCGGACAATGGCAACAGTCCTGTTCGACATCGCGGCCAAGTACGTCACCCCCATCGCCGAGGGCAATGCCAGACGCCATCCCGTGTTGGCGATGATGCACGTCTCCGTCATGGTCAACGATCATTTCGCCGCCAAGAGCAATGGAGAGGAGGACGGCGACGGCCTCATTTCAGGTATGCGGACATCGTGATCGCTTCTTCGACAAGAGGCCGGCCGAACCGGCACTGTCATAAGCCTGTAGCAGCCTGTGGACCTGGCTGCGACAGAGAGCAAGCAGTTCGGCCGCCTGAACTACACTCAAGCGATGATCCCGGATCTTCTGGATGACTTCGAGGCGATGCAATTCTTTCTGCGACATGGTGATCAAACAGGACATGACGACTCCGTTCGCTCCTGGTCTCCACCAGGCTGGACGTCGTCATCCTTGCTCCCAACATTGATGTTGACCAGTGCATCGAAAGGCGAGACTGTCGCATGTCTAACCGGCCCACCTGTCGCATTACTAAATAGCCGCTACATGTCAAAGCTGCGTAAGGTAGGTTATGGAACTAAAAAGAAGATAGGGCCACTTAACGGTGTCCTTTTGACGCGAGAGAAAGGAACGCGCAGGCGGCTAAATCGATCCTTGGCCAACAACTATCTGCAAAAGTATTACGAGAAATCTCGATCACGCGACGCTTGCGGAAATGGTCATGAACCTGTGGTGCCGCTCGAAATCCTTTTCACCGGACCGCTTACGCTGCATCGGAAGCCACCTGGAGCAAAAACGATTTCGGGAGCCGTTCCGAACAGCGATCCCAACGCAGACCTCACATATCGCGTGCCGTATCCCTGCCGCGTCGGCTCGCGAACCATGGGCCCGCCCACTTCGGTCCAGTTCAGGGAGAAATCGGAACTGTCGTCTTTTGCGAATGTCCAGACGATCTCTACATGCCCCTCAGGTCGGGAGAGCGCACCGTATTTGATGGCGTTGGTGATGAGCTCATGCAGGCACAGCGCTATCGTCGTTCCAGCGTTGCGACTGACGACGATGCCCGGCCCACTGACTTTTATGCGGCTCACGCCATCCTTGTTGTAAGGAGAGACAGTCAGGTCAACCACTGCGGAAAGCGCGACCTCCTCGCCACCGGCTTCGAAAACGGCCGTATGCACGTCGGAAAGCGCTTGAAGGCGACCGGTATAATTGCTGGCGAGGTCCTCGACGGTTGTGGCTCCGCGTCGAGTCATCTGAAAGATCGAGCCAACGCTTGCCAGGATGTTTTTTACCCTGTGATTGAGCTCCAGACGAAGCTCTCTTTCGCGCTCGATGGAATCTCGGACCTGACGTTGGCGCAGTCGTACCAGGAGGTTTGACTGGATCCCGTTCACAAGTTCCAGCGGGGCTATTGGGCGCGTGTGAAACAGGAGACGTGCTCCGGGCCAGGAATTCTGCAATTGGACACGGATTCGTGCAATCGGCGCGCTACGTTCCAGGAGGACGATGATGGGTACTTCCGACCAGTCGGGCTGCTCTGCAAGATGCTCCGCAATGCGCGCAACTGCCTCTGGATTGAGCGCCTCATGGGTAATGACAATGATGCCGGGCGAACGGGCTAGGTGCTCACCCAGCTCGTCGCCGGCCTTTGCGGGCATGACCTCGATCATCTGTTCCCGAAGAAATGCTGCAATGTAATCGGCATCCTTGCGAAAGGGAGCCAGGACGAGCACCCAGTCCAGCTCGCTGTCGGTTGGAACATCATTCATTTTGGATCTGGAAGCGGATTATAGGCAACCACGCTGACGCTACCGCTTTCGATCAGCAGTTCACGTACATTGAGATCATGCGGGCCGTGGCGCTTCTTGACCACGGTTATATTCCGGCGCAGTCGCCCCTCATGCTCCATGATCCGCAACAGCAGGACGGTATCGCCAAGAAAGCTGACATCGACATCTATGCCAACATTCTGGCCTATCAAGCCGTGTTGAGCGACAATCAACATGGTCAGGACACCGGAGCGGGCCAAATACTTCAAGAGGGACTGGATATCGCGCACCGCTTTCTCGCGGTGCGGCAGAGAATTTAGGTATCCCGTCAGGCTGTCGATCACCACCACCTTCGACTTGTTCTGTGTGACCGCATCCTGGACGATCTGGCCGAACTCTCCCGGCGAGATTTCATTGGGATTGAAATCTCGCAAGATGAGTTTGCCGTCTTTATGGAACTGCCTCAGTTCCATACCCAGGCCCTCGGAACGGCGGAAGAAGGTTTCCAGCCGCTCCTCGAACAGGAACAGCGCCACACTTTCACCGCGCTCGAGCGCTGCTGTGGCGTAGAGGGATGACATCGTCGACTTGCCGGTGCCCGACTGCCCGATGACGAGTGTCGTGGTCCCGGCCTCCTGGCCTCCCCCAAACATTTCGTCGAGCTCTGCGACACCGGATTTGATCAGTTGCGGCTTCGGATTTTCCGACGCCTTGCTGGACATAATTCGAGGGAACACGAGGACGCCCTCCCCTTCGCGGATAGCCATGTCGTGATATCCGTCGGCAATCGGTACGCCGCGCATCTTGGAGACCTCGATGCGGCGGCGCACACCGCCATATTCCTCGAGCGACTTGTCAAACCGGATCACACCATGAGCAAGCCCCTCGACCTCCTCGCCACTGCGGTCGGGGCCAGCGGTCTGGGTATCGAGCAGCAAGGCCACGACGTTCTGTTTGGCAAGGAATGACTTAAAGCCAATCAACTCGCGGCGAAAACGGGGGCTATCGCCGGTGATGAGCCTGATTTCGAGAAGGGAGTCGTAGACGAGACGGCGCGGCTTGTGTTCCTCGATCGCCGCTTCGATAGCTTTTCTCGTTTCGTCCAGACGAAGATCGGCCGTCAGGAAGATGCTCTGATCGTCCGCTTCGTTGACGGTACCGGATGTCGACAGTTCCTCGACCCGGATCCCTTCGAGCGTCCACCCGTGCGAAATGGCGATAGCTTCAAGCTCTGCGGCGGTCTGCGAGAGCGTGACGTATATGCAGCTTTCGCCGGCCTCGACACCTGCACGCAAAAATTGCAGAGCGGCTGTCGTTTTACCCGATCCCGGCGCTCCCTGCAGCATATAAAGGTTCGACGCTGGCAGGCCGCCGCGCAAAATCTCATCGAGCCCGGTAATTCCCGTACTGACAAAAGTAGGCTTTTTCTGTTTGGGCATGTTCGTCTTCCGCTGCAATGCTTGGCGCAAATTGGAAATCGGTGGCGCGCATCGTCCAGGGAAGAGCCGCTCTCTTCTTATATTCACCTTTCTGCGAACTTCAATTCCGGGGTCGCGCCCGCCAGCCACAATTTTCAACAATGCCTGTCATGGAGGCAATCGGATTGCGCCCGCAGGATCTCTGCCGAGAATTTTGGGCGCGTATTGTTGGGTCAGCCGGAAACTGACTGAAATCGCGTGTATGCGTTCATCGGGTAAAATTGACTGTCTCTGTCCGGGGCTATCGCAGAGCGAAAGCTACGCATGGTCGAGGCGAAGGCGTTGCGATGCCCTCATCTTACTCGAAGCGGACGGTCTGCTTGGCTAAGCGCTCTCTTGCAAGAGTTGAGCGACAGGCGCGTGAAGTTCCGTTGGGTGCCTGCTGCGGTCGCTTTTTGATCAGCCGTGTTCGATTGGGTGACGTCGAAAGACAGCATGTCGGTGATATCTCTTCTCGCTTCAAAACATCCTTCAACCAATCAGGTGAAGGGTAGCGAGCGCAAGCACGACGTAACGCCCGGTTTTCGCGATGGCAACAAGGATTGTGAATGTAAGAAGTGGCTCCCGAAGAACACCAGCGATAACGGTGAGGCCATCGCCGACGATTGGCATCCATGACAGTAAAAGCGACCATTTGCCGTATCGCCGATACCATTTTATCGAGCGTTCCAATCCCTTGTCGCTCAACGGGAACCAGCGATACTCTCTAAAGCGCTCTATCCACCGCCCAAGAAACCAGTTCGCCATGGCTCCGAGAGTGTTGCCAACAGATGCAACGATAACCACGCCCACGACCGAAAATTTTGTCGAAAGGAGCATGCCGACCAGAACAGCTTCAGACTGCAATGGGAAGATGGTGGCAGCAATGAATGCCGTTGAGAACAGGCCCGCATAGGCGGCAATATTCAGCATTTTTCCAGCAATCTACGAGTTTGCGAGGAGCTTCACCTCCAATGATCCCGTCGGTCAGGACAGGCGCACCAAGGACCGAGGCCATGTAATGCGACAGGAGGGGGATAGTCATCTCCGAAGAACATCCACGGGAACAGAATCGAATCCGAGCGCCAAAATTCCTCGCGCAATGGCCGCCAAGCGGATAACGCTTTCTGCGAACCCGGCGTCATAGAATTCCCTTGAATTGTGATTGGCCTGGCTCTCTAAAATCGGACTTAATCCCTGTCTCAGCCAGCGAGGTCTCGTCGGGAAATCAGCCCGGCAAACGGAAGGCGATCTGCGAGCGGATGGGGACCAAGGTCGGCCTGTCGGTTGTCTCTCTTAGGAAAGGACGTCCCATGCCAAGTTGAGAAGCAACGAGACAGGCGCCAGAAGGGCTCCTTCCCGTCCACAGGTTGTCTTGAGAAAAACGGCAAGGGTGTGCGGTCTCTGCAAGAGGCGCAATCGATGACCACCACCGCCGGTCTTGCCCCAGGCCCAAATATTGGGCTGAACCGCCGAAAGCCCGTGATTGCTCAGGCATTCAAGGCCGCTCGGTTTTGCCGACGATCGGCTGCGCCGTCACAGCGCCGCCCGCCCAAAAATGTCCAGCGCCCGCTGGCCGCATCAGGCTTTCCCGAGCTTGATGCCGGTCGCATCCGCCGTAAGATAGCCGACGGCCGCGCCGAAGCGGTCCTTGTAGTTGGCGCGAACCAGCGGATCGAGGCTATCCTTCACTTTGGCGTGGAGCTTCTCCCAGTCGCCCGGGTGCTGAAAGTTGCTCATCACATAGGTCCAGCCATTGAGTTCGTCGACCGCGTGGAGGCCCGTCGATTCCGCGCCGGCCGGCATCGACATGATGCGCGACAGCTGCCTGTTGTCGACATTGTAGGCCCACAGGAAGTTGTTGACATGCATGCCGCTGTCCTCGCCGACGAACAGGGTGCGCAGGCGCTCGGAGAACTTGATGTTATCCGGATTGCCGATCTTGTCGGGATTGGCAGTGTTGCCAAGTTCGTCGGTAGCGATATCCTCGCCCGTCAGGACAAATCGGGTCTCAAACGGCACCCATTCGCTGGCGATCGCCTCTCCGCCGCTGTCCTTCTGGGCACCACCCATGGAGTGCGCGAGAATACCGCCTGCCTCGAGAGGCTTGTCGAAACCGATGCCTGACGTTTGGTACCACCCCTTGCCGCCCTTGACCATCGAGTCCTTGATGTAGGAAATCGCCGAGTAGGCAAACTTGTCCTTCGCGTTGACGGTGGTGCCTTCCATTTTTGTAAAGGCCATGCTGCCGCCCATAAGCGCTGCATAGCGGTGTGTTTCCAGGAAGGCCGCGGCCTTTTCCATGCCTGGCGCGAGCTTCACCCAATGGAAGGATCCACTCATGGCGATGCGCGCGTAGCGCAAATCTTTGGGATCCTCCTTGGCGATCTCCATGATGGCCTCAGGCTTCACCGTGTCGGCGAGTTTCTCGATCTCCGCGCTGGTGGCATGGCCGAGCTTAATCCAGGTGATCGTGTCGGCCGGTGCTGCTGTGTCGGTGGACAGGGTGCCGCCGAGCTTGGCAACGTAGAGCGTCCCGCCGGAAAGGTCCGCTTCCCTGTCGGCGACGAACATGAACAGGCCGCCATTGGTCGCATCGTCGCCCATCAACAGCGTGCGACGGTCAGGCATCACCTGCACCAGTTCGTGCGAGATGCGACCAATGCAGTAGTGCTTGGTCAGAGTGCCGCTTCCGTCGGCATTGACCCTGACTTCAGGCAGGTGACCGTAATGATAGGGATTTGCAGCCTTCTCGTCTCCAAACAGATTTTTGCTATAGGCCAGGAGCTGCTTGTTCGATAAGGCCGCGAAGGCGTCGGGCTCGTATTCCTCGCTCGACAGATGGGTGTTCCAAGGCGAGAGGCTGGCGCCGCAGGTGATCCAAAGACCATGCGCCTGAGCGGTGTCGACGTTGTGGTACTTGACCAGGCCGAGCTTGCCGGTGCCCGGATCCTGATCGAGTGTCAGGACGGCGATTGGCGAGGGCATGCGGCCATAGGTGTCGTCGCCTTTCTGGTCGCGCGACATGTACTCGAACTGGACGACGGCGAATACAGTATTGCCCTTGACGCCATCGACCTTCGCGCCGGCGATCGGTGCCAGCAGCGAAGTCCCGTCTGGACAGTCGGAGAAAAACTGGCGCTCCCTGCCCGGTACCGAAGTGTCGATGATCGGCTTGTTGTGGATATCGTAGTAGCCGCCGGCCAGGATTTCCCCGCCCTTGCCGTCCGGCACCATGTCACCCGTCATGAAGAAGGGCTGATAGGACAGCTTGAACGCCTGCGTATTTCCGTCTTCGAGCGTCACCGTCAGCTGCGAAGCAACGGTCGTGGTCGCCATGGCCGCCGGATCCGCCAAAGAGGGCGCGGCCATCGAGCTGAACGTTGCCGAGACAAAGTTTGACGGCGCGGCGGCGGCATCACGCGCCGTGCCGAGAGCGAGAAGCGAGCTGGCGGCCGAAGCGCCGAGTGGCAGCATGGGGACGCTAGCGAGGAATTTCAGGGCCTGGCGACGCGTAGAGTGGGTGGATTCCAACATTTGATACCCTCCGTTTATGCCGGGTCATGACCCGACGCGACCGCGTTCGCCATGAGCAATGGACGGACTGCGAGCCTATTGTCTGGTGGGATAGCGGGATTGCAGGACGTCTTGATGAAGTGGAGCCTAGCATTTTTTGTCCCGGTCGAAGGACGGATACCGGAAAGCGTCGATCACGGAGCGCTTCCCTCACCGTCCTTGCAATGTGGGGGCGGTGAAAGTTTTCACACCCTGTGACTTGGGAAATTCGCCGCCTTCTCCCGTCTGAATGTGGCGTGGCATATGAAACCTAACTCAAAGGTTAGGATTTTGAGCCCCGTTTTCGGACCGTCATTTCCCCTTTCAATTCTAGGCTAGAGAGGCTCTGGTTTTGGCCTATGCGGCAAGTTGAAAATCCTGTCTTCTCTGGGCCGGGCAGCCTGCCTTCTGGCGAGTGCTCGTCTCCCTCGGGTATCGGCTGGAGCAAATCGCCCTGCAGCGGGGATGGCCAATCGCCCTTGCGCCGAGCGAAAAGGGACGCGGTCGACTCCCTCCTGACCCACCTCGACGCCTCCGCCGCAACGTCACGCCATTGGCCGTAACACGACGACGGGTTGGCCCGTTCGATTGACGAGCCGTGATCAGCCTCGGCGACTGGAGTCGCAATGGGCCACGCGGCAGCGCGGCTTGAAACCGTCCCAGACTAGGCCGGGCGCAGTACCTTGGGGCCGCTGCCGTGAGGCAGGCCGACATCATATTGGCGCGGTGACGTCGAGATGGCTCGGGAAGCCACGGCAGCGCCCCTCTCTAAGCAATTGGGAAAAGCGTTTTGGGCGCTCAGGGCAGCCAGGAAGGCGGCATTGAAAATATCGCCTGCGCCGACCGTATCCACCGCATCGACATGCGGCGCCGCAGTGCGGTGAAGGGCTCCCCGCGCATCGACGCCAATCGCCCCCGACGGCCCGCATTTCACGACAAGAAGCGAACCGGCGGGCATATGCGTCTTCAACTGGGCGGCAGCGCCTTCAACGCTCTCAAGACCTGATAGACCCAGTGCCTCAGCCTCGTTGAACAGGGCGCAGCCAGCCCGGGCCAGCCAGGCCATCGTTCGTGCCCTGTTCGCCGCGGTCCAGCCCCCGTCAGGCCAACCGGGATCAATCGATGTCGTGATACCGTGTAGGTCTGCCCAATCGAACAGTCGGTCGTAGTCGCGGGCCAGGGTCTCGGTCTGGAAAGCTGCGGACAGCAGCAGATGTCCTCCCTTCAGCCGTCGTGCATCGAGCGCCACCAATGCATCGTCGATACAGAACCGGCCAAGATGGCCGCGCGTGCTGAAAAAGGTCCGCTCGCCATCTGGATGCGTCACACCGACTGTGATCGCCGTCCTGTCGGGCGCCCGCACCCATGTCTCCGCGTAGGAACCGAACGCGCTTCGCAGCCATTCCCCGAACATGTCCTCACCCGTGCTGGAGGCAATCGCAAAGTCCACCCCCATACCCATCCAGGCGAGCGCTGTATTGCCAGCCGAACCTCCGACCCGCAGCTCGTCATGATCGACGATGACCTCCGTGCCGGGACGGGGCCAGGGGCTTGCGGGCCCCAGTATCAGATCGACATTCACATTGCCGATGACGGCCAGAGGGGTCCCGATATTCATCGCGCCGCCGCTTTTATCATGGCTTCAAACAGGGCCAGGTCAAATTTGGATTCTGCGGGCGGCGTCCGGTTCTCTCCACCTTGCGTTGCCGCCGCATGGAAGGCGCGCAGCTCGGCGTCGAACGGATCCTGGTAGAAGGGACCGAGTCTCGTGAGGACGTTGCCCTTCTCCGTGGACGCCTGGATATCAAGCGTCATCGGCAGATTGCGGATATAGGGGGTCGGATATTCGAATGCGAGACGTCCGGTTCGCGTGTTGATTTCGAAGCCCGCCTCGAAACGCACGACATCGCCAATCATGCATTCGTAGAGCGCGGTAAAGTGACCGTAGTCAAACAACGCGGTGATCTGTGTGCCGCCCTGCTTGATCTCTGTCGCGATAACCCGTTGGGGCACGCCGAGAAGGTCACGCATGGCCGACAGGGAATGGGATGACAGGCCCGTCAGCACGGAATAGGCAGTGACATGATCGGACGGCGCATCGGCGCCACAGACATCGGCAACCATCGCCTGGCGCAGCGCACGGCTTTCCGCGACAAGAGCCGCGGCGATGTCGTTCTGCGGCGTGATGACCCGGTCGGTCTGCCGAAAGAACCACGGCCCCTCGCAGATGACGTCGCGCACGCGCACATAGGTGATGTCGTCGAGCTTCGGTAGGCGTGCTTTTGCCTCAAGGAAGGCAGGGGCGTATCGCCGCATGTAGCCGACCATCGCCACACGGCCGCAGGCCCGTGCCGTGGCATCGAGCTCGTCGAGGTCGCTCTGCGTCAGGCAACACGGCTTTTCGACCAGGACATGCTTGCCTGCTTCCAAGGCCGCGCGGGCATGGCGGCCGTGATACTGGTCGGGGCTCATCACCAGCACGGCGTCGATATCGCCTGAGGCGATCAACGCGCCGGGCGTGGAAAATAGCCGGGCGATGTTCCAGCGCGCGCCAATCGCTTCGGCGACAGACGGGGACGGGTCATAGGCGCCAGCCAGAGCGAACTGGTCTCCCAGTCGCTGCAAAATCGGCAGGTGGATGAGTTGAGCCACTTCCCCAAGGCCGATCAAACCAAGTCTGAGCACGTTTTTTTACCTTTTCACTCGGGGCGCCGCATCGGCGCAGACCTTAGACTCGCACCGTAGTGATGCGGGGCCCGTACTGCGGCGAGCCTGTTACATAATAAATATGCATTGAGGATTTTATCAATCCGAAAAATCCTGAATTCTGGACAATTTAAGGGGATCGCGGCTGGGGAATGCTCCCGTTATCCTATAAAAGTCCTAAAGTTAAAGAAAAAGCATGGTCTCCCTTTCCCAACTTGCTGTTCTGGAATAGAAGATGTGTCGAGGATTTAAATGTCGATGGAGATGGAAACGATGAAGGTTGCGACGGCTCCGGACGCTTGGGGCGTATGGTATGCGGATGACCCGAAACAGACGCCGTGGACGCGTTACCTTGACGAGGTGCGCGATTCCGGCTTCACCTGGACGGAAACCGGGCCCTGGGGCTACCTGCCGACCGATCCCGCGCGTCTCACCGACGAACTGGCTGCCAGAGGACTTTCCGTATGCGGGTCGGCTCTGGTGCATTTTCTTGCGCCAAGGGATGCGATGGACACTTTGCGACCGCGCCTTGAGCAAACTTGCGGCCTGCTCAAGGCGATGGGGTCGGAGTGGGTCGTGCTGATGGACGATTCGGACCTTCCTCCGGCGGGCGGGCAGCGCGCGCTTTCGGCGGATGCCTGGAAGGGAATGGTGACGACTGTCAGGGAAGCCGCTCGCTACGTGGCCGAGGAACACGGCCTGCATCTCCTGTTTCACCCGCATGTCGGCTCCGGCGTCGAGACGGAAGAAGAGGTCATCCGCCTGGTCGAGGAAACGCCGGCCGAACTTGTCGGCCTTTGCTTCGATTTCGGCCATCACGCCTATACCGGCGCCGATGCCTTCGCCTTCATGAAGCGCTATGCCGAGCGGATCCCCTACTATCACTTCAAGAATGTCGATCCTGCGCTACTCAACAAGATCCGCGACGAGAATATCGATTTTATCAAGGGCTTCCAATCCGGCGTGATGTGCGAACTCGACAAGGGCATCGTGGATTTTCGCGAGGTGCGGGATTTCCTTGCGGCTCGGAATTTCGACGGCTATGTCGTCTACGAGCAGGATATGTATCCGTGTCCGCCCGAAAAGCCTTTTCCGATTGCGCTTCATAACCGTAAGGTGCTCAAAAGCCTCGGGCTCTGAAGCGGTATCGCATGGCGATCGCGCGGCAGGAAAACGGGCAGCAGGCGGAAGCGATTTGGAGCAGGAAGACAACAGGCCGATCAAGGATGAGGATGTCCGGATCGCGGGCAGCCGCATCGAGGATGCGCGGATTTTCAATCGGCGCCTCGTGTTCGAGACGATCTTCCAGCGCGCTCCAATCAGCCGTGTCGAGATTGCCGGCATTGTCGGGCTGAAACCGCAGACGATTTCATCAATCACCCGCGAACTCCTGGAACAGGGGCTTATTTCGGAAGCCGGGCGCTCGTCCGGCCTTCGCGGCCAGCCGCAGATCTACCTCGAACCCCATGCCGACGCTGGCTTTTCCGTCGGCATCCACATCGACCGCAACCATTGCCAGCTGATGATCTGCGACTTGAAACGCAGAGCGCGCGCGCGCCTGGAAATCTCGTGCAACACCCGCGATCCGGAAGAAACGGTTGCCCGCATGGCCGAGGGCATCGCGCAGGCGCTGGACGACAACGCTATTCCGCGCGGCAAGGTCTGGGGCATCGGCCTCGTGCTGCCGACATTCGGCTCCGATGTCTACGACTTTGATTTCTCCATGCAGCATTGGGAAGCCTGGCGCGACGTGCCCTTCGTCGAGAACCTGCAGAGCCTCTGCGGCTTGCAGGTGCTGGTGGAAAACGATGCGACCGCGGCAGCGATCGGCGAGCGCATCCACCGGTCAGGCGCACAGGATGCCACTTTCGTCTATTTCTACATCGGCCACGGGACAGGTGCCGGCCTCATCATCGACGGCTATCCGTTCAAGGGCGTCGGTGGCAATGCCGGCGAGCTTGGGCTGCTGCCGATCGCCGGTCTTGATGGATCGCCCGTCTGGCCTGAGACCGGCGCCAAGGATATCCTGTCGCTGACGGGTCTTGCCCATGCCTGCGGCATGACGGAGGAGACTGTCGACAACGATGAGCTCAACCGCCTGTGTGCCCTCAGGGATCATCGCTTGATGAACTGGCTGGCCAGTGCGGCTGCCGTGGTGCGCGATGCGACAGCGATCATCGAGGTCATGTTCGACCCGGGCTTCATCGCGGTGGGCGGGGCGCTGCCGCGCGCGATCGTCGAGATGCTGGTCGATCGCGCCTACCCGCTCCGGCCGACGCCGGCAGCCCGGCGCGACCGCGCGTTTCCGCGCCTGATGCCGGCGATCCTGATCCATGATGCGGCCGTTACCGGTGCGGCCATGCTGCCGATCTTCGTCAACACCAGCCATAATTTCCGTCACCTCTACTTCCGCCAGGTGCTGGGCGACGAACGTCCATTCGACGGGGCGTCGCCGGTCTGAAAGCCCTGCCGCGTCTCAATTGCGGGAGCGCCTTGCACCCGCAGCCGTCAGGACGGGACGGTTGAGATGACCTTGCCTTCGCGAAACAGCGCAAAGCGCGAGACGCGGATAGACAGTGTCTGTCCCTCGGCTATGTCCGCACTTTTCGGCACCTGGATCCGCACCATCGTGCCGTCGTCCGCCTGGCTCTCCACCTTGATGAAGGATCCGAGATTGACGGTCCGGGTGACGAGCACGCCGCCGTCGCCGGTCTGACCCTCGACGACGATGTCTTCGGGACGAACCGCAAGGGTTGCGGCGCCCGCTGTGACCGATGTCGGGATCTCAAGCCCCGCGATCCGGATGCGCCCCGCATCGACCGCGCAATCGAACATGTTCATGTCGCCGATGAAGCTTGCCACGAAGGCGGTCTGCGGTGTTTCGTAGATCTCGCTTGGGCTGCCGACCTGCTCGATACGCCCCGTGCTCATCACCACGATGCGGTCAGCGATGGATAGCGCCTCATCCTGGCCGTGCGTCACGAACACCGTTGTGATCTTGAGCTTACGCTGGATCTGCCTGACCTCTTCGCGCAGGCGGTCGCGCAGATGCTGGTCAAGGCTGGCAAAGGGTTCGTCCATCAACAGGATCTTCGGCTCGAGAACCAGGCAGCGCGCAATCGCCACGCGCTGCTGCTGGCCACCGGAAAGCTGGCGCGGCATCCGGTCGGCATGGTTCTGGAGACCCACCAGATCAAGCGCTTCCTTGACCTTCGCGGCAATGACCGGCTTGCTCATCTTACGCAGCTTCAGGCCGAAGGCGACATTCTCGAACACCGTCATGTGGCTCCACAGAGCGTGGCTTTGGAAGACCATGGCCGTCGGCCTATGTTCCGGCGGGGTCGACACGACGTCTGAATTGTCGATCAGCACCCTGCCGCCCGAGGGGCTCTCGAAGCCGCCAATGATGCGCAACAGCGTGGACTTGCCGGATCCGGACGGCCCGAGCAGGCACACCAGTTCGCCATCGGGAAAATCCAGGGACAGCGGCTCGATGGCGTTGATGGGGCCATACATCTTGGAGATATTGTCGAGGCGGAGCGTTGCCATGCGTATTTTCTTTCTCTTGGATTGCGCGTCAGCCGCCGAGGCCCTTGGCAAAGGCGTCGCCGCCGATGACCCGGCGCGCAAGCAGGATTGCCGCCAGCGACGGCACCCAGAGCATGACCGACAGGACCGCCCCATACTGCACGACCAGCTGGTTGTTGATCATCGACATCATCAGCAGCGGCATGGTGCGGATACGGGGTGCCCCGACGAGCCAGGCACCTTCCGTTTCATAGAAGGTCCACACGAACGTCATCAGCAGGGCGGCGGCGATGGTGGGAAGCGCCTGCGGCAGGGTGATCGACCAGAAGACCCGGAACGGCCCGGCGCCGACGTCGCGCGCCGCCTCCTCCATCTCACGGCTGACGGCCCTAAAGGCGGCCGTCGGAAGCCAGATCATCAGCAGCAGCGTGTTGAGGAGTTGGATGATGACCACCCCGCTATAGGTCCCGACCAGGTTCATCGAGAGGAACAGAACCGCGATTGATATGATCAGGGCAAAGCGGGGAAAGGCATTGGCCATCAGGAAGGACATCATGAAACCGGCCTTTCCGGGAAAGTTCATGCGCGCGAAGGCATAGGCCGCCGGCAGGCAGATCAACGCCGACAAGGCCGTCACGATCGTCGAGAGCTGCAGCGACGTCACGAAGGCGGCCCAGACTTCCGGTCGGCCCAGGACGGCGTACCAGTATTTCAGGCCCCATTTGGTCGGCAAAATGGCCGGGTAGAACCACTGCTCGGCAAAGGCCCAGAGGAAGACCGTGAGGATCGGCAGGGCGACGAACAGGACGAGGAAGGCGAGGATGATCCAGCCGAAGACGTCGACGCGGCGGTTGAAGGTCATCGGATGTCCTCCTCGCGGCGGGTCGAGACCGAGCGCACATAGGCAAGGCCGGCGATCGAGCAGATCATGAAGGTGATTGTCGCCTGCGTGCCGGCCTGGACGGGGTCGCGGACGCTGGCAAAGGTACGCAGCATAAAGGGGCCCATCATCTCCGGAGCGGTCGGACCCAGCATGAACGGCATCAGCGCCTGTCCGAAAAAGCCCAGGAAATTGAGCGCTGCGACGATCAGCAGCGAGTGCTTCATCTGCGGCAGGATGATGCTCCGCAGGATGCGCAGCTTGCGCGCGCCGATATCCCTTGCAGCCTCGATGGACGTGTCGGAGATATTGGACAGGCCGGAGACGAGGATCAGCAGCGCAAGCGGCATGCCGTCCCAGATCAGCCCGATCACCGGGCCCCAGGGCGTCAGGTAGGGCGAGTGGTAGCCCGGGATCCCGACCTTGGTGAGAAGACTCTGAAGCCAGCCATTCGGGCCCATGTAGCGGATCAGCGCATAACAGACGATGATGCCCGGCACGAACATCGGAAACAACGCCAGCCCCTGGATGAGAGACGCCAGCCAGCCGCGCGAAAACCGCATGTAGAGCGCGATTGGCAGGGTGATCGCGATCAGGAGCGCTAGGCTCACGAAGGTGGTCCAGAACGTCCGCATCAAGTTGGCAAGACTGTAGGGGTCGGAAAAAAAGAAGACGTAGCTGGAAAATGTCAGCCTGGTGCCACCGTCCGGCGACTTCCTGAGCACCGTGCTGAGTATCGTCAGCACGGCAGGATAGAAGAGAAAAACGGCGATCAGCAGGACGGGCAAGGCGATCAGGAGCAAGCCCTTAAGCTTTGCCGTCATTGTCCGGGCGGCGGCATCCATCGGCTGGGCCTCAGCGCTGGATGGTCGAGGCGACGTTGCGATACCAGGCTTCGAACAGCGCCGGCTCCCAGGTGGCCGGGAAGACCGGAATGGATCTCGGCGCGACCTTGGCGAATTTCGCCTGAAGTTCGGCGGCCATGAACTCCCATTTTATTCCGGGAAAGCCACCGAGCGCCGTGACGACTTGGTTCTGCACCTCCGGGGAAATCAGATAGTCCGCAAGCTTGAGCGCCGCGCCCTTGTTGGCAGCGACGCTTGGCACCACGATCCCCGAGAAGCCACCGGTGAAGGCCAAATCCTGGAGTTGGGCAATCGCGGTCGTCGGCGGCACCACGCCCTGGCTCATCGCCTGCAGCGCCATGTCGGACCAGGCGACCGTCATCGTGACGGCGCTGCTCGCCAGGAGCTGAATCGACGCTGTATTGCCGGACGTGTATTCGCCGCCATTGTAGAGCGAGGGTGCAATATCCTTGAGGAGTGGCCACACCTTCTCGAAAATCGGCGTCGCTGTATCAGCGGAGTAGTTTTCCGGCTGGAAAAGCTCCGGCTTCTTGCCGGTGACTTCCTGCAGCGCGCGCTCGATGAAGCAGGCGCCGGAATCGCCGAGGTCGGGACGGGCATAGGCGAACTGACCCGGATTGGCCTTGATCCAGGCCACCAGTTCCGGAAAGGTTTGTGGTGCCTTGGCAACCTTGTCGCCATTATACATCAACACGACCTGCGAGCCGCGATAGGGCAGAAGCGTCGCATCCTGAAGGACGACGGGGTCGACCTTGGCGTAATTTCGAAGATTGGCCTTGCTGAAATCGACCCAGAGACCGGCCTTGATGGAATCGGTCGGATAGAAGGGCGTCACCGCCTCCAGCATATCGACCTGTGGGTCCTTATTGGCCTGGAAGGCCGCCATTGCACGGTCGGCCAAGGTGTTCATGGCCGAGCCGCCACCGCCGGCGACAAGATTGAGCGTCACACCCGAATTGGCCGCCTCGAAGCCTGGCTTGACGACCTGGGTCCAAAAATCGATGACGTTGGTGTCGCTGTTGAAAAAGATATCCAGAACGCCCGGGGCGGCCGAGGCGATGCGGATGCCGCCGGCCATGATTCCGACACCGAAAGCTGTCGTTGCTGTCAGAAACTCACGTCTTCCAATGTTCATGCTATCCTCCATTTTTCGGGCTGTGAAATGACTTGCATGCCGATATGTTGCCCTGGTCGTTCCCGGTGGCTGCAGATCTCCGCCTGCTCTAATTAAATACTTACCATGAATTTTATCGGCGATGTCAAGGGAGAGTGTGAGCAGAATTTCCATGGAGAAGTTTTTCTATCAAGCGAGGACCAAGTTGTGTGGCCAAAAATGAAAATATCTTATATCTTTATTGATGATTAAATATTGGGGGAGTTCCAGATGCGGGCTTATCGCGATCGCCAACGTAGCCTTGAACAGCTGTCGCGCCACATGGAAGTCTGGGTAGAGGAACTGCAAGCCTTCGAGATGCGCCAGCGCCTTGCCCTTACCGGCTGGCAGTCGACAAACCCGCAGGGCCAGCAACGGCCGATAGCGACCGGAGGCGCCTGGGACGACCGGTTCGGCATCCACCGCTTCGAAATGACCGGAAGCATTTCCGTTCCCCCCGGCGACGGCGTCGAGCTGCGGCTGGATTTCGGCGGCGAGGCCCTGGTGCGTCTGCATGGCGACGATGGGCAGGTCTTGGAGAGCTTTGCCGCCAATCCTTGCCACCGTCGCTTCCAGGTGCCGCAGGAGACGTCGCTGCGCATTGTGGCCGAGGTGGCCGCGCGCAGCCTGTTCGGCGTCCCAAACCGCGAGCCGCGTTTTGCAATGGCCGAGATTGTTCTGTTTCATCCCGAAATCCGCGCCTTGCGTCGCCGCCTGATGGTACTGCGCGACACCGCCAACAGCGTGGATGATGTCGAACTCTCGCGCTCCCTGTTCGAAGCTGGCGAGATTGCCATCAGCGGCCTGCGGCTTCCCACGGCCACGACCGCCGTTGCGCCGCGCGTCGCCGGCCGCCCCTGGGCACGCGATATCTGGGAGCGCAGCTTCGAGCCGTCGGACCGGCCCGAAGCACTCGGCAAGGAGGCCTTGGCGTCCGTTTGTCGTGCCTGCGAACTTCTGGATGGGATGCTCGATGATCTGCGCAAGGCCTATCCCAAGCAGGGCGACGTGCTGGTCACCGGGCACGCCCACATCGACTACGCCTGGCTCTGGCCGCAGCCGGAGACCGTGCGCAAGATCGTGCGGACGTTCAACAGCGTCAACTCACTGCTGCAGCGCCATCCGGACTTTCACTTTCTGCAATCGTCTTCGCTCTATTACAGCCATGTCGAGGATGAAGATCCAGCGCTGTTTGCAGACATCCGCAAGCGCGTGACGGAAGGCCGCTGGGAGATCATCGGCGGGATGCTGGTGGAATGCGACACCAACATGCCCTCGGCAGAAGCCTTCACGCGCCAGTTTCTTCTGGGCCAGCGCTATTTCCAGGCCAAGTTCGGCATCACCTGCTCGACGGCCTGGCTGCCGGACACTTTTGGGTTCACGGCCGCCATGCCGCAGATCATGCGCCATGCCGGCATCGATACGTTGGTCACCATCAAGGTCAGCTGGAACGAGACGAACCGTCTGCCGGAGAACCTGTTCCAGTGGCAGGGTAACGACGGCTCGCGGGTGCTTGTCCATACGTTCGACGCCTATGACAATGACGGTTACAACATGCTGATGACGCCGATGGCGCTGTGGGAGGTGTGGAAGAAGCATGGGGCCAAGGATCTCGTCGGAACCGTCATTGCCAGCTACGGCTGGGGTGATGGTGGTGGCGGCCCCGACCCGGACCAAATCGAGATCATGCCACTGCTGAACGCCATGCCGGCAATCCCGCATGTGCGCCAAGGACGCATCCAGCCGCATCTGGACGAGATACGTGTGGCGCTATCGGATGCAGCCCTGCCGGTCTGGGCCGGCGAGCTGTACCTCGAATATCACCGCGCGACCCTGACCACCCAGGGTCGCACCAAGCAGCTCAACCGCCGGGCCGAGCATGCGCTGGTTGCCGCCGAGGCCATGGCCGTCATCGATGCCCTCGACGGCGGCGTCACCGCCATGCCGGACCTTGCGCTCGATTGGACGCTCATGCTGCGCAACCAGTTTCATGATATCCTGCCCGGCTCCTCCATCCGCGAGGTCTACGAGCAGACGGAACCGGAGCTAGAAGGGGTCGTCGCCCGTGCCGACCGTCTGTGGCGACAACGCCTGGAAGCACTAGCATCGCGCAGGCGCGGCGCGCGGCGCGGGCTGCTTGTTGCCAATCTCTCCGGTTCGGCCAAACGGCAGTGGCAGCTCGAAAGCAGCGCGCCCCTCCCCGCCGGACTGGCGCCGCAGCACAGTCAAGCCGGCTACGTTGTAACGTTCGACCGACCGCTCCAGGCGCTTTCCCTCGGCTTCGTGTCGGCGACGGGACCGATCAGCAGCCTCGTCGTTGACGACAGTCGGATGGAGAATGCCTTCGTTCGCGTCATCCTCGACGCGCAGGGTCGGATTTCGAGCCTCCTTGACAAGCGCTGCGGCCGGCAACTGATCGATGGCGCCGCGAACCGGCTGATGCTCTATCGCAACGACCTTCCCCGCAATTTCGACGCCTGGGATATCGAACCCGGCTTCGAGCTCGGCGAGGAAGAGCTGTTGTCTCTGGAAAGCCGTGAAGTGACGGAATCCGGCCCGCACCGTGCAGAGATCACGTTGGTCCGGCGCTTCAGCGCCAGCACGATCACCCAACGCCTGCGGCTGTGGGCCAACAGTCCGCGTCTGGAGATCGTCACCGATCTCGACTGGCACGACCGACGCACCTATCTGCGGGCGGCCTTTCCCCTGAACGTGCTCGCCGAAGAGGCGGTGTTCGACCAGGCGATCGGCGTGACGCGTCGGTCGACCCACGATAATACCACCTGGCAGAAGGCACAGTTCGAAGCCTGCGGCCATCGCTTCGTCTCGCTGTCGGAAACGGACTGGGGCGCGGCCCTCTTGTCGGCCGACAAATACGGCTTTTCAGCCAAGGGCAACGTCCTGACGATCAGCCTCGTGCGCGGGCCGATGTTCCCGGACATGCTCGCCGATGAGGGGCACCAGCGCTTCACCTATGCGCTGCTGCCACATGACGGACGCTGGTGGAGCGCCGATGTGCAGGCGGAGGCTGATCTCGTCTGCGATCCGTTGCGCTTCACCGTGGCAACCGCAGATGCCGATTATGATCTGTCGCCTGTGACCATCTCTGACCAAGACGTGCGCATCCACGCGCTGAAGCCCGCCGAGGACGGTGATGGCTATGTGCTGCGTTTTTCCGAGGCGGTTGGCAGGCGCGGTTCCTATGCGATCTGCGTGCCGGATGGCCGCACATGCAGAGCTACAAACGCATTGGAAGCCGAACTTGAGGATATGCCATCCACTCTGAAACCCTTCGGCCTCGTGAGCGTCCGCTTCTGAAGCGACACCTTGTCGCCCGTCCCTGCGCGCGAATGGATCTATACAGGTGGCGCCATTGACACGGCCTTCGCGTATCCCGGCGATGCGGCAAGTTTATGATATGGACGACAAATCTGGCGAGGCCGGATCTCGCCGATCGGCGCGGGGGCCGCGCCGTCTTGCTGGCCCCGCACACCCGGGAAGCCGCCGGACTGGCTCCCTGGGTGCGCCGACTGCTCGCCCTTCGCCGTCGGTTTCCCTTCCGGTATCCCGCCTGCTCGTGCTTGCATCAATTCGCAGCCGGCAAGAACGTCTGCGTCTTGCCGGTCAGGCGATAGGCGGCCAGACCCAACCATTCGTGAGCGGCGGTGTCGCTAACATCCAGTCCTTCGGCGATAGTACTAAACGGCAGTTTGAACTCTGCAGTTCGTGTGCGGTAATCAACGGGATAGGGAACGGTGGTGAATCCAACCGCTCTGAAGGACGCCACCGCACGCGGCATATTATAGGCTGAGGTGACGAGCAGCCAATTGTCGGACGGCTGTGGTTTGGCCACCGCCATGCTTTGAACGGCATTTTCATAAGTTGTCTGGGAACGGCGCTCAGTTTCAATGCGCTCTGAGGCTATCCCAAGGTCCACAAGCACGCGCTGGGCAATCTCCGCCTCGGTTTGAATTTCTCCGAGCACGAGGTGGCCACCGCCACCAGACAGGATAATGCGAGCCTGGGGATAGCGGCGTGCAAGCGCGGCAGTCTGAAAGATCCGCTCGGCATTGTTGTTGAGTGTAAGGCTGTTTCTACTCGCTGTAATATGGGCTTCTTCAGCCCCACCGAGCATCACGATACCTGTCACGTAATCGGGAAGGTCGGGGGCGGTGAACCGGTCCTCCAGCGTTGTGAGGACAGCGGGGCCGACCGGAGACCAGCCCGCTATGCAAAGCAGTACGGATGACGTGCCGAGCAACCAAAAGGCGGTGCATTTCCATCGTAGGAGTAACGCTGCGATCCCTAAAAGCCCGAGTAAAGCTATCAAATTCGATGGTAGGAATACTGACGCAACCAGTTGGTAAAATATGAGGAACATTCTACATCTGCTTTCAAGGGATAGCGTTGCGCCGGGGAGGTGTCTGGAAGCGACCTGTCATGTAGTTGCCGTTCATCCCTTAGAGGTTTTGTCAGACTACGCATCATTTAGTTCTGAATGACGCACGAAATCAGACGACTGTAACTTTTACTTTTCCAAGATTGGCCGAACTTTGATTTGGTTAGGTCGTAATTCGACCAACGACAACTCGCCTTCCTGTAGTGACGTGGCCCAGGGCCGGCACACCCAGAGTGCGGACACGATAAAGCAGATAGGTCGACTTACGGAATAGCCTGCTGCGGCTGCGGCCTGTCGAGCCCGGGACGGACCCAATCCTTCCTGGCACCGGCCTCAGCCTTCCTGGTACATCGAGGGGCAACCACGCAACCAGTATGTAAAAGAGCCGCGTGAATGACTGGCTCGCCCGCCCCTGCCCGGTCAATCTCAACACTATCGCGAAAAAGTCCGAAAGCGCGCAGACAGAAGTCTACAGCCGTCTCAACGACGCATAGGCGACGTTGCGATTGGCCCCTGACCAGACCGCCCCGTCGAATTTGCTCATATCGTTCGCCGCGTTCGATATTTTCCACATCTCCGACTCCGGCCTTAATAGGAGCGACCAATTCATAAAGGTCTCCATGTACCCATCCACGCCGACTTCGTCGGAGAAATTAGCAAACAAGAAAACCCCACCCGGCTTCAACATCCCTAAGCAATGGCGGGTCAGCTTAACGGCTACACTGAAGGATAGATAATCGTAGAGACCTGCGGCATAGATCAGGTCGAACTGACCGAGTTTCTTTCGTCCGGTGAGAATTTCAAGTACCGACCCACCCATGGCCTGGACGCAGCTTCCCCCATACTCCGCGTGCATGGAAGCAACACTCAGCGGATCCTGGTCCAGAGCGACCCATCGCTTGATCGTTCCACCATTTAGCGCGTTCGATTTTTCTGCTTCCCGCAAATGACCAGCGGCGATGGTAAGGACTTCGGCAACGGATCCACGACTTGCGGTGATCTCATCCACCTGACGGGTCAGGATGTCGCGACGCTCACGAACCGCGACTGATGAGGATGCATTGCTCGTGAATTCGTAGAGAGACCGTCCCCTTGCCGATGCTTGCTCTAGCGATCCACTTACGCTCGGGTGGCGGTAGATGAAGTCTAGAAGGTGTGCGTCGCCTGAATATCCTCTAGGCTTGTCGAATGACCAGCGCGTGAAGGGGTCTTCCAGGAAGACCGCAGCGACAGGATGGCTTCGTGCAACATCAACGAGTTCAGGCCAAGCGCCGGGGAAAAACTTTCTGCGCGTGAGGTGAAGCTGTTTGCTGAGCCGCTCGATGACGAGAGACGGCTCAACGCCGCTCTCAAACTGTTGCCGCGCAATCTCCAATGCCAGGGCCAGCTCGGCTTTTCCAACGGCTATCTTTTGGTGAAGCGGTTGATGCTGATGCTCAAACTCGCGAGCGATCAGTTCGGGGGTGATAAGACTTTGTCCATCAAGTTGCGTGGAGGTGCGGTTCAAAGCGGGACTCCCGTTAACAGAGTCGTAACTCTAATGGGAGGTAGGGCAACTTGCGAGTGGAAAAACTGCTCATATACCGAGAATTGAAAGACGGGTCGCCCATATCGATGGGGACGACGTCATACCCTCAAATCAATAACCGTGGTATCTTCATGATTTATCAGAATAAATCCGGATATTTAGGGAATGTGACGCAGCTTAAATCCGGGCACGCAGGTCTTGACGTGGCGGTTCATTTCGGGGCAAACGAAACTTCGGCGCCAATCTCCGACGCTGATTTTGTCGTGGAAAAGCCAAAACCGGCGACCCAAGAATTGAAGGCCCTCTATCGCCAAAAGCAGGCAGAAGCCCGCCGTGCCGTATCGAGGAAAGGGCTGTGGCTGGCCGTTCTCGTCTACCTCCTGTTTTCACTGACAGACCTGCTTTTGATCGCAGACGTTGCGCCTTATACGATCATAGCAAGATTTGTGGTTGGGGCTTCCGCGTTAGCCGTGATCGAACTTCAGTACCGCTTCGGCCAAAAGGCTGACAGTCTCGATATAACGTGCGCCGCCGCCCTGGTGTTAGGATATGTGGGCTGGCTGTTGCCGGCGATGGCATCCGGAGAGATATCAAATCTCTCCTATTACATGGTCTTCGGCGCAATATTCATGATGGGCATTAATCTTTTCTTTGACTTCAGAGTTTCCCTCGCACTAAGTGCTTCAGCTGCCGTTTTGGGTTCTTTTTTAGTTTCCCTTTGTTTCTTTCCGAGCGACATCTATCATACGCTTTCGTTCGTCATATTTTATGTTTGCTGCTTCATATTTACCTCTTATGTGAACTGGAAGCTGAATGCCGAACGCTATCAGGTTTTCCTGAACTCACTCGAGGCGGCCGCCCAGCATCACGAGGCGAGCGAGCGCGGCAAAGCTTTGCTCAGGCTATCGATTACCGATCCCCTGACAGGTCTATCCAACCGGCGCGCCATTGATCGCACGCTTCGCGAGTTCTGGGAGAAGTGGCGATCCAGCCAACAAAGCTTCACCGCAATCCTGATCGACGTCGATCATTTCAAAAGATTCAACGATTTGTATGGCCACCAGGATGGCGATGACTGTCTTGTTCGCGTTGCAGAAGTGCTCCGGGCAACCGTTGAAAAGTTCGGCGGCTCATTGGGTCGCTACGGGGGCGAGGAATTCATAGTGCTGACGCATACAACATCTGCCGAAGAGTGCTTTGCTTTTGCAGAAAACATTCGCAAAGCCGTAGAGGAGATGACGCCTTCACCCCAAATGCGTCCGCAGGGGGCACCGGTTGTTACCGTGAGCGTGGGCGCTGCACTGACCGGTCCGCACTCCGCAACAAAGGTCGAAAAGCTCATTCATGAAGCAGACCGAGCCCTTTATGCGGCCAAGGCTGGCGGACGCAATTGCACAAGGCTATATGATGCATTGGATCCCGCATGCCGCGATGACGAGGAGGACCTCGTCGCACTGCTGAGAGTGGCTCTTCGGCAGGAGTTGGTATCGCTCGTATATCAACCGATCCACGATGTCGCCTCTGGCTCAACGAACACTGTGGAAGCCCTGATGCGCTTGAAGACGGCTGATGGCGTTTCTATCCCTCCCATCGCATTCATCCCTGTCGCTGAGCATACGGGTTTCATCCACGAACTAGGGCGCTGGCTCGTTCGCACCGTTTGCATCGAGCTGCTAGCAAACAATCGAATTCAGACCGTTTCAGTCAACATCTCCCCGGTCCAGCTGAAGTCGGAAGGCTTTGCTGCGTCTGTCGCGGCCATTCTTTTGGAAACTGGGGTTCAAGGCAGCAGGTTGGCGTTCGAAATCACGGAAGGGTTGGACATTGACGTCGATGCACAGGTGTTGATGTGTGTCGAAGAGTTGCGCGGGCTGGGTATTTCGATCTGGCTCGACGACTTTGGTACCGGCTTTGCTGGGTTGTCCTGGCTTCGCGTGATTGATTTCGACACGGTGAAGATCGATAAATCCTTCTTGAACGACGCGACGTCGCCAAGGGGTAAGGCCATGTTGCGCGACATGGTAAGCCTTCTGCGCAACCACGTGGACGACGTTCTTGTCGAGGGTGTCGAGACCGAGGAGCATATGACGCTAATGCGCGAGCTCTGGATTGATCAAGTTCAAGGCTATCACGTCGGTCGTCCGGTTCCGGCCCATATGATTAAGTCTGGCGACGACGGTGCCGCAATCGCGTCGCCACATTAGACCCGACCGGGTGTTATGGTGGTGCGCGATCAATGCAAGGCCTGTTCACATTTTCTAAGCTGACAGATTCGTCTCGGTGATGGACGGGAAGACATTTTACGTCTTTTCAGCCAGTAAAATTCGCCATGGTCGGATGGCCTTCTAATTTCGCTTTAGCCGCGAAACGGTGTACTTATGAAGACAAGCGGAACAGCACTTCGTCTGGAAGCCAGCACTCTCTGTTAGGGCGGGCGACGGCAGAGAAGATGAGCTTAGACTAAGGAACGGGTGGCTATAGTGAGGCTCGGGCTCCTACCGGACGGGTGGGAAAAACGCGTTGGACGGGCGACTGCCACAGGCACAATTTGAAGATCGCAACGCCGATCGCCAATATCCGTCTGTCAAAAAAGCCCGGCTCAGAGGCCGGGCTTTTAATGTCAGATAAATCAGATCAGAATGTGCGCTGGAAGCGCAGAACGCCACCGAACGTGTCGGCGTCGCGAACTGCGTTGTCGTATTTAATGTACGTCAGTTCAGGTTGAACCTTAAAGCCCTTGGCGATAAAGTAGTTTACGTTGGTGGTTGCTTCGAAGGTCTTACTGTCGGAATAGGCAAGCTGGGTATTCCAGTCGAGCTTGTCGTTGAACTTGACAGTCGTGCCGCCCCAGACAGTCCAGTCGCCCGTGCTTGCGCCGCTGGCGTCGCCGTTGGCGTAACGGTTGATCTTGTCGCCATCCGTGTTCCAGGCGCCCATAAGGAATGCCGAGAACGTCCCAAAATCGAGATCGAGGCGAGCCTTGATGGCGCCTTCTTCGACAACGGAGTCGTAGCCGCCGACGACCTTCAGGCCGACCATCCCGGTCTTGTAGCCGAGGCCAGCAACGAAGTCAGGAGTGTAATGGTCTGACTCATCACGGCCCGTGTTCGGGTCGGTTGCACCAGCGCCAGACTGGCTGTCCTCTACCGATAGAACGCCCGTCAATCCATTACCGCCGTCGTAAACGTAGGAGAGCTGGTTGAGCTCGTAAGGTCCGTCGCCGATCACGTCGTCGTTGATAACGTTTCCGGCGTAACCGATCCACTGCATGTATTGCGAGTCGGTTTTACCAACAATGAAACCACCAAGGCTAATGCTTGCGAACAAAACCTTCGAGTCGTTGTTACCTTCCGTCGAGTCGAAGCGGTAGATCATGTTGGTCTTCAGCGGACCGTATTCGGTGTCCGTTGCTGTGTCGACGTTGAGTTCAGCGCGGGTATGCCACTCGGTTCCGGTCTTCTGGCGAACGCCAAAGGCGTAGGGATCGTGCCACAGCGCTTCGGTACGAACCATGCCACCGACCTTGAGGCAGGTTTCCGTGCCTGGGATGTAGAAGTAGCCAGCGCCGTAGGCGTCGCAGATGCGGACATATTCAAGCGGCTCAGGCTCAGCAGCGACGATAGCGTCTGCAGCGTGAGCACCGGATACTGCTGCCAGGGCAGCAGCGGAGCCGAGAAGTAGGCTCTTGATATTCATGATTGACCTCCAGTTCAATGTTGCGAATGGATCCGGCACAGCCTGCATTGGGGCTCGCTCCCCATGTTCGCGAAGTCGAACAAACACACTTGCGCCTTCATTAGTAAGCATGGCTTTGTAATCGCTCGACCGCAAACGACTTCTTTCGCCAAAGCTGATTTAGGAAGTCCTTCGGCAAGTGATGTTGCAGAAAGGGCACAAAGTCCAGCTAGATTTACTGTGAAGATCTCAGTGGATGTCGGGGAGGCTCAAAGATAGTGAACGCGGCGCGCATGTCTCAATGATCGCCGACAGCACCAAGCTGGCGTTGGGTCCGCCTTCCCTACTTTGCCGGCGATCACTCGTTTCCGCTGCACAATTCCGGTTGAGTGACCGACGCTGACGGAGGTGCTCCCGGTCCAGAGCCTCCATCTTTTAGACAACGTCGCTTGATAGGCCTGCCCGCTTGCCGCTGTCGACCTCGGACCTCGTCGTCAACTGATAATGCGTATGTGCCGAGCAGCCTATCCTCGCTTCGATCAAAGGCAGTTGCCCAGCGCGAGGGATGCTGCGCTTCATGTGACCCGCTTCGTCACTATTTGTACGGCACCGCACCACTTCAGGAAAGAATTTCGTCGTCATGCTTGTCATAGACCCCACGTCCCGCGAGTTGGGGCCTCCGGCAAACCCAGGGCGGCTGAAAGAGGTGGACCGTCAGCGGCCTTCAAATCGCTTTAGCATCGCCCTCAGCTGCGCGTTTTGCTGTTTCAGGTGTTCCGCCAGCAACTGCTTCAGGCGTCGGTTTTCGGCATCGAGCAACGGCAACTCGTCAATGTGGGTGTCCACACTCGCAGCCTTCACCGTAGCGGCAGGCGCTGAGTTGCGACCCCGGGCGTTCTCCAACTGACTTCTCCGACCATGCTTCAGTGTCCCTGCCATTTTCGGTTTGAACTTGTCTTCTGCCGGATGGAACGCGGTGTTTTCCAGGCAAGCCTGTTCTTGCTGATGCCGTCGGATATCGTCGGGCCCGGTCGACGGCAGCAGACTGAGTTGGTTTTCACCGGCCTCATGGATATCGGTAGCATCCTCCGGTTCGAATGGTTGATCAACACGGGAGATGGGCGCCTGCGAAACGGCGTTCTGCATGAACGGGAGCTTTGCTTCCGCTTCCCGCACAAGTGCTCCAAAATCGGTCTCGCCCCAGATGGATTTCGGCCGAGTCTTCAACCGCCGGCGCGCCGATTTGATTTCGACGACGAAACTGCGTTGCTGTGGTTTCATTGCTGAATTCTCTGGTGATCGTCTTGCAGGCTCAGGAGCGGTCGAAGCGCACGAGCATTGCTCTCAGCTGGGCATTCTGCACCCGGAGCTTTTGTGCAAGCTGGTCTCTCAAATGCTTGATGTCCCTGTCGAGATCTATGACGTCGTTGGAAAGGACGTTCGTTGGCGACGATAGGCCTGCAACGGGCGTCTCCGCGGCGCCAACGGCGGTCTCAGGTGTTAGATCGCCGCGGACTTGCCTTAACCCCTTGCCCCTCGTCTTGGGTGCCTTGAGCGACTGAACATCTACCTCACCTGCAGGTAACGGGTCTCGCGGATCGGAGATGGACTGCCCTTGATCCCCAGTCGCCTTGGCCGTCGCTGCATGTATCTCGTCCAATGGCAAGGCGGGTGCTGCTGGATCGGTTTTACCGTCGGTCGCAGCCGCCGTTGGCACTTGAACGTCGGCGACAGGTGAATCCATATCCCCAGGCCCGGCGGCGCCTTCCGGAGAAGAGAGGAGAATAGTCTGAGCGGGCTGTAGTTCTACCTCGACATTGCCGGCACGTCCGCCATCTTTCGTATCAGACGTCTTTTGCCGGGACATCAATCGCGCGAGGTATTGCCAAGGTGCTTTCATTGTAAGTCTTTCCGGGCGGCAGACAACGCGGTGGTTCTGACAGCCCCAATCCGGCTCGCAGGGCGAGCCGGAACATCTTTAACACGAGCTTCGAAAATGGTGGCGTTGGTCGATTGCGCACCGCCGGCAGGTATCTGCCCAGATCAGACGCCGAGGCGTTTGCGTAAATCAGCATTTTCCGCACGCAGCTTTTCGGCCAGGGTCTGGCGAAGCCGCTTGTTTTCTTCCTCAAGCTGAATGAGATCAACCATCTCGTCGCTCGTAGTGGCGGCGGCGTGTGGCGTTGGCAGAGTGATAGGCTTAGCTTTTGCGGCCGCTTTGCCGGCCGTCTTCCTCGCGGTGCCAAGGGCAGGCTTTTCGCCATCCGCTGGAACGGGTTCAGCACGCGGGGTGCGCTTTTGACGAACCTTCGGTGAGCTTGCAGCAGCAGCCTCGATTTCGGCCTTGGACCGTCGTGGAGCACGCTGCTTTTTGGTCACAGCCGCCTCTTGCGGCGCCTCCAATTCTGCAACTTCACTTGGGATGCCTGTTTCGCTTTCGTCTGCCATTGCTCTCTCCATGACGGTATGGATTCTTTTCGACTGCTAGACAGCGGATGTCAACAGAACCGAACTAAATCATCGGTTGACGCGCAACTTTTGCATACAGTCCGACTTCCCAATTGGAGTTATAGGCCGCAGATTCCCGTACGAAGCACTCGCCAGCGACATCTTGAATATGGCGGCGAGATCGACGTCCACTGGTGGTGCCCGCGAGCATGGCGCGTAGCTGCGACCCCACGATTGGCAAAGTGCCGGGGGAACTTTCGACTCACTGGGGCTTAAAGCGAGCGTCGAGCGGAGAGGCGAAGCACCTCACGCTATGGGTGGCCCGCTCGCAGGCAGTTCAACAAACATCTCCGGCGATCTGGCGACTTGGCCAAGGGCGGGACGCATCGTCGGTGCCACGATCATTCATGCTCCAAGCCAACATACGGTCAGGCGGGGAAAGAACTCATCAAAGCGGGCGAGACCCCTGAAGAGTAGAATGACAAGCCCGCTAAGCTCGCGCAAAAGGAGCGCAGCGCGCCCGACGATCAGATCGGAACGCCGAAACTGGGCTCGCGGGGCGCTCCATGCCTATTCACAAATCACGGGACGACTATCGAGAAAATGGGATGCCCGCTGTTTATGGTGGAGGCAAGTTACGCAGAGACTCGCTCGCAGCTGGCGAAAGATACAGGTCTGGGCCAGAAGGATCGCTTAACGCGTTCGATGAAGTGATTTCCCGAATTGTCACTCACCGAACCGATGTCGGAATCACGGCATGATGGCAGGGCTGAAACGGGCAACCCGGCGTATCTCTGGACGTTGGCGTATCACAGGGCCATGATAACCGACAGCTCGCGCGACTGAAGTAAGATGTGCAACGATTTCTAAAAAGATATTTTTCGGATTGCTGCGTAGCTTTGGACTTTTGGTTGTAGTGATTAGTCTGGTTAAATTTGAAAAGGAAGCCGGGACTTGCGGAGCATGCTCACGTGGTGGATGGATCACGTCTTTCAAAAGGACGGGCCGTTGATAGCCCCACAAGCGGGTGGCTCAACAATTGAGGCGACGCAAAAGTAAATTTTTTGCCGTGCTTTGCTTCGAGGTAATTTTCGGTGACTGATAGTTATGGCCTCACCACCCACCGGAGCTACGCACTGGAGGCTCGCTAGCGATACAAAGCTTTGCAGCCCTAAGCTAAGCTAGGAAACGTTTGCAAAATCGAACAACGAGCTCAGACTAAACGCCTCTTCCTTCGCTGACCCAGGCCCATTTCCGTTGCTAGTTGCGAGCGGGCCCGGGAGTATGCCGGAGCGACCATGGGGTAGTCGGCAGGCAACGCCCATTTTACACGATATGCTTCTGGAGAAAGTGCGTGGTTCGTAATGATGTGTCGTTTGAGAGACTTGAAAGCTTCACCACATTCCAGGCACGTAATCCGGTCATCTTGCAACGACTTCCTCACGGAGATTGCGGGCTTTCGCTTTTCGGCGACGGGAAGAACGGCGCTTCCAGACTTTGTTTTAAGTGCAGATTTGATCGAGATGATCAGATTGGCGATATCGTTGACGGGGACGACATGGTTGCTCAGATAGGCTGCCGTAATCGCCGCCGCTAACTGAACCAACTTATCGGCGTCTTCAATACGATTTTCGTTGCTCATTCAATCTCCGTGCACTTAAGGGGAGCGTTCACTATCGGGGACGGCGTCCGCTGAAACCGGGCTTTCTCATGATCTATTCGAAGTGCCGCGGGTGACATTGAGTAGCCCTGGAGCAGCCGTTTTCCGGGACCAAGATCGAATCGCCGATGGCGCTTTTGACAAAAAGATTTTGGCAGTTACGTCACCGGCACTCAGCTGTTTTGTCTGGCGCTGGTTAACCAACCGTAAATTTCCACAGGTGGCCGCATCGAAATAATCGCCGCCGGACCTGTCTCGGCATGCGACTTGCTTGTTTATCGCTGTCTTAATGGCGGAGCTCGTATCTGGCATGCTGCGACACACATCAAATCAGTTTCCAACCGTCAGGCTCGTCCTGAAGGGTCATAAAAAATACAAAAGCATCAGAACGGTGCATGAGGCAGCCGAAATGTTGTTGGGAGAATGGCCAACTGACGACGGCGACTGTTACTTTGAGGCGATCATGACTTGCCATGACGCGCTTTACAAAGCGACGCCGCCAGCGCTTGTTCGCGCAGCTTTGATCCGTGCCGCTGACGAGGAAAATATTGGGCATATTTCTTTAGTCAGTGCAGCCATATAACGTCTCGCCATGCGTAAGGAAAGTATCCTGAATAGACAGAGGGAAACGAAGACTGCCTGGTTGCAGGTCCGGTTGCGCAAATTGACGGTCGGCCTCTTCATCGTTCGTCTGATAGAGCTTAGATTGGGCACCGTCGAATTTGCCGACCAGGCGTATCCGTTCCCTTGGCGCACGACAGCTGCAAGTGCCACGGTTGGATATGCAGATCGTCTTCCAAGTCCTGGTGCACTGCCTGTCTTCCGGTGCGCGCCCCTGAAAACCGGCTGAAACGCAAGCTGCGAAACATCCAACCAGCACTAGCGGTGGTATTGATCCGAGGTCAATAAGCGGCGCTTCGAGACAGGGGCATCGGGCCTTACCAGCGCGTCGGCCTGACCGAAGATCATCTCGATCGCTATTCGCACGAATTCTCCGGCGGTCAGCGGCAGCGCTTTTTTGTTGCCCAGGCCCAGGAAGTGTCGCCATGGCGGATAATCGGCGATAGAGCCGCATCGGCGCTGGATGTGTCATTCCAAGCACAGGTCGTCAATCCGAGGATCGAGTTGTAGGACGAACTCGGGTTTTACTACCTTTTCATTTCGCGCGATATGGCGGTGGTCGAGCGGTTCAGCCAACGACTTGCTGTCATGAACGTAAGGTCGATGGGTGCGATTGGATCCTGTTCTCAATCTTCGGCAACCCGCAGCACGATTATACTCATCTCTTCTATCGGCCGCACCAAATTTCGAGACATGGCAACGGTACAAACAGTGAATCGGAGTTGGCGGGCTTAGCCACCCCTGCTAGCCGTGGAATATTAAGTCCCTTCATCCAGTCACCGAATGATTACATGAGAGCACCAAATCTCGTCAGTTGACTTAATTGAACATCGGCATTTCTATGAGGATATTCAGTGGCTTGGGGATGGTTTCTGGCGACTTTGTCGAACAGGTCTTCCTTGGAAGAGGCCTTGGAAAACGAGGCGCGGCCGTCTCGGATCCAAGCGAGCGCGGTCAGACGGGCGTTGCGATCGTCATAACCGTTGTTTTCGGTCGCGATCGGCTGGTTGTGGATAGCCTCACGTGCTCGATTGCAAGTTTCGGTAAGACGCCTGGTACGTCTTTGTAACAACGGTAAAAATGCGACTTGCCACTCAATGGAATTTTAGGAAGGTCTTGGGAACAATGATCCAACGTTATGGAATTTAACAATCCCTATACCGGCCCCGGCGCCATCAAGGGGTTACTACAGCACCGAACGCATAACCTTTGGGATATTCTGGCAACGCGTCTCGTCAAACAGACCTGTTCCTACGGGCAGGCTACTTATGGCACCCTGGACGCACCGGATTTCCTTCAGCAACATGCCGGTTGACAGCATCCCCACGAAATCATCGTCACCGCAATGTTACGGCTTATTGCCGACCATATCATCTCCGATCATCGCTGGTGTGAAAGCCTGAAGCGATCCGAAATAATCCAGATGGTTTGTCACGCGAACCAATGGTCTAGCCCAGTTGATGACGATGGATTTGCTGCTAATGCCAAGTGTCAGCGTCTCGCTGACGGTGTTGAGCTTTCCGGACGTGCCCCGAAAATTTACCGCCCGCCACTCATGGGCTCACGCTGCTTCTGCATGTAGCCAAGCACCGCGGCGATTGGCAAGGTGAGACACTGCCGATAAACTGGTCGGGACGACATAACCTCCGACAAGCCAATTTACCAGAGCCTCCTGGAACGCGAACATCCAATAGCCACTTGTAACAAGTGCTATCCCAGCGCTCCGGGATGAATGCGGTGTTCTACGCCGCATGAGAGCAACCATTTCTCGCGAGAATGGGCAGGTCAGCTTGGGCGATTCTCAAGAGGTTTCGACTGTTCTTCAGACGGTTCGTCTTCCGCGATCTTGCGCAGCAGGAACAGCAATGCCACCCGTTCGGCCGGATTGAGGCGCGCCATCGTCTTCTCGCTGATCAGGCTCGCCTGTGGATACATGGTCTGCAGGAGCGCCTCGCCCTTGGGCAGGATGCCGATGATAACTTTGCGGCCATCTGCCTCATCCCTTGAAAGTTCGATCAGCCCCCTCGCCTTCAGTCGGTCTACGATGCCGCGGATTGTCGCTTGGTCAACGGAGGTGGCCTTCACAAGCTCAACCTGCGAACGTGGTCCCAGATCGTGCAGTGCGCACAGGGTGACGAATTGCACCGACGTGAGGTCAGGATCAATCGCACCTTCCTGGAAGATCGAAAGGTGCCGTTGGTATGCCTTTCGCAAGAGATGCCCGACCTGCTCTGTCACTTTATAGTCGGCGCGCGATGGCGTGGCATCTTTCAATTGATCGTTGCTTTTCTTTCTCATTTTACCGCCAGGCCTCTGTTTGGCGGCAGGTTTACACGATCCGCCCCGAACCGAACATCCCCGAGCCGGGCCGATTCACCATACGGCCGGCTTGGCCCGCCCTTCACACGACAGAGCGGGCCATTGTTATACTATTTGCGGATATACTGCATTTCCCTCACGGCGATATCGCCATTGAGAACCATAGGCTCGTCGTCGAGAAACAGCGAGCAACCGCGCATCGGGATATCCAGATGGCAGGCTGTGTCGTTTGGACCGCCGAGCTCGTTATTGGGGCCTGTGGAGAACATGACGTTGCCGTAGAACGAACGGGCTTCCATGCCCATGCCACCTGGGAATTCCCCAGGCACCATGCGATGCCACTTGGCGTTCTGGTTGAGGCCCCAGCCGACGTGGCTCATGCCCATCCCACGCGGATCGTCGAAGCCTTGCATGTAGGACTTGACCAGATCGGCATCGAGGCCGCCCCTGATATCGGTAATCCAGCCGTTCTCGATCGTATAGGTGATGGGGTCGCGCACGTAAATGTTCTGCGGCAACAGGATGTCGCCCGGAGCGACGACGATGGTGCCGTCGACGCCGTCATCGTCGCCACCGGTGAAGACGAACCCGGACGGCCAGTGGTCCCAGCGGCCGGGCTCGTCGGTGCATGCATATTCGGTGATGGCGGGATAGGTGTTGAGCTTGTAAGTGACATCGGTGCCGTGCGGCGAGGTAATGCGCATGACCTTCGCCTTGGAAAGCAGCTCGCCCGCAAATTCGACGCGCTCGCGCAACTCCTTTGTCGGCAGCATGCGGGCCAGAACCTCGGGCGGCTCCACCGCCGTGAGGATGCGGGTTCCGGCCGCCTGAATTGCCATCTGCTCGGGACTGAAGAGCAGGAAGATGCAGTCGATTAGCATGTCGGCAGCCTTGAGCGCCTCCACTGCGTCCGGCATCGAGGCAAGACCTGTCTGGCCGACTGCCCATGCACCCGCTGGTGGCACCGGCGGCAAGCGCATGTGATACATCTTGGCGCCGAGGCGCATGCCAGCGCCCATGAAGGCATCGGCATAATCGAGGCGTTCGTTGCCCTGTGTCAGGACGATGAGTTTTTCGCCCTCCTTGACACCTGACATCTTTAACTGATGCAGGCAGATTTCCGTGAAGCTGAATTGATCCATGCTCGTTCCCCTTGTTGGTTGAAGGCTCAGGTTATGCGGACGGTTAAGAACAGCCGGGTTTGACCTTGGCGATTTCCGCTATCGCCTCCTCCCTCGAAACGACGTCGCCATATTTGTTGTCGATGTCGAAGAGGTTGGCATTGTGCGGATCCTGGTGGCGGTCGCCGACGCAATTGCGCACGACAATGGCCCGGAACCCGTGTTGCACCGCATCTACGGCGCTCGCGCGGATGCATCCGCTCGTCGAGCAGCCGGCCATGATGACGGTATCGATGCCCTGGGCGTGCAGGTGGGAGGCAAGGCTGGTGCCGAAGAAGGCGCTGGCATATTGCTTGACGATAACGAGCTCACCCGCTGCCGGCTCGACGCCCTCGCAGAATTCGGCAAGCACATTGCCTTCGACCATTGCCTTCATGACCGGCGACTTCTTGACCCACATGCCGCCATCGGCACAATTTTCGGCAAGGTAGAGGATGCGCGTGTGGATGACGGGAATGCCGGCGGCGCGGGCAGAGGCGATGAGCTCGGGCGTCTGCGCCACGGCATCGACCACGCCGGGCGCATAGAGCGGCGCTCCTTCGATCGTGTAGGCCTTCAGGAAATCGATGACGAGGAGCGCCGGTCGCTGGCCGAAGCCGATGCGGTTACCCCAGACACCCTGATAGTTGGCTTCGGCAGTTTCCATCGTCGTCCTCCTAGTAGGCGCCGGACAGTAGCGCGCCGCCACCCGGCACGACAGCTTCCAGACCCAGTGATTTCAGCATGCAATAGGTCGTGGAAACGGCGGCTGTCAGCACCGGCTTGCCGGTCATGGCTTCCACTTTGGCAATCACGGGCAGCGATGGCATCTGGACGCAGGCGGACAGAACGATGACGTCGACATCCGTGAGATCGAGCGTCTGGACGATGGCTGGAAGATTTTCCGGGTCGTGACGCGCGACATCGAGATTGTCGGGGATCTCCAGCGCACGCCAGTCCATGACTTCGAAGCCTTCTTCCCGGATGTAGTCCACCACGAGCTCGGTGAGCGGCTTCATGTAGGGCGCGACGACGGCGATCTTTTTCGCCTTCATCACCTTCAGGCCCTCGATCAGGGCGCCGGCACTAGTAACGACGGGAATGTCGGTGCCGTTCTCCTGCGTGCGGCCGGTCAGGCGCCTTTCCGACTGGCGGTGATAGCCGAGGCCCATCGCCATGATGGCAACGAGGCAGGCATAGCCGAGCACATCGACGCGAGCATCCGATAGTTCGACGGCGCAGCGATCGGATTCCGCATCCATGGCCGCCAGTTCTTCCTTGACGACTTTCTTCATCCGCATGCGGCTGGAGTGGAATGTGAACCGCTCGGGCCGGATCGATTGGCGCGCGGTCAGCATGGCCGGAATTTCTGTTTCCATCGTGGTATTGGAACTCGGTACGATCTGGCCGATACGGTAATATTTCTGCACGGATGAAGTCCTCTGCGGCATGGAAGGCGAAAGACGGGCAAGTGGTGAAGCTGGTGGCTCCACCATCGCATTTAACGGGAGAGAAAGTCGCCGAGGGCGACGAAGAAGCCGTCGAAATCATCCCACGGGATCATGTGACCTGCATCAGGCACCCGGGTGATCTCGATGGCGCCGTTCAGGCCGGATATCTCCTGCTCGTCCACGGTTTCGATCACGCCGCCGCGTCCCGCCACCATCAGCATGGTGTGCTGCTTGAGCTTGCCGAAGTCGCCGAATATCTCGTCCTTGTGGAAGTCTTCGAATGCGGTGACGATGGCAGGCAGATAGCAAGTGTGCAGCCATTCGGCGCGCAGCTGCCGCTGCTCGAGCGTCCATGTTGGGCAGAATGCCTTCATGCCCTCTGCATCGATGCCCTTTTCGGCAAGCGTGATGGAATCGACATACCAGGCAAGCTTGCTCGGATAGGGCCGGCGGCCGGGACCGGAAACCGGGGGATCGACAAGCACCAGGCGGGAGAAGGCCCCCGGCACCGACGCGGCGGAGCGCATGGCGATACGGGCGCCCATGGAGTGGCCGACAACCGACGGCCTATCGAGGCCGAGGGCTTGCGAAAGCCCGACGACGTCCTCAGCCATCGCGTCCAGGCCGTATTCCAGGTCCGGGCCGGTGGAGGAGAGGCCGCGGCCGCGAACGTCGATGACATAGACATCGTTCGTTTCGGCGAGGCGCTCGGCGACGAAACCCCAGGTGATGGCCGGGCTAGTGATGCCCGGGATCAGGATGACGACGGGGCCCTTGCCGCCGTAGCGGAGATAATGCTGGCGGATGCCGTTGGCATAGACGTTCGCGCCGTAGAGGGGGCCGTTGCTCATGCTGCTTTCTCGCTTTTCAACGGTTCTGCGTAAAGATCATAGCCGTAAACCCATGACGGATCTTCCTGGTTGAGCAGGAAAGTATTGGCATTGGACACGGTCTGCACGCGCGTCGCGCGGTCGCGGCGGTTGGCTTCGTAGAGCGCGAAGGCGGTGCCGAAGTTGTTGATGCCGGTCTCCAGCAGACAGCGCGTTAGCATGGCGGCATCCTCGATCGCCATTGCCGCGCCCTGGGCCATGTGCGGCTTCATCGGATGGCAGGCATCGCCAAGAAGCACCAGGCGGCCGGTGCTCCACAACGGCAGCGGATTGCGGTTGAAGAGCGGCCACTTAGTCACCTCATCCGTGCTTTCGATCAGCGCCTGGATGATCGGGTGGTAACCCTCGAACTCGGAGAACATCTCCTCGCGGCTGCTTGGTACGAATGCGGATTCGAATTCCCAGGCGGCATGCGGCACACCGGTGACATAGTAATATTCATCGCGCCGGGCCGTCGTGTAATAGACCATCATGTGGCGATCTGGTCCCCACCACTTGACGCAGTCTTCGAAGGTGAGGTCGTATTTCTTGAGCTTGTCGGAAGAAATCAGCGCGCGGTGCCCGACCCAGCCGCTGTAGTTCGGCTTCTCCGCGCCCAGCAGCGTTTCACGAACACGAGAGTTGATGCCGTCAGCGCCGATGACGATGTCGGCCCTGACCGATGTGCCGTCTTCGAACTCGATCAGGACGTCCGTGCCGTTGTCGTCGATGTGTGTCAGCTTCTTGCCGAAATGCAGGGTTCCCGGTCGCAGCACATCGCACTGGATTGCCTGGAGATCGCCGCGGTGGACGGTGCAATAGGTCGCGCCATATCCCTCAAGCGGAATGCGGGAGCGATAATCACCGCTGATGCCGTTGCGGCTGAACCAGTGGCTGGGCGTGCTGCTGATACTGACGACCTTTTCCGCAACGCCGAGGCGTTCGAAAATCTTGATGACATTCGGCCCCATGTGGATGCCGGCGCCGAGGCGCGAGAAGCTTGGGGCCTGCTCGTAGACATTAACGTCGAAGCCCGCCTGCTGGAGCAACGCTCCTGCCACGGCGCCGCCGAGACCGGCCCCGATAATCGCGATCTTTTCCTTACCGTTGGACATGGCCGACCCTTCTAGCTGTCATGTTGACGCATAATCTTGCAATTCGAGACGTGACGAAATTTTTAGCGCATACGCTATAAATAGCAAGTCTGGCTTTTGCATTTTGCAAAAAATCCGGCTAGCTTTTCCCAAAAATATGGCTATCGTCATGCTTGCCGGCACGTGCATACGCACGGAGAAACGGTCATATAAAGTGCATACGCTTTATAAATGAGCAAGGAACAGCAAATGCGTGACGTGATTTTCGATCACGTCATTATGTTTTGCGGACCTCGATGCGAGGTCTGCAGCATAATGGTGTGCATGAGTGCCGGCGGACCGTTTTCGGCCTGCGCCCGTGCTTTGGAGTCCGGCTCTTGAAGGAGGTCGGCTCATTCAGCCTGAACGTCAACGGCGCCGTCATCGCCGTCGAAGCGGGTGGCGCAACGCCACTTCTCTATATTCTCCGAAACGATTTCTGCCTCAACGGCCCCAAATATGGTTGCGGGCTCGGTGAGTGCGGCGCCTGCGCGGTGCTGGTGGATGGCAGGCCCGTTCGCTCATGCACCGTGCCGCTGAAGGCGTTGGGCAACAGGCAGGTGACGACGCTGGAGGGCCTGGCAAAGTCTGGCTGTCTGCATGTAGTACAGCGCGCCTTCATCGAGGAGGCCGCCGCACAGTGCGGATACTGCCTGAACGGCATGATCATTGCCATCGTCGGGCTGCTGGAAGCCAACCCCGAGCCTGACGAAACCGATATTCGTGAAGCTCTTCGGCATCATCTCTGCCGCTGTGGCACCCATATGGAAATACTCGCTGCGGCACGCCGCGCCGTCGCCTACGCCAAAGCTGATCGCGCAGTCGGCGCATCGGCAGAGGCACGAAACGAGGTTTCGCCATGAACACCCAACGCGAAGCGCCGAAATCCTCCTATTTCTTGAACTCCGACATTCTTCTTGTCGTTTCGGACAAACTCCAGGGCGACGAGGCCGAGCTCTACATCGCCATCGACCGGGACGGTCGCGTCAAAGCTTTCAACGGCCATGTCGATCTCGGAACGGGTATCCGCACATCGCTGGCGCAGATCGTCGCGGAGGAACTGGACGTACCCTTCGAGCATGTGGATATGGTGCTGGGAGCGACTTCTGCGGCGCCTAACCAAGGTGCCACGATTGCGAGCGAGACGATCCAGATCACGGCGGTGCCCCTGAGGCAGGCCGCCGCGACCGCGCGACACCATCTGATGGCGAAGGCTGCGGCCCTGAAGAACACGGCGGTCGAACATCTCATCCTGCATGACGGCATCATACGCGCCGACGGCGGAGAGAACTGGAGCCTCACCTTCGCAGAGCTCGTGGCCGGCGAGCATGTGCGACTGTCGATCGATGCGACAGCGGCGCTGAAGCTTGCATCGACCTACCGGATCGTCGGCGTCTCGCTGCCACGGGTGGACATACCGGCAAAAGCAACCGGTGAGTGGACCTACGTGCACGACGTGCGCGTGCCCGGCATGCTGCATGGCCGCGTCATCCGGCCGCTCTATGCCGGTTTCGATCACGGCGAGCACGTCGGCAACAGTCTGATCTCCATAGATGAAGGCTCGATCGCCCACATCGACGGAGTCGTCGGCGTCGTGGCCATCGGTGATTTCGTCGGCGTCGTCGCAACGCGCGAAGAAATCGCCATGGAGGCTGCAAAGACGCTTGTTGTTGTGTGGCGCGCTCCGCCGGAACGGCCGGATCTGAATGCGCCGGAGATGGCGCTACGCGCCAACACCTCAACCCCGCGCAAGCTGATCGATCGGGGCAACGTCGATATGGCGCTGGACGGCAGTGCCGAGCCGATGAACCGCACCTATGTCTGGCCCTACCAGATGCACGGCTCGATCGGTCCGTCATGCGCAGTGGCGGATTATGGCGATAACGGACTGACCGTCTGGTCCGGCACGCAAAATCCCTTTCCGATGCGCCGTGATCTGGCGCTGCTCCTGGATATGCCGGAAGATCGGATACTGGTGGAACGTCTGGAGGCGGCCGGCTGCTATGGCCGCAACTGCGCCGACGATGTCACCGCCGATGCAGCACTTCTGTCCCGGGCAGTCCGGGCGCCCGTACGCGTCCAACTGACACGCGAACAGGAGCATGCATGGGAACCGAAGGGGGCAGCGCAGGTGATGGACGTGCGCGGCGGTCTCGATCTGGAAGGCGGTCCATCCGCCTATGATTTCGAAACGCGCTATCCGTCCAATCTCGCGCCAACCCTGTCGCTGATCCTGACAGGCAAGGTGCCACCGGTATCGGATGTGGTCCAGATGGGCGACCGCACGGCGATCCCGCCCTATGCCTACGGCAATCTACGGGTCACCGTGCACGACATGCCGCCGATCGCGCGCGCCTCGTGGTTTCGCGGCGTCTCGGCCATGCCGAATATCTTCGCGCATGAATGCTATATCGACGAGCTTGCGGCCGCGGCCGGAGTCGACCCCATCGAATACCGTCTGCGCTACCTGCACGATACCCGCGCGGTCGACCTGGTTCATGCGCTTGCGGAACGGGCCAATTGGGTACCTCACACCAAATGGGGCACGCTCGGTGGCGAAGGGGACCTGCTCTACGGGCGGGGTTTTGCCTATGCCGTCTATATCCACGGTCCCTTCCCCGGCAAGGCGGCTGCCTGGGTGGCCGACGTTGCGGTCAACACCAAGACCGGCGAGATCGCGGTGACGAAGGTAACGTGCGCGCAGGATTCCGGGATGATGATCAATCCCGACGGCGTCAAGCACCAGATCCATGGCAACGTCATCCAGTCGACCAGCCGCGTGTTGAAGGAGCGCGTCGAATTCTCCTCCACCGCCGTTACCTCGAAGGAGTGGGGTGGTTATCCGCTGATCACTTTCCCGGAATTGCCCGATATCGACGTGCTGATGGTGCCGCGTCAGGACGAGCCGCCGCTGGGTGTCGGCGAATCCGCCTCTGTCCCCAGTGCCTCGGCCATTGCCAACGCGGTCTACGATGCGACTGGCATCCGTTTCCGCGAACTGCCGCTGACACCGGAGCTGGTGCTGTCGGCACTAAGGGGCGATGCGTCCGCAGCGCCGACCACGACGTCTGCGCCCAAGAAGCGATGGTGGAACTTCGGTCTGTCTGCGGCTGGTGCCGTGGCGGCGATCGCCGGCCTGGCGACGATGGCGTCGCCCTGGCGCCCGGCCATCGCCACCATCGAGAGGCCCGATACGAACGTCTACAGCGCCGCCACCATCGAGCGAGGTAGGCTGGCCGCGGCAGTCGGCGCCTGCAATGTCTGCCATGTGGGCAGTGACGGAACGCCCTTTGCCGGCGGGCGGCGGTTCGATACTGCCTTCGGGACTGTCTACGCGACCAATATCACCCCGGACGTGACCAACGGTATCGGGGGCTGGTCCTATCCGGCCTTCGAGCGTGCCATGCGCGAGGGCATCAGCCGCGATGGCCATCACCTCTACCCGGCCCATCCCTATACATCGTTTGCCGGTGCGGAAGATGCGGACCTACAGGCGCTCTATGCATACTTGATGACGCAAACAGCAGTCTCCGAAAAGGCGCCAGAGACGAGGCTCAAATTCCCTTATGGCATCCGGATGATGATGGCCGGATGGAATGCGCTCTTCCTGAAATCGTCGCCGATGACTTACGACAAGACGCGTGATGCCACCTTGAACCGGGGGGCCTATCTCGTGGAGACGCTTGGCCACTGCTCCGCCTGCCACAGTGAACGCAATGCGCTGGGTGCCGAAAAGACGGGAACCGCCCACCTGTCCGGCGGCTTTGTCGATGGTTGGCAGGCCCCTGCCCTCAATGCGATGGCCAAGGGGCCCGTCGGCTGGACGGAAGACGCCTTCTATGACTACCTGCGCCGCGGCCATTCGCGTGACCATGGCAGTGCCGCCGGTCCGATGGCCCATGTGGTGGAGGTCATGCAGCCGCTCCCAGATTCGGATATCCGCGCGATGGCAAACTATCTTTCCAGCCTCAACGGGGACGGCGATCCCGCCAGGGCCGCGGCTCAAAGGCAGACCGCCATTGCTGCCAGCGACAGCGCTACGCGCGACGCAGCGTTGGTTTCGCCGAAGGGCGAGCGGATCTTCAACGGCGCTTGTGCTACCTGCCATGCCGGCAACACAGTCCTGTCATCTCTGGCGCTTAACAGCAACCTGCATGCCGATACGCCCAACAATGTCATCCAGGCGATCCTCGGCGGCGTCGAGGCGCCGGCGATCCTTGCCGCGACGACAGGGCGCGAGGCACCCGAAGTCATGTCGATGCCGTCCTTCCGCAACACGCTCGACGAGACCCAGTTGAAAGATCTCACCGACTATCTGCGGGCACGTTTTGCACCGGACAAGCCGGCATGGAACGACGCTTCGGCCGCTATCCAACGCGTTCCTGCCGCCGCACACTGAGGAAGAGGTATTGCCGGAAACAGTATCCATTGCGAATATCGATAGTCGGACGATCTTCCAGAGTCCGACAAATGCGTTTCGCCCATCCGCCTACTGGTTCTGGCACAGTATTCCGGACAAGGCGACCTGCCGGACGCAACTTGTCGATTTCCAGGCAAAGGGTATCGGCACCATCCTGATCCAGGCACGGCTTGCCCTGCCGCTTGAAGCCTATCTGTCATCCGATTATCTGGTCGCCTACCGGGATGCAGCCGATGTCGCGTCTGAACTCGAGCTGAAACTCGGCATGTACGACGAGTATAACTGGATCAGCGGTCACGCCGGTGGCCGCACGGTGGAAGGGCGGGACGATCTGCGGGAACGCCACCTGTTCTGGTCGTCAGCCCTGCATAGCGAAGGGGGGATCAGCGCCATCCGTCCATCCTTCACGCAGACGATGGGTGCCGATATCATTGCCTGGCAATACGAAGGTGGGTGCATCGAGTGGCGCAAATGGACGATCGAGGCGGCGCTGCTGCATCCTTCCGCTACGATCGACAGCCTGGACGAGATAGTCGATGTGACTTCGCGCGTCCGCATCACCGACTCCGATCCCATAGCCTGCCATTATGCATATGATGGCGAGATCGCATCAGGCTCCATGCTGACGGTTTTCGTCAGCGCACGCTCCGCGACCTCCAGGATCATCAACTACCTGCTGCCCGAGGCTGCCGAGCGCTTCATCGATGTCGGCCTCGAGCCCCTCGTCGCGGCACTGGGCGAACACGTGCCGCGCACGGTGCAATCCGTATTCTACGATCAGCCCGCCCCCGGTTTCTACCGCTGGGACGAGATGGTCGGCAATCTCGGCAACAGCCTGCTGTATGCGCCTGGCCTTCGGGACCACGTTGAAGCAAATGCTATGGCACCCTTCGCGCATGCCCTGCTTGCGGTCGTCCGTGACGTCGGACCCCGGACGCTGCCGCTACGTGCACGGTTTCACGCCGCCTATTCCGCCCTGATGAATGAAGCCTTCTTCGGCACGCTCCGGAAATGGGCGGAGGAAACGCGTATCGTCCTGACCGGGCATGAAGTGCTGGCCCATGTCGGTTCCTGGGCGCCCAATGGCGGCTTCACGAGCATCGATCCGCGCGTCGCGCCTGCCGTCGACTTCTTCGGCATCGATGCCTTCCGCCATCAGACGGCGGTGGATGCAAACAACCTCGAACCGCAGCTTTCCGCCAAGCTGGGCGATTCCGTCGCCCGCTCGAACGGGCGCAGCCGCTGCGTCGTCGAGACCTATTTCAGTGCCGGACGCACTGAGGTCAGAGCTGCTGGCCAGTGGGAGGTGACGCGTGAGGCTGCACGCGCTGGGGCCATCCGCCTCGCCTGCCTCGGCGCCCGGCAGTTCCTCTGGCACGGCGTCTACCTGACGGACGGTCGCGACAATGACCCGACGCCCTTCACCAATCCGCGTTTCGACTTCGCCCCCGGCATCAACTTCGAGCCGTGGTGGAGCTATCACGATCTCTTTGCACTGGAGATCGCGCGCGTCTCCGCTTTCATCGAGCCGGCCACGCCGCGGACACCGGTCGCGATCCTCTATCCCCTGTTTACAGCCTTTGCCGAAGGGCCCCGGCACAGCCATGCCGCCCATATTGGAGCCTGGTGCGAGCATTTGCTGGCCCAAGGCTGCGACTTCATGTTCGTAAGCGAGCGTGATGTCGCCGATGCAACATTTGAACACGGGTGCCTGCTCGCATCCGGTCTTGCTTTCGACGCGGTTGTCTTGCCGTCCACCACCGTGGTGCAATCGGCAGCGACGATCGAGAGGCTCGATGCATTCCGGAATGCCGGCGGCCAAGTGTGGTCGTCCGGCGAAAGGCTGTCAGGGGTCTGCGCCGGGCAGCAGGCGGTGGGTCCCATCGAGGCAAGCAGGCATCTGGAGGCCATGCCGGATGCGGAGGCAATGTCCGCGCTGCTCTCGACCATCGCTTCATCAGGCCCACAGATACAGGGTGGCAAACCAAGGCACTGGGTCGGCTACGATCGGGAAGGCTGGTGGCGGATGGTTGTCTTCAACGATGGCACGCAAGAGATGCGTTTTGAGATCGCGCTTGGTGAGGGCTTCGCCTACCAAACATGGGATCCGGAACAAGGCGCTGCGGAGACGTTCGCTGGCGTCCGGCGCCTGGCTGTCCTTCTTGAGCCGCACGAGGTCCGTTGCATCCGCCTTTGCGCAGCTTCGCAGGCGGTTGCCGGATCTGGCCGGCTATCGAGCCAGCCGCCGCTTGACCGAAGCCGGACAGTCGCCTTGGCAGCCGGATGGACGTTCTCGGCCGGGCAAGGCCAGGATTTCATATCCATATCCGTCGAAAGCGGCTGGGAGGTGCAAGGCTTTGAGGCCTTCAGCGGAACCGGCATCTATCGCCTCTCCTTCAGCGTGGACGACGAAGGCGACTGGATACTGGAACTGTTGGCGGTGCATACGGTCGTAACCGCTTATCTCGACGGAGCCCAAGTGGGACGGCGCGGATGGCGGCCCTATCGCTTTTCGCTTAGTCACCTTGCCGCCGGCAGGCATCAACTCGAGCTTCATGTCGCCAATACGGCGGCAAACCGCTACTACCACAACACACCCTATCTCGGCAGCACCCTGGACAAGAGCGGGTTAAGCGCCCCGCCTCGCCTCGTGCCGCTGCGAAACCGACCGGAATGAGATCATGCTGAAACACTCGACAGTTCCCCTGATGCGCGCCTGGAATAGCTGGTCAGACAGACCCGCAGAAATGGTGTTCCTGCCGCTCGGCGTGCGCATCACGCCCGTTCTCTATTCCACGCGCAGCCGCACAACATCCATCATCGAGCCGCGGCGTGACCCCGTGCGCCTGGGCCGCCACGCGCTCGATGGGTCGTTGATCGAGCTGGAAACCGACCACAGCGGCACGACCGTCGCGTTCAGGACCGATAAGGCCGATCCTTTCGCGGTTCGCGGCAGCTGGGAGGGCAAGGCTGCGGGTGAATGGGGCCTGCGCTTCTGGTTGACGCTGGCAGTCTCGGCCGATAGCGGCGAAATGGTCACTTACGAGGCAGTCCGCGGCATTACCCTCGTCAAGATCGGCACGCGCTTCGTGGCAGTCGCCACTGCGGAGGCGCCGGTGCATGTGACGGGCCATGACACAGTAGAGGCGCTCAGGGCCGATTTTGAGGCGAACGGTTATTTCTACACCGCGAGCCGGAAGAACGTTGCGCCTGTCATCGGCCTGCGCTTCAATCTGGAAATGATGCGCCAGGGCGCCTATGCCGCCGCAGTGGCCGACAGTGCGGAGCTTGCCATCGCAAAGGCCGAGGCTTGCCTCGCCGCCGGAAAGGCGGCCGCCGCTTCAAGCGCCCATGACGGCAACTATGAAGGATCGCTCGATGCGATCCGCGATGTGGTTGCCTGGAACACGATCTGGGACGAGACCAATGCGCGGCCCTACACGGCCGTGACACGCATCTGGAATCTCGGAAAATTTGCAGTCTGGTACAACGACCAGCTGTTTGCGGCACTGCTCGCCGGCGTCTTCGATGCCGATCTGGCGCGCGAGAACATGGCGACGGCAATGGCGAGCGCCACGCCCCAGGGCAACATCGCCTGCATCGTCACCTCGAACGATGCCTGGGTGGATCGCAGTCAGCATCCGAACGGCGCGCTCGTCGCCTGGCAGCTCTACCAGCGCACCGGCGAACGCTCGCTGCTGGCCGCAAGCTACGACGCGCTGGCCCGCAATCAACGCTGGTGGCGCGAGCATCGCGATCCCGATACGTTCGGGCTGCTGTCCTGCGGCACATCCGATGTCGGCGAAGGTCTCTATAAGGGCACGCATTTTGCCGCGCGCAACGAGACCGGCATGGACAATTCCTCCACCCATGACGAGGCCATCTACGATCCCGTCACCCGCACCCTGTCGACATTCGATCTGGGGCTGAATTGCGCCGCGGTGCTCGATGCCGAAATGCTGGCGAAAATGGCCGTGGTTCTCGGCAATGATGACGATGCCCGTGAATTCGGAGAGATTGCCGAGCGGTGCCGGAAGCTGATCTCGGAGCATCTGTGGGACGAGAGCAGAGGCATATTCGCCAACCGCCAGCGCCACGGCGGCTTCGTCCGCTCACTTTCGCCCACTAGCTTCTATCCCCTCCTGTGCGGCGCGGCCAGCCCGGAGCAGGCCGAGCGGCTGCTTGGGCACCTCAATGACGAGAGCACCTTTGGCGGCGACTACGTCCTGCCGAATGCGACGCGCGACGACCCGGCGTTTACCGACAACGTATACTGGCGCGGCCGCATCTGGCCGAACGTCAACTACATGGTCTGGCTCGGCCTGCGCCGCTACGGTTTTGCGGCCGAGGCAAGCAAGCTCGCGCGTCAGAGCTATGAACTCTTCATGAAGAACTGGAGCAAGAACCGTATCGCGTCGGAAAACTACAATGCTGTGACCGGCGAGGCGATGGACCAGGGCGATACGGATCCCTTCTATATCTGGGCAGGCTTGCTGCCACTGATGGCCGTCGGTGAGATTGTCGACTTCGATCCGTGGACCGGCTGGACACTGCACAACACGCGTGCCGATCTTTCGATCGGGCCGATGCTGTCTCCTTCCGGCATGATGTCGCTATCTGTTGCCGGCGGCCTGCTGGAGATGACGCTGGACGGACGCCTGTCGCTCACGACCGATCTCCAGACCACCCTGTCGCAGATCGCCTTCAGCAACGCACGTTTTGCCTGCACGATCGGACCGGTGGATGGCGCCGGTTTCATCAGCCTGCCGCACGTCGCTACCGGCAGCATCGTGGCGGCGCGGCTAGGTGGCGAGGAGCTCGCTTTCGAGGCGGTTGCGGACGACGTCCGCGTCGAAATTTCGCCATGCGCCCTAGGCCGGAAATTGAATCTCTTTTTTTTGACAGCGCGGGCGTCAATGGCAGTTGATGGAACTTGACATGTGACAAATACGCATATTACTTTGCATACAAAGTAAAAAGACTGCCGAAAGAGCAAGAGGGTTGAACGGAAGTCTGCGCATCGGGGCGCTATGCTCGTGATGGAGACATCCTACTGACTGTGGCTGATTGATTGCGTTATTTTGGTGCTGTTGCGAACGGCGCTGCGACGACGCTTGCCTTCAGAGACGCATGCCCAGGTTGTTCGCCTCTCCTTTATTAGTTTGTATACAAATCATATGGCGCGTTTTGTGAAACGCGAATTGCCTTTGATTTTTATATCGCTTGGGTCGTCGGCTTCGGCCGTGGACACTGAAAACAGAGAATTTTCATGAGGGGTTACACAATGACTGAAATCACAAGACGCAACGCGCTGAAGCTAATGTCCGGCGCAATGATTGCCGGTGCAACATTCTCGGGCCTGCCGAGCCGTGCCTTTTCGGCCGGCAAGATCACGGTTCTAAACTGGCAGGGCTACGGCACCGACGAAGCTTGGTCGATCAAGGCCTTCGCCGAAAAGACCGGCATCGAAGTCGTCCACGACTACTACAGTTCGGAATCGGAAATGCTGACCAAGCTGCGCACCAATCCGGGCGCCTACGACATGGTCATCCTGAACGCCGCCCGCTGCGCGCAGGCAACGGCGGAAGATCTGCTGCAGCCGATCGATTTCAGCAAGGTTCCGAACGCCGCCACGATCGATCCCAACCTCCGCTCAAACGTCAACTTCCTGAAGGACGGCAAGGGCTATGCGGTTCCGTGGGTCTGGGGCATGACCTCGCTGGCGATCCGTGACGGCATGCCTGTTCCGGACAGCTACAAGGTCTTGGCTGATCCGGCCTACAAGGGCCGCGTTGCCATGGACGACGACGCGATCATCTGCGTTGCCGCCGGCGCGCTGATGACCGGCCAGGACATTAACAGTCCCAAGGATCTAGGCGCCGTCCGCGATGCGCTGAAGTCCATCAAGCCGAACGTAAAGCTGCTTTGGTCGACGGAAGACCAGTGGAACAAGTCGTTCGCAGCCAAGGAATTCGACCTCTCGCTGTTCTGGTCGGGTGGCTCCGTGCGCTCAAAGCGCAATTCGAAGCTGCCTGTAGATTTCGTCGTTCCCAAGGAAGGCGGCATCGGCTGGGTGGACGGTCTCGGCATTCCGGCATCCGCGCCGAATGCGGAAGGCGCATTGGCCTTCGCAAACTGGCTGATCGACCCGACCTTCTACCTTGAATGGGCGACCAAGGTCGGCGCGCCGGCATCGTCCAACTCGGCAGCACTGGCCGCTCTTCCGGCCGACGACCTGAGCCGCCAGGTTCACAAGCCGGAATACCTCAAGACCATGGGCATCATGTCGGCTCTCCCGGATGATCGCCGCGAAGCATTCAACAACCTGTGGCAGGAAGTGAAAGCCTTCTATGCGGAATGAGACCGGTACACTGACGTCGGAGCGCAGACCCTCGGGTCTGCGCTCAAGACGCGCCCTTCCATCCTGGGTTTCGACGACGGCCCTGCTGATGCCGACCTATGGCTGGCTGACCCTCGCTGTTTTCCTGCCGTTGCTGACCATGCTGGTCTTCAGCTTCATGTCGGCCACTCCGATGGGCAAGGCGCCAATCGTCTTCACCCTGAAACAGTACCGGGCCTTCATCGACCAGCCCTATCTGGTCGGCATTGCTGTCACGTCGCTGCTGATCGGCTTCTGGACGACGCTTTCCTGCGCCGTGATCGGTTTTCTGGCGGCTGTCGCGCTCACCCGCTCCACCTTCGGCAAGACGCGCGAAATGCTGCTGATCCTCATCCTCCTGCCGTTCTGGACCAACGGTTTGGTTCGCGTCTTTTCCTGGACGATGGTGCTGCGCGAGAACGGCTTCCTCGACACGCTGTTCCACATCGTCTTTCCCGAGGCCGGCTCGATCGGCTTTCTCTACAGTCGTTACGCGATCGTCGTCGGCCTGGTACATGGCTACCTGCCCTACATGATCCTCACCTGCTACATCGCGCTGGTGACTATCGATGAGGCGATCATCGAGGCTGCCTCCAGTCTCGGTGCGCGCTGGTGGACCATTCTCTTCAAGATCCTCGTGCCTATGGCAGCACCCGGCCTTGTCTCGGGCGCCGTGCTGACCTTCATTCCGGTGATCGGGTCCTTCATGGAACCTCGCATTCTCGGTGGCCGCGTCGGCGTGACGATGGGCACGGTCATCGAGGACCAGTTTACGCAGGCCTTCAACTGGCCGCTTGGCGCCGCGTTGTCTTTCACGCTGCTTGCCGTCGTGCTGGCTATCTTTGCAACGTTCTCGGGCGTCCTGCGCCGCGGCACCACAGCCTAGGGAGGAGACACCGAATGAAATCGCTTGGCCGTTTCTATCTGATCGCCATCCTTGTCTTCCTCTACACTCCGATCCTCGTGATGATGGCCATGGGCTTCAACGCCTCGCCGCTCTACGAACTGCCCTTCACCTTCTCCACCCGCTGGTATGAGGCGCTCTGGAACAACAGCATCCTGCTGACCGCAGGCATGAACAGTATCATCATCGCCGTCATCACCGCTATTTTGGCGACCACGCTCGGCACGATGGCATCGGTTGCCCTATCGCGCAGCACGTTCCGCGGCAAAAGCTTCCTGCAGATCATGCTGCTGCCGCCGATCGCCATTCCGTGGCTGATCACCGGCACGGCCATGCTCATCTTCTTCTACTGGACCGGTATCGGTCGCGGCATGCATGCGATCATCATCGGCCATGTCGCCCTTGCCATCCCCTATGTGGTGCTGGTGGTCGGAACGGGCTTCCGGACGATCCGGGCCGACCTCGAGGAGGCCGCCATGAGCCTGGGCTCCACGCCCGTCCATGCCTTCTTCTCGGTGACCCTGCCGCTGCTCTATCCCAGCATCCTGGGGGCTGCCCTGTTCGCCTTCGCGGTCTCGCTCGACCAGTTCGTGATCTCTTATTTCCTCGCAACACCCGGCTTCACAACATTGCCGGTTCAGATTTACTCCTCGATCCGCAAGGGCTTCACCCCTGAAATCAATGCGATCTCGACTGTTCTTCTTCTCGGTTCGATGACCGTGATCCTGATTTTTGCGCGCTTCGCCAAGCCCGGAGACACAAGTGACAAACGTTAACGTCCATTCCGTTGCCAAGACCTACGGCACAACGCCTGTTCTCGCCGATATCACCACCGAATTCCCGGAGGGCTCGTTCACCAGCCTTCTCGGACCGTCCGGCTCCGGCAAGACGACGCTCCTGCGCATCATCGCCGGCTTCATCAAGCCCGACCAGGGGGTCGTGACCATCGGCAGCAAGGATGTCACAAACGTGCCCGTCTGGGGACGCAACATTGGCATGATGTTTCAGTCCTACGCGCTGTTTCCGCACATGACGATCGCCCAAAACGTGGCTTTCGGTCTCGAGCGCCGCGGCATCAAGGGTGCGGTGGCGCGCAAAGAAGTCAATCGCGCCCTCGACATGGTGCGCCTGCCCGGTTTTGCCAACCGCATGCCGAAGCAGCTCTCCGGCGGCCAGCAGCAGCGTGTTGCGCTGGCACGCGCCATTGTCATCAAGCCGAGCGTGCTGCTGCTCGACGAGCCGCTGTCAGCGCTCGACCGCAGGCTTCGCCAGGAGATGCAGGTCGAACTGCTGCGCATCCAGCGCGAGAGCGGGCTTACGACAATTTTCGTCACCCACGACCAAGAGGAAGCCCTGACCCTGTCCGACAAGGTCGCCATCCTCGACAAGGGCCGCATCATCCAGATCGGCGCGCCCGACGCTGTCTACGAAAAGCCGCTGACGCGCTTTGCCGCGGAGTTCCTGGGCGATTCCAACTTCCTCACCGGAACCGTCGAGGACGGCGGAGTTAAGCTCCCGGATGGCACAATTGTGCGCAGCGCCAGCCCCCTGCCGGCCAACGGCACCAAGGCGACGCTGGCAGTCCGCCCCGAGAAGATGTTCATTGCCGCCGGCAATGGCGAAGGCAACAACCTGACGGCACGCATCACGACGGTGATCTATGCCGGAGCGGTGCTTTCCTATCTGCTGGAAACAGCCGATGGCATCCCTCTCAAGCTCTTCGTGCAAAACAGGGACGGCACCTTGCTCAGCGAAGGCGATACGGTGACACTGAACTGGTCGCCGGAACACACCGTCAGCGTACTGGATTGATGATGACGGGCGCGCCGCTGTCCGGCAACGTGTCGCTTTTCATCATCGACATGCAACGGCTCTTTGCCGAAGAGACGGCCTGGTTCACGCCTGGCCTCGCCGCCATCGTGCCGAATGTGTCGAAGCTTGCCGAAGCGCAGCCGGACAGGACGGTATTCGCCCGGTTCGTCGTGCCCCAACAGCCGGCGGATGCGAGGGGACAATGGCAGAGCTACTACGAGCGTTGGAAGGCAGTGACGCTGGACGAACTCGATCCGGCAATGCTGGACCTCGTCGCGCCGCTGGCGTCGCTGGCACGGCCGGGTTCGATCGTCGACAAGAAGACCTATTCTGTCTTCGAGACTCCGGGCTTCGTGGAGCGCCTGGATGCACAGGGTATAGATACGATCGTCTTCACCGGTGTCGAGACGGATGTGTGCGTCTATGCCAGCGCGCTCGATGCCGTGGACCTCGGATACAAGGTGATCCTTGCCAGCGATGCCCTAGCCAGCGGCGACATGGTCGCCCATGAAATGGTGCTGACGCGGCTGGCGCCGAGGTTCTCGGAGCAGATTGAAATTTTGACGACGGACGCCATTCTGGATTGGTGGTCCGCATGACGGCTTTTCATGGGTCGCCGACTTTCGGCAGCCATGAGCCAGGTTGAGAGAGAAGATGGACATTCCACTCAAGGGCAACGCCCGGGAATCGGACGGTACAGCAGCGCCAGCGGCGAAACGCGACCAGGCGCAGTATACGCTGGGCGAGCAGATCGGCTTCTTCCTGCGCCAGGCCAACCAGCGCCACGTGTCGATTTTCGCCAACCTGATCGCCGAGAAGCTGACGACCACCCAGTGGGCGGCGCTCGTCAAGCTCAAGGACCTGCAACCTTGCTCGCAGGGCAATCTCGGCCGCGAGACGGCGATGGACATGGCGACCATCAAGGGCGTCGTCGACCGACTCGTGAAGCGCGGCCTGGTGCATACGGCGCCTGACGCGGCGGATGCGCGGCGTCTCGTGCTGACGCTGACCGAAGAAGGCCGGGCTATGGTCGAGCGCAATCTTTCCATCGCGCTGGAGATCTCGCAGCAGACCCTTGGCCCGCTGACGGCCGCAGAACGCATGATGCTGATGGAACTGCTCCAGAAGATCTGTTGACGGGACTCGCGCGGTCCTTCCCTCCAGCATGCCGACAAAGGAAAATCCGCCATGTCTCCCGCTGACGAAAAGGAAATCCGCTCGCTGGTCGCGGCGATGACGCCGGCAGAGAAGGTCGAGCTCGTCAGCGGCTGCGGCCTCTGGAGGACAGCTGCCATCGACAGGCTGGGGATAAAATCCATCCTGATGACCGATGGAACCTATGGCGTTCGCTACTCGACGACACAGATCGATGCCGGCGACGACGCGGAGAATGGCCTTGCCGCATTTCTGGATGTGGTGAACCAGCAAGCCGACGACACAGCCGGCATGTTCGGCACGACACGCCCTGCGACCTGTTTTCCCAACGGAAACCTTGTCGGCTGCTCCTGGGACCTCGACCTGCTCTACCGGATGGGCGAGGCACTGGCGCGCGAATGCCGAAGCCTCGGCATCCATCTCCTCCTCGGCCCCGGCATCAACACGCGGCGCACGCCGCTTGCCGGACGGGCTTATGAATATTACTCGGAAGATCCGGTGATCAATGGCGAGCTTGCCGCCGCCCTGATTTCCGGCTTGCAGGACAATGGCATCGGCGCATCGCTGAAGCACTTCGCCTGCAATAATTCCGAGATCGAGCGGACGACGACCAGTTCCGACGTGGACGAGCGAGCCTTGCGGGAAATCTATCTCGCGGGTTTCGAACGGGCGATCGCAAAAAGCGCCCCGTGGACGGTCATGAGCGCCTATAACCCGGTCAATGGCGTCCAGGCCGCGGAGAACCCCTGGCTTTTGCAGCACGTGCTGCGCGACGAATGGGGCTATGATGGCCTCGTCTTGTCCGACTGGCACGCCATCAAGGACCGGCCCGCATCTCTGGTAGCCGGCAGCGACCTCGACATGCCGGAAAGCAAGCCCCGCAAGGCCCGCCTTCTCGCCGCCATCGAGGCTGGAAAAGTCGACGAATCCAGACTCGACGAGGCCTGCGCGCGGGTTATCGGCCTCGCCCATCATTGCCAAGCTGGCGCACAGCCGGCTGTGCCGGCGGACCTCGATCTCCACCATGCCCTCGCCCGCCAGATCGCCGCAGAATCCATCGTGCTGCTGCGCAACGAGCATCAGACCCTACCACTCGATGCGACCGCTTCCGGCGATATACTGGTCGTCGGGGACGGCGCCCTACTTCCGACGATCCAGGGATCGGGCTCCGCGACGACCAACCCATTTCGGGTCGACAGCCCGTTCACGCAAATCGCCGCGCGTGCTTCCCCTGATCTGACGGTGCGTCACGTTGCCTTTCCGGGGGCGGAGGACGCGACGCTGGGGTTTGCAACGCAGGCCGTCCTCGCGGCCGCCTCTTCGGCCCAGGTGGTCATCGTCTTTGCCGAGAACGAGAAGGCCCGCAATGGAGAGGGCAACGATCGCGACAGCCTCAGACTGGCCGCCGGCCATGACCAACTCATCCGCGCCCTCGCCGATGCCCGACGGAAGGTCATCGTCGTTCTCACCATGCCGGATGCGGTCGAGATGCCGTGGCTCGATCGCGTCGATGCCATTCTTGCCTGCTTCTACCCCGGACAGGGCGGCGGCGAGGCCGTTTCGCGGGTGCTGTTCGGCGAACAAAATCCGTGCGGGAAACTGACGACGACAATGCCTGCGCGCCTGGAGGATATCCCCGGCTGGCACACCTACCCCGGCGAAAATAGTCGGCATCTCTACAGCGAAGGAACATTCGTCGGCTACCGCTTCTATGACCTCAAGGCCATGCCGCCGCTTTTCCCGTTCGGCCATGGCATGAGCTACACCCAATTTTCCTACGAGGAGATGGTGCTGGACAGACAGGACATCGGTCCCTCGATGACTTGTACGGCCAGCATCACCATCCGCAATTCGGGATCAGTTGTCGGCAAGGAGATCGTCCAGCTATACGTCCGCCCCGTAAAGCCGGGCCTCAGGCGGCCCATCCGGGAACTCAAGGCATTTGCAAAGATCGCGCTCCACCCCGGCGAGGTCACCGTTGTGGCCCTGCCGCTCGCCCCGCGCGATTTCCAGTATTTCGATGTTTCCCGCGGCACTTGGGTGCTCGAAGCGGAGGCCTTTGTGATCGAAGCAGCCGCGTCCTCCCGCGACATCCGCCTGGAATGCCGCCTTGGCTGCGTCTCCGAGACCTTTCCCCCGGTGCCGCTATCGACGCTATCGCCACCGTCGCTTGTCTTTGCAAACGCAAAAGCCTCCCCGGCGCTGACGGCACTGCTGATGGCAAAACTCGATATGTCCGAGCCAAATGCCACTGCGCTCCTGAACAAGCTCGACGGATCGTTCCTCGGCTTCTATGACACGTTGAGTTGGTACATCGGCGACGAAATCGCCGAAGCAGATATCGAGGCACTCTTCACGGCGTTGAATGAGGGCGAACTGGAGGTGCCCAAAACCGGCGTTTAATGAGGCGGCTATGCGAGCAGGCATGTTGTCCCAACAGCGGCCCTTCTCGAGGTGGTCAGCGGAAGTACTCTGACATGGCCATTACGATGTGCCTAATCGTCAACCCGCGATCTTATGGCAACATGCTTTGGCGAGACTGTGGAGGTCATTATTCCGCCGCCCAAGACGGCAGTTCAAAGCTCCTAATCAGCGTTAGAACCATTGATACGCGATCGCCACATCACCGAAATCGAGACCGGAGGCCGGATGGCCTGGCAGTAATCCACTGGCTATAGAGCCTTAATCAGACGGGCACGTCTAGACCCAACCGATGATGGCTGGACGCCTGAAGATATCAACGCCATGCGCCGGGACAATCTGCCATTTCGCTGCCATCCGTTCGAGTTGGCCTGTGCTGATCTCGAAATAGAACATCGGCTGACCAAACCTCGACATCCATGGACCAACGGCCAAGTCGAGCGGATGAACCGTACCATCAAGGATGAAACGCTTCCACTACGACAACCACGATCAGCTACGTCATCATCTCATGGACTTCATCGATGCCTACAACTTTGGCCGACGACTAAAGGCCCTTCGAGGCCTTACGCCATACGAATTCATCTGCAAAATCTGGACAACCGAGCCGCGGAGGTTCACGATTAATCCAATCCATCAAACCTACCTAAAGAAGCAAGATGTCCCTTAAGCCAGGATGCAATCGCGGCCTACCACCCCTTGTGAAGCAATTCTGCAGATGCGAAATTTCGCTAGATTTCTGCCTCATTGATTGAAACAGACGGTAATGAAGTGCAGTTCTGTTGACACCAGCCGTTCTGAAGTCGAAAAGAATCTCACCCGCTCATGGAGATAGCAATGACTGACGAAACCGAAACAGGCGCGCAGATTGATGTTGTAGCACCGGATGCTCCGCCAGAAGCGCCTAAATCTAAAAAACAGCGCGCGCCTCGTCGTTCTAAGGCCGAAATTGAAGCCGCTACAGCTGCAAAGACACCGAAGGTCCGCCAGATGCGGATTGGCAAGGCTGAAGGCGGACCAGTGCGCGGGACAACTACCGTATCCGCTGCGACGACGAAGACAGAGGCCAAGGGTCCAGCAAATCCCAAGCCTGTCAGGCAGCCGGCAACACCGCCAGCACCTCTCACCGCTAGTGATGACATGGCTGATCTTCTTCAGCTTGAGGAAGACAACAAGAAACTTCGTCACGCCTTGGCCGAAAAGTTGCGCGCTGAAAATGCTGATCTGCGCAAGCGCCTCGGCGTTTGATCTCGCTTCAACTTTGCTCGCTGTTCGCGCAATCTATCTCCGTAACCATCAAATATCTTAGCTTTTAAAATATCTTGGCTCGATTTCGAGCCGGGACGGAGCTGTCAGAATTGTCACATCTGCGGCTCAGAAAGAAGTCCTATGAAACCACCTTGGAAATATCTAGCGCAGCTGCTGTCTCGGCAAAAATCCTCCGAGACAGCAAACGAAGCAGGCGCGCCTGACAGCGCTCAAAAGCTTGTCGAAATAGAACTGCGGCCAACTGCGACTATCCTGCTCTCGTCCCAGGAGGCAATCTCTGGAACCGTGCAAGTGAACGAGGGCAAGCATGAAGACCTAGCACCGGCGCTGGCGGCGATTGAGAACGAAATCGTTCCTGAGACGCCCGATCTGAAATTGGACTACCCCGAAACAGCTAAGGCCGAGGTGACTAAGGAGAAAGCGCAGTCCAACTCCGATCTGTTAGAAGAGCGGCTAGAGGTAGAGGCTGCTGCACAGTCGCCGAAGCTTCGGCAGGCGAGGTTGAAGTCCGCAACGAAAGTCCGCGTCGGCTCGCCAGATGAAATTCCTGGTGCCATCGCGGACTTGCCCATTAATGCCGCATCTTCGACCGCGGACCCTTTTTTTGAGACCCCGACAAGCCTGGATGAAGACATCAAACACCTCAAGGATCTGCTGGCGCAAAAGCTACGTATTCAAAATGCCCAGCTCAGAGAAATGCTCAAGCGCTTCGAACGCTCCTGAGTACGTAGACCACAGTCAGAGAAAAATATGAGAACACAGCAGCGCAGTTTCGTCGTCGAAATCAAATCGGCACGCCGGCGACTAAAAACACAGCCGAAATCCATCTGGGGCAACACCGATTTCGCGGCTCTGGTGAGAGATACCGAGGCAACCCTGCCGTTTCTGCACAACGCCAACTCGGAAACCCCGATCAGTTGTGAGAACCTGCCAACCGACCTGGAAAAGCAGATCGAAGTCGCCGATGTCAGCAAGGTCGGTGGAGAAACGCACAGTCTGTTGCCGGCAATCGATTCCGACCAGATTGAGCGAAATCATCAAGATGCGGTTCCAAATAATAGTCAGGTCGTGAAGGTGCCGGCCAGTGAGCCGACACGCCAGACAGTAAAGGCGCTTAAGCGTCGTTACACACGTCGCAGGTCTGTTGCCAAGGATGCAATCGCAGCGCCTTCTGTCGCGATGGCGGTCGACGTAGTCGAGACCCACTCCGATGACTTGGCATTGCTTTCTGCCGAAAACCTCCGCCTGAAGCGGCTCCTCGCGGAACAACTGAGGCACCAGAATGCACAGCTTAGGCAGATGTTGGAACGTTTTGGGATCGCCTCACGGGCAAATTGAGACCGTGTCGCAGTGCAGTCTTGTTTGGCGCATTAGGGAAATGGTCTTCAAGCACCCGCCGCTGTGACAGCGATCGAGCCATTGCTCTCGCCGGCTCGGGAGGTAGTAGATACAGACGGTAGCGACCCACGATTCTGCCTACGCTTATCCATCAAAGCAGGTTTCAAGGATGATGAATGCCGTATTTCCTGGTCTCCTACACCGCGCTAGTCGAGGCGGATGATGAAGCAACCGCTGCCCAAAAAGTTTATGGAGAAATTTGCGATAACGAAAACATAACCTTCACTGTTACGGCCGATGAGAGCGTCAGGACGAAAATCACGATCCCCACGCGCACGAGTCTAACTCGATGCCTAGCCGCCTTCTAAGAAGCCGCTAAAGGCCGGTAAGCCGGGGCTGGCCAAGGCAGTAGTCGCGTGGGATCCTGATTAACTATCAACAAGGATCCGGTAGCATTTCAAAACGCGTTTGCGTCCTTGATGGACCCGCCTGTTCTCATCGAGTTGCAAGCGACGCGGACTGACTTGGCGACGGGGAGATCGCCCTTCCGCGGTTTTCGACGCGCGAAATGGTCGATGTCGAGCACGCCATGGCCTGCCGGGCGGAGGTCTTGAAACATGCACGGAGCCATGGCGTCGACCGACATCATGTCGATCGTGCAATAGACAAGCAGGATATGGCGATCCGCACAAGTCTCATCGGCAACACGGCCGGCAAGATCGAGTGGGCCAAGATGGATCGGTAGATCGCGACCGGCGCCTGGAGACGGCGCATCTTTCCGATGAGCAGCGCGAGGCCTCGGTTGCCTTTGCCACTCATCGCACAGTGGACGGTCTGGCTACCTATCGGGACAACAGCAAGGTTTCGTTCAGCGAGACGCGCGAGGCGGCACGCGCCGAGATCGTTCGCGACTATCTTGCCGATCGGGAGCAGCGGCCGGATGGCAGCCGTGTGGCAATGGCGCATCGGCGTGTCGATGTTCGCGCCATCAACGATGCAATCCGAAGCGAGCTGCAGGCGCGCGGCGCGCTTGCCAAGGTTCGCGACGGTGGCGATCTTCTGGAGAGAGAGGGTTCCGCCCCGGAGCAGCAGGGGCCGCAAGCCTTCACCTATCAGACCAATGATGGCCGGCGCGATTTTGGCGAGGGAGACCGGCTGGTCTTCCTGGAGAACGATCGCGATCTCGGCGTGAAGAATGGCATGCTGGGGACAGTCAAGGCCGTCGAGCCCGACGCACTACATGTAGAGCTCGACGGCGGTATGCTGTCGCCAGGGGATGGAGTTGGCCTGGTAAGGATAGACACAAATTCCTACCAAAGTTTTGATCATGGCTATGCGACGACGATCCACAAGAACCAGGGTGCGACAGTGGACAGGGCGTTCGTCATGGCGTCCGAGACAATGGACCGGCATCTGACCTATGTCGCCATGACCCGCCATCGCGACGGGGTGCAGCTTTATGGGAGCCAAGACGAGTTCAATCGCAATGGAGGTCGTCTGGTCGCGCATGGCGTTGCGCCCTTCGAACACAAGGCCGGTAACCGCGACAGCTATTTCGTGACGCTGGAAACCGATCGGGGCGAGAAGCACACGACGTGGGGCGTCGATCTCGGTCGGGCAATGGCTGAGGCGAAGCCGGAGATCGGAGACAGGATCGGGCTTGAGCATCGCGGATCGCAGACAGTGCACCTTCCAAACGGCACGACGGCCGAGCGCAATTCCTGGAAAGTCGCTGGCGCTGGCGAACTTGCCTATCGACAGATGGAAAGCCGGCTCAGCCGCTCCGGCGCCAAGGAAACCACGCTCGACTATACCAGGGACTTTGCCGAGCGCCGTGGCGTCGCGCAGCATTTTGGCATCAGAAGCGAGATTGATCTTGCTCCTGCCCCAAAGCTTGTCCAAGAACTGGTCTCCCGTGCGGACCATCCGGCACGGGAGGTTCAGGACCGGTCGGCACTGCGTGCCTCTGATGAGGTGCGACCCCCAATGCAGGCCGGTCCTGAACGCGATCCCGCTCGGGCTGTTTCCGACCACCAGCAGGCTCCGCGTCGTAGCGCATTTGCTGGCTTGAAGCTCGGGCGCAATGGAGCGTCGCAACCCCAGCCATTGCAAGATCGTCCCAAAACGGCGGAGGAGCGCCCTCCGCAGGCGGCAACCCCGAAGCGCAGCATCTTTGCCGGCTTGAAGCTGAATGCCGCCTCCAGGGAGCGTGAGCCGGCGGACAGGCCAGATATTCCACGATCGCCTGAGGCATGGCGGCGGCCGTCGCAGTTCGAGCAGGCGGTCGACCGGTATGCCCGCGCTTTCACCGCTGCAGCGAGGATGCAGGATCAGGGACTGCCCATTCTTGCGAGCCAGAAATTGGAACTGCAGGGAGCCGGCCGACAGATGGAGCAGGCCCAGCCGGGGTCACCGGCACTCATGGCCTCAGCCGCCCGATATGATCCAGATATCTTGAAAGCTATGCGAGCATATACCGGCCGCGAGCGCGTCAGTCATTTGATTGCCGGTATGGAGAAGGAAAAGGCTTTGCAGGCCGATCCGAACGTTCGGGCCGACCGGCTGATCAATCGCTGGCAGGAACTACAGACGGAGCGCCAGGGCCTTCGCGGGCCCCATGACAAGGCCCGCGGCAAGGTCGAGGGGCAAATGCGCCAGGTATCTGCTCAGATCGAAAAGGATCCACAGGTGGAGGCTATCGTGCGCAGCCGCGCCCAGGAGCTCGGCATCGGCAATATACGCCAGGAAAAGACTATTGCCCGCGAGATGGACCGACAGATTTCCCGCGGGCGTAGCCAAGGGCTTGAACGATAGGAGTGCGTATGACTGACAGCACCGACGATCAGGAGCGGGCGATGCCGTCCGAAATCGATGAGGCGACCGAAGCCTTCGAGGCCTTGCGCCGGACCGTGGAGAAGCTCGCCCGCGATCTCGGTGGCGAAATGGTGGTCATCCGCAAGGGCGTGGAGGCCGCCTTCGAACGGTTCGAGACGTTCCAGCAGCCGGCCGACCATAGCGTGGATATCGGCCAGATGGTTGAGAGCCTGGTCCTGGTCGCGCAGCACCTGACGGCTATCCAGAAGTCGCCAGCCTTGAAGAACGGCCCCGAGCACTATGCCCGGGTGATCGAGACTGCGGCTGAGCGCATCTCGGCTAACGCCGTTCGGACACTTGAGAACCGGGAACGCGGTCTGCAGCGGGTAGAGGCCGACATCAGAGAGGTCGTCAGCAGTGCCCGCGACCGGCAGACCCAGGATCGCTGGCTCCTCGGCGCCGTGGCCCTCGGCATCGTCATGGGCGGAGTGTTCCTCACCCTTGGGCCGCGCTTGCTGCCAGGATCGATCGACAAGGCGATTGCCGCCACAGTCATGAATGCCGATCGCTGGGATGCGGGGATCGCCCTGATGCAGTCGTCAAGTCCCGAGGGATGGCGTGGCATTGCCGATGCCAGTGCTCTCGTGCGTGCCAATCAGCAAGCGCTCACGACCTGTGCTGAAGCGGCCGCAAAGGCCAAAAGCGAGCAGCGTTGCGTAATCACGGTTGCCGTGCCAGCTTCCGACAAGTAACCAGCATTCGTTCAGCCACCAGATTTTACAGGCCAAACAATGACAAGATCGGAACTCGTCCAAATCGTCGCGGCGCGCAATCCCCACCTCTACAACAGAGACGTCGAGCGGATCGTCGACATCATTCTCGAGGGAATTACCGAGGCCCTGGAAAAGGGCAACCGGGTCGAGCTTCGTGGGTTCGGGAGCTTCTCCGTGCGACACCGCCCGCCGAGATCCGGGCACAACCCGAGAAACGGGGAAACCGTCTTTGTCGATGACAAATGGGTGCCATTTTTTAAGGCCGGAAAGGAAATACAAGAGCACTTGAATTCCGGGAATTCGTAAGCCGGGAACGTATCGCGAAGCGAACCGAAGGTCTTATTGCAAGCTATGTGGCGTGCCCAAAAGATCGGCATTAGGCTCCCCTAGGCAGCCGAGCGGTACGTTAAATCGCGTCAAGCGCCCAGGTTTCATCGGCTTGGTAGGCGATGCACCGTTCAGATCCATTCGAGGGTCTCGGCACCAGACCGGGGGATGAAGGCCCTGAACTGGATGACAGCCCAAACGATGCCAGCTTCATCGACAATCTCAAACTGCTGACCGCCAACAGGTTTTCCAGACGCGCTACAATCCGCAACGATCTCCTTTACGGATCGTTGCGCGTCGTCGATAGCCGCTTCAAGATCCTTAACTATACTTCCTTCCAAATCCTGGAAGAAGATTAGCCCGTTCCGAACGTGGAAGAAATATCGTTTCATCTTGAGTATGTACCGCCGGGGGATCATAAATCAATAGTTGCATGTTGCGATGATGCAATCAACCTAGATAGCAAGGTTGGATAAGCCCCTCAATTCGCTGGGGACTGAAGGTCTGGGTGGTTGCGCCATTAACAAGAGTTGGACACGATCAAGGCTCGTTAATTGAGAGATACATAATGCGTTTCCATGCGCCCGCCATTTCACGAGCCCGCCTTGAGCAGTTGCTTTCTCTCAACGCTCATTCCAAGCCGATTTCGCCTGGAGTCGACCTGAGAAGCCCCGAGCCAGAACAAACAAGCCTAAACGTTTCCCATCCAACGGAAAAAACCTCGCGCTAAGAGTGAGACGTTTTCCAAGCAATATCATGGAGTTGGCGCGTAAGGGTGATTTATGGAACTTTTGGATTGGTAATGTTGATCGGGCCGCAAAAGTTTACTCATCAGTTGGCGAACCTCGGTTGCGCTGTGTAGATCCTCTGACCCTACTGCACTCATCGCAGAAGGCTAAGTAGGTGGCCGAGATTTACTCCGCCGAAGTGGGACTATCCCGCCACCACCGTGGCCGACTTTTGCACCGCCGTTCTCATCGCTGACCTGAAAAGCGCCAAGATCGAAGATGTCAGCGTCATCGCCATCGGTTTTCACACCTTCAGGCTGGTGCTGTAGAAGCCAAGCGTCGAATCATCCGATGGGCGCCTATGGCGTCCATTCATTCCGCGGCGATGGCGTCTTCCGGCTTGTCAAAGGGCATCCGGCCTTCCATGAAATCGATGCGGCTCGGGCAGGTGGTCAGCCGCGAGCGAAACGCATCGACCATCCAGACGGTCGCCGGACCCGGCGGATGGGCAAGCTTGTGGATCGCATAGATCGGGTATTCGCCCTGCTCGTAGGCTTCAAGGTCGAGATGAACCAGGCGGCCGCTCAAAAGGTCCTCGCGGATCAGCGACGCCGGCAACCCGCCCCAGCCCAGGCCGCCCCGCACCAGATGATGCTTGGTGGCGACGTCGCTGACGCGCCAGGTCCGGTAGGACAAAACGTTGAAATCACGACCCTTGGTCATCGCCGTGGAATCGGTGACAACAAGCTGCACCTCTTCGCGGACATCGGCGATCGTCAACGGCCGGTCGATTGCGGCGAGCGGATGATTGGCAGCGGCGACCGGCATCATGAAGGAATGGCCGATGCGCTCGACTACCAACGAATCGTCCTGCTTGAAGATCGCACCGCCGATGCCAATCGTCGATTGACCGCTGGAGACTAGTTCCATGACGGCTCCGAGTTCGCCGACATTGAGACGCATAGAGACGGACGGATAACGGTCGCGGAACTCCCGCAGCACTTCGACCATCAGGCCGGTCGGCACCATGACGCTGATGGCCGCGGCGACCTCGGCCTCGATCCCTTCCTTGAGACTGCCGACGCGGGCGCGCATGACCTCCAAATCGGAGAGGATGCGGCGGGCATCCCCGAGCATGGCCGCACCGGCATCGGTCAACTTCGCCTGGCGGGCGCCGGAGCGTTCGAACAGCCCGACTTGAAGCTGTGCCTCCAGATTGGCGATCGTATAGGAAATCACCGACTGGGCGCGGTTTAGGGAGCGTGAGGCGGCTGAGAAGCTACCAGCCTCGGCGACAGCCAGAAATACCTGCAATTGGTCCAATGTCGGGTTAGGCAGCACGATCCATCCACTTCATCGATAACTGCGATCCATATTATCACAGTTTTTTCGATAGTCATGCTGGCCTATCTGTTCGGGGAACGGCATCGATTGCTGACTGAACCGCCGCCTATCGAAAAAGGAAATGCCTCATGTCCTCCATCCTTCTCCTTACATCCAGCCCACGCTCCGATTCTCTCTCGACCCAGATCGCCACTGAACTTGCCGAAAAGCTCAAGGCACAGACGCCCGGCGCAACGCTTGTGCACCGCGACTTGACCGCGACGGCGCTGCCGCACATCGACGAAGTGTTCACAACCGCCATTCGCACGCCAGCCGACGGCCGCACAGCCGAGCAGAATGAAGTGACGAAGACGTCAGACATGCTGACCCAAGAGCTTCTTGCCGCCGACACGCTGATCATCGGTACCGGTATGATCAATTTTTCCATCTACTCGTCACTGAAGAGCTGGATCGACAATATCGCCCGTGCCGGCCTGACCTTCAAATATGGCGAGACCGGCCCGATTGGCCTGACCAGCGGCAAAAAGGCTTATATCGTGCTTGCCTCCGGCGGGATCTATTCGACCGGCCCGGCCGAGGCGCTGAACCACGCCACGCCGTACCTGAAGTCGATTCTCGCCTTCATCGGCGTCACCGACGTCGAGACGGTGGTGGTCGAAGGCCTCGCCTATGGTCCTGAAGCGGCTGAGAAAGCCATTGCAGCTGCCCGCACCCGTTCTGACGAACTGGCGGCTGCTGCCTGATCCATAGCATTGTTGTGACGAGGGAGCGGCCGGAAACGAATCGGCCGTTTTCTATTGGGCCGCGTCTGACTTGGACCAGTTATTTTTAGCAACTTGCCTTTAATCGTATCCAAAATTTCTTCCGGCAACGCGGGGGGCATCAAGCGGCCTTCTTCGCCGGCCCAAAAGGATGCATCCAATCGCAGCGACCTGTATTGCCGCTGCGCAGAGGAACAGCAAGGTTGATCCGGCGGCATAGACACCGTCAGCCCCGCAGCAGACCAAAAGCTGCCGGCGCAAAGGCATGACCAGCCTAACCGATGGCGACCATCAGCGGCACCACGCGCGCGGTCTCTGCTGGGGGAACTCCTGCTGTGCGATGAGTAGCGGTAGCGATGTGGCGTTTCCAACTCCCAACCCAAACAGCGCGATGCCGAGAAAAAGCCACGGCCCACTGTTACCTACAGCAATAATGACCAGTACCGAACCGATTACCTGCACGCCGTAGCTGGCACAGGCGACAAGCCGGCGGCCGACTGAAGGCACGCGTTGTTGCCTTCGGACGCCGGCCGGAAGACGTGGCCGTGATGCCAGATTTCCTGGCGGTGATCGGCCGCACCTCGACCGAGGCAGCCGAAAAGCGGGCTGGGCTCGATCAATGGACGGACATCAAGAGCGCGATGCCGCGTCTCGAGGAACGGCTGGGCCATAGTCTGGCAGGCCGCGATCTCGATGCTCCCCTGCCCGATCTGCCGATCTCGGATCAGCCGCGCAGCCGCGCCGAATTGCTGACCGAACTGGCGAAGCGGGAAAAGCTGACCATCCGTCAGTTGGCGCTGCGGGTTGCTGCAGGACGCGGCCATAACATGCTGGTCGGAACGCCGGTCGAGATTGCCGACCGGATGCAGCAGTGGTTCGAAGCTGGCGCCGCCGAAGGGTTCAATGTCATGCCGCCCTTCTTTCTGCAGGGACTGGAAGATTTCACCCAGTTGGTCGTGCCCATCTGCAGGAGCGCGGCCTGTTCCGATTGGACTACAGCGGTTCGACGCTGCGAGACCATCTCGGCCTCGATCAGCCCGCACTCCTTGCTGCTGCAGGGTGATAAACCGGAAACGTAGCGCGCCGCAGGTGGCCAAGGCGTTTTCGACTGACGCCGGCAATAGCGCCCCGACGCCGCAGCTTCGACCGAGCAAAACCATTTCCTTAAGGCAGGAAGAAAAAGAACAACCTGTCTTTCTCTGTTGCCGTTTCACGCTTAGATGCATTGCTCTATCCGCGGCGGGGTCATTCGTGAAGCGCGCACCATGCAAATCGATTTGCCCGGCGGCTGGACACGACAAACTCGTATCTACAGGCACGGCAGGCGGATCGACCGGTCTGCCAGACACTATCAACCCCCTCCAGCCCGAAGTCGTTTCATGAAAGAGCCAATATCCGACCAGATTCTCACCGCGGTGGGAGCGCTATTTTATCGCGAGGGCATACGTGCCGTTGGCATTGACCGAATCATCGAGGAGGCCAAGGTTGCCAAGGCCACACTGTATCGGCATTTCCCTTCAAAGGACCATCTTGTCGCCGCCTATCTCGAAGATCGCCACCACCGCGTCATCCGATCGCTTCGAGAGGTTCTTGACGAGGCGAAGACGCCACGGGATCAGATCCGAATGATTTTCGAGCAGCTGCACCAGAAAGCCGACAGTCCGGAATTCCGCGGCTGTGCATTCGCGCTCGCCGTTGCCGAACATGGCGATTCGGTGCGCGTCACGACGGTCGCGCGTATGCACAAAAAGACGGTGAAGGATATCTTCCGCGCCGTCATGGCAAATTCCGATCTGGGCTCCGAACCGGCGGCAGCACATCTTTCCCTTCTCTACGAAGGCGCGCTGGCAACGGTCGCCGTCGAACGCGATCCCGGTGTGGTTCTCATCGCGCGCGATTGCGCCATCGCCGTCTTCGACACGGCCCTTCATTCGAACAGAAAAGCTGCAAAGAGCATTCCATGACCAAGAACATCGACTATTTTTTCGGCATTGGTTCGCCCTGGGCTTTCATCGGCCTTGAGGCCTTTACGGCGCTTGCCGCCAAACACGGCGCCTCGATCCGCCCCTTCGTGATTCCGCTCGTTGAGGACAACGGCGCCATCTATTCGCGCAACCGACCGGAAGCCCGCCGCGCCTACTGGATTAAAGACCTGAAGCGCTGGGCAGCCGTCCGCGGCAAGACCCTAGATTTCGACAACCGCTCCACTCTCTCCGATCCCACGCCGGCCGGTTTGATGGTCATTGCCGCAATCGAGCGTAGCGACAACTGGTTGAAGCTGACGGCCGCGCTACAGGCGGCGTTCTGGGAACGAGGAGAGGATATCGGTCAATCAACTGTCCGCGTTGCCATTGCCGATGCTGCCGGGCTCGATGGCACTGCATTGGAGCAACGGGCCCAGGCCGAAGACGTCAAGGCCACCTGGGAATCAAACCTCGAGACGGCAAGAGCGGGCGGCGTCTTTGGCTTTCCGACCTTCCGCTACGATGGTGAGCTCTACTGGGGGCAGGACAGCCTGCCATTCCTCGATCGGCATCTGAACGGCGACAAGATCGTCGCCTGACGGGTGATGCGGCATGGCTGCCGCCACCCCCTCACCAACAGCACTGCTGGGAGCAATCCATGTCCGCTACATTGCCAGGTTCGCTCGTGTCCACCGAATGGCTGTCGGCCCATCTCTACCATGGGACGCTTCCCCACATGCTACCGTCCAGTGCGGCGTTCGAGCGCCATGCCTCGGATCTCGGCATCGCCAACGACGGCGTTGTCGTGATCTACGACACGCCCGGCCTGATGTCGGCGGGACGGGTCTGGTGGACGCTGCGGACCTTCGGCCACGACAGGGTCGCCATCCTCGACGGCGGACTGAAGAAATGGCTGAGCGAGGCAAGGCCGGTGACCGACGAAGTTACCCATCCGGCCAGCACCTCGTTCCGTGCCAAATTCGCGCCGGCTGCCGCCCGCTCAAAGGCGCAGCTTCTCGACAATCTGACGAGCCATGCGGAGCAAGTCATCGATGCCCGATCGGTCGGCCGTTTCACCGCAGAGGAAAAGGAGGCGCGGCTCGGTCTGCGATCAGGACATATTCCCGGAAGCCTCAATCTGCCCTTCAACGCGCTGACCGATCCGCAATCCGGCGAAGTCCGCCCGTTGGCTGAGATCCGCGCGGCCTTCGAGGATGCCGGTCTCGATTTCGCCGAACCCGTCATCGCAAGCTGCGGCTCCGGCGTTACCGCGGCGGCACTCGCCTTTGCGCTGTATCTCGTCGGCAAGCAGGACGTCGCGATCTACGACGGCGCCGCGACCGAGTGGGGACAGCACGGCGACACACCGGCCGCCACCGGCGCGGCAAAAACCGGAGGCGGCGAATGACGCACCTCTCGACAGAACTTTCCGACAAACTCCGCGCCATTTTCGGCGATCGCTTCTCGACTTCGCCTGCCCTGCGCGAGCAGCATGGCCGCGGCGAATCCTACCATACGGCAGCGATGCCGGACGGCGTCGTATTTGCGGAACACACTGACGAGGTGGCGCAGACCGTCCGGCTATGTGCGGCCGAAGGCGTGCCGGTAATCGCGTTTGGGGCGGGCACCTCGCTGGAGGGGCATCTGACGGCGATATGCGGCGGCATCTCCATCGATCTTTCGCGCATGTCGCTGATCGTCCGGGTCGGCGCCGAAGATCTCGATTGTACAGTCGAAGCCGGCGTCACCCGCGAGCAGCTCAACACCCATCTGCGCGACAAGGGACTTTTCTTCCCGATTGATCCCGGCGCCAACGCCTCGATCGGCGGCATGGCGGCGACACGCGCCTCGGGCACCAACGCCGTCCGTTATGGCACGATGCGCGAAAACGTCCTGTCGCTGACCGTCGTCCTGCCGAGCGGACAGGTCGTGCGCACCGGCGGACGGGCCCGCAAATCCTCGGCCGGCTACGATCTTACTCGGCTGTTCATCGGCTCGGAAGGGACGCTCGGTATCATCACTGAGGTGACACTTCGACTCTACGGCATTCCCGAGACAATTACGGCGGCGCTGTGCTCGTTTGCGAGCGTCGAGCAGGCGGTCGACACAGCGATCGCTGTCGTCCAGCTGGGCATCCCCGTCGCCCGCATGGAACTGATGGACCGTGGGCTCATCGCTGCGGTCAACGCCTATTCCAACCTGACGCTGAAGATCGAGGACACACTTGCCTTTGAATTCCACGGCTCTCCCGCTGCCGTACAGGAGCAGGTCGACATGGTGGCGGCGATCGTCGACGAGCATGGCGGCCGGGATTTCGAATGGGCCAACGCAGCGGAAGATCGAAACCGGCTGTGGAAGGCGCGTCACAACGCATTCTATGCAGTGGTTTCACAGCGTCAGAATGCCAAAGGCTGGTCGTCAGACGTCTGCGTTCCCGTCTCGGAACTGAGCGACTGCATTCTGAAGACGCGCGCACTGCTGCAGGGCTGCAGCGTCCCGGCCGCCATTCTCGGCCATGTCGGCGACGGCAACTATCACGTCGTCTTCGCCGTCGATCCGGACAACAGGGCAGAGCTCGACGAGGTCGCGGCGATTAACAAGGCGATGGTTCTGCACGCACTCTCGGTCGGCGGCACGTCGACCGGTGAACACGGCATAGGAACGGGCAAGATCGACTACCTGCGCCGCGAACACGGCGATGCCGTCGATCTGATGGCCGTGATCAAGGCCGCGATCGATCCCATGAACATCATGAACCCGGGCAAGATTCTGCCGGAATGAGTTTCTTGGCCTCCGCTGCGTGAAGAATGAAGAGGTATTCCCGATGAACGACTTCCAAACCCACAGCTCTCATTGGGGCGCTTTTTCGGGGCGCTATCGCGACGGCACGCTTGAAATCCGACCTCATCCGGCCGACCCGCATCCCTCGCCTCTGCTTGGCAATCTGCCGGCTGTCGCCGACAGCCCGATGCGCATCAAACGTCCGGCCGTGCGGCGCGGTTGGCTGGAGGGCAAGAAGGGCAATGCGCAGGACCGTGGCGCCGACGACTATGTCGAGGTGAGCTGGGCGAGGGCAATCGAGCTCGTCGCGGCTGAGCTCGAGCGGGTCTATGGCGACTTCGGCCCGACGGCCGTGTTCGGCGGTTCCTACGGCTGGTCGAGTGCCGGCCGCTTCCATCATGCCCAGAGCCAGGTCCATCGCTTCTTGAATGTGCTCGGCGGCTATGTCCGGTCCGTCAACACCTATAGCTCCGGCGCCGCAATGGTGATCATCCCCCATGTGCTCGGACCCTACGATCACTTCGACCGCAAGAGCGTCACCTGGGACGCGATCGAGCGGAGCAGCGAACTGATCGTCGCCTTCGGCGGCATGGCCATTAAGAATTCGGACGTCCATGGCGGCGGTAACAGTCAGCACATCGTGCGTGACAAGCTGATGGGCGCCAGCACGCGCGGCGCGCGTTTCGTCCTCGTCAGTCCGTTGCGAGACGACTTTCCCTTAGAAGCCAATGCGGAATGGCTGTCCATCACGCCGGGCACCGATGTCGCGCTAATGCTCGCCCTTGCCTATGTGCTTGCCACGGAAGGGCTGCACGACCGCGACTTCCTTGATCGCTATGCCGTCGGTTACGAGTGCTTCGAGGACTATTTGTTTGGCCGCAGCGATGGCCAACGGAAAAGCCCTGGATGGGCGTCTGCCATTTGCGGCATCGATGCAGGCGTCATTGAAGAGCTGGCACGGGCAATGGCGGGGGCAAGAACACTGATTACGATTGCCCACGCCCTCCAAAGAGCCGATTATGGCGAGCAGCCGGTTTGGATGGGCATTGTGCTGGCCGCGATGCTCGGCCAGATGGGCCTCGACGGGGGCGGCTTCTCCTATTCGCTGGGCGCCCTGGGCAACAACGGCAAGCAGCAACTGGCCGTGCCGCTGCCGACCTTCAACCAGTTCCGCAATCCTGTGGCGGATTTCATTCCCGTCGCCCGAATTGCCGACATGCTCCTCAATCCGGGCGAGGCATTTCAGTACAACGGCATTGATGCGCACTATCCCGATACCAAACTGGTCTACTGGGCAGGCGGAAATCCGTTCCACCATCACCAGGATCTCAACAGGCTGCGCGAGGCCTTTCGCCGGCCGGAAACCATCATCGTGCACGAGACGGCGTGGACCGCCTCGGCCCGCCACGCGGACATTGTCCTGCCGGCGACGACGACACTCGAGCGCGAGGATATCGGCGCTTCAGCCGGTGATCCGCTGATGGTGGCGATGAAGCGCCTGATCGAACCGGTGGGCGAGTCGCGCGATGACTACGAGATCTTCGCCGCGATAGCGGCACATCTCGGCAAGGCGGAGGCCTTCACGGAAAACCGATCGTCGCGGCAATGGCTCGCCTTCCTGTATGAGACGACCCGCACGGCGCTGGCGTCCGGCGGCCACGAGGCTCCGGACTTCGAGGAATTCTGGCATCGCGGAGAAATCCGCCTGCCGCTGGAAGCCGATGTGGGCGGTCCGGCGCGGGCCTTCCGCGACGATCCGCTCGCATCGGCCCTGCCGACGCCTTCGGGTAGAATCGAGATCTTCTCTGAAACTGTCGAAGGCTTTGGCTACGACGATTGCCGCGGCCATCCGCGATGGTACCCGGCCCGGCACGCAGGCGACGACCGCTATCCGCTGCACCTCGTTTGCAACCAGCCGCATCATCGCCTGCACAGCCAGCTCGACTACGGCGATTTCAGCCGTTCGACGAAGATCAAGAGCCGTGAACCGGTCCGCATTCACCCGGCCGACGCTGCCGAGCGCAGCATCGTCGATGGGGACATCGTGAGGCTGTTCAATGACCGTGGCAGCTGCCTTGCCGCCGCGATCCTCAGCCAGGACCTGCGGAAAGGCGTTATGCAGCTTGCGACCGGCGCGTGGTTCGAGCCGGACGACCGGAGCGCCGACAAAGCCATGTGCGTGCACGGCAATCCCAACATTCTAACACATGATGTCGGCACCTCAAGATTGGCGCAGGGCTCGACCGGGCAAATAACCCGCGTGCAAGTCGAACGATTTCACGGCGACCCGCCCCCAGTTCGAATATTCGAAGAAATGAAGTTTACCGATGGCGCTCATGGCCCCGAGATGAAGAGGGATTGACAGCAATCACCCACGCTTCCTTGCCATCGATTGAAGCTGCCGTCCCGTGGGTCTGATCGCCGCCAATATCGGCGCCCGAAAAAAGCTGACCCCTGCGCACCTCGAAACCGAACAAAATAATCCATTAAATTGATAGAAAAAGAACAACTGGTCTTTCTCCGGTCAGCTGCCCTGCATACTCTAAACGTATTGATCCGCTTGGAAAAATACAGGACACGATATGACCGAACGTTCCGCATTCTTTTCCCTTTCCCGACGTCGTCTGCTTGTCGGCACGTCCGCGCTGGTAGCAACTGCGTTTGTGGCGACGGTAGGCTTGACCCCGACTCTGGGCGCCGAAAGCCCGCGTGAAGGCGGCGACATCACCTTCCTCATAGATTCGCTGGGTGACACCTGGATTCCCAATAATAGCGCGATTTCCAGCTTCCAGGGCCATATCTGGGGTCATGTGACGGACAAGCTCATCTACGTCGATGCTGTAGGCAAGGTGAGCCCATGGCTGGCCGAAAAATGGGAGCAGAACGATAAGGCCACCGAATTCACACTTCACCTGAAGAGCGGCGTGACCTTCTCCGACGGCACCCCGCTCGACGCAGCGGCTGTCGTCGCCAACCTTGACATCTGGTACGCCGGCCGGAAGAAGGAAGGCATAAACCCGATCGGTCTCTTCCCCAAGACCTACGATCATTCCGAGGTCGTTGACGCCGCCACGGTGAAGGTCGTTTTCAAGAAGCCGACGCTCGGCTTCATCCCGACCCTTGGCTACCACGGCTCGATCCTCATCTCTCCGAAGACGATCGCGCAGCCGGCAACCGACCAGGCTGACCTGAGCAAGACGTCAGGCAGCGGTCCCTATGTGGTTGACTCCTGGAAGGAAGGTGACTTCGTCAAGCTGGTGAAACGCAAAGATTATAACTGGGGACCTGCCGCCGTCGGTCACAGCGGCCCGGCCTATATCGACTCGATCACCTACAAGCTGGTATCCGAGCAATCGCTGCGGATTTCCGCCGTCCAGTCCGATCAGGCCGAAATTGCCTATAACGCTTCGCCGCAGGAGCTTCAGTCTCTCAAGGCGGATGGCTTCACCGTTTCAACGCCGCGCTACCTCGGCTTCGTCAACGGCTGGGCAGTCAACACCAAGCTCGCACCCTACGACGACGTGAAGGTACGCCAGGCTCTACAGGCCGGCATCAATCGCCAGGAGATCATCGACACCGTCTACACGCCGGACTGGAAGCTCGCGACGTCATTCATCCAGAGCAACGTGCCCGGCGCGACCGACCAGAGCGCGCTGCTGGCCTACAATCCGGACCAAGCCGGAAAGCTCCTCGACGAAGCCGGTTGGGTTAAGGGCGCCGACGGCATCCGCGCAAAGGACGGCAAGCCGCTGGTCCTAACACTCTATTCAAACCCCTATCTCGCAACATCGAAGTCGATCGACGAACTGATCGCCCAGCAGCTCGGCAAGATCGGCTGGAAGGTCGATATCCGCGCCTACGACGTGGTCACCTTCGGCCAGAAGGTCGCATTCGGCGGTCCGGCCGTGCCGGCTTACGAGGTGACGCGCAGCTTCATCGATGCGGGAACAGTCGCCAGCATCCTCACCAACGCCAACAACGGCGAGAACTGGTTTGCGCTCGACGAGCGCGACACGAAGCTCAACGATCTACGTGACAAGATCGCGGGTGCAGCCACCGTCGAAATCCGAAAGCCGCTCCTCGAAGAACTGCAGCAATACGTTCTGGAGCAGGGCTACTTCATCCCGCGCACCCAGATGGTCCAGCGCATCTACGTGCAAAGCCCGAAGCTGAAAGGCGAGACGTACAATGGCATCGCCTACGCCAGCTACTACACGGCATCCCTGAGCGAATAGCCGAGAGCACGAAGGATAAACGTGAGGATATGATCGGCATGACCAACCCCTACCTGTATTACGCTGGAAAGCGCCTCATCCAGGCCGTTGTCGTCGTCCTTCTGGCCTATGTCTTTACGTTCATCGTCGTCAGCATCCTGCCGGGCGACCCGATCACCAACGTTCTGCGCAACCCGCAGAACGGCTTCACCGAGGCCGAGATCCAGGAGATCATCGTAGCCCAGGGTCTGGACAAACCAGTGCTGGTGCAATTGTCCAACTCCTTCTCGCATTTCATCATTGGCGACCTCGGTATCTCGATGAGAACCAACCGGCCTGTATCGACCCTGATCGCCGATGTGCTGCCCTCGACGCTGATCCTTGCGTTCACCGGTCTCGTCGTGGCGCTGTTACTAGCGATAACCATTGCCTATGGAACACGCTTTCTTCGAAAGGAATTTGGCCAGGGGCTGCTGCGCGGCTTTCCTTCCCTGTTCCTGTCGGTGCCCAATTTCGTGATCGGCCTGGTGCTGATCCACATCTTCGGCTTCCAGCTGGGTCTTTTCCGGGTGATCAAGCCGGACAGCTTCTGGGCGACCTTCTTCGCAGCCCTTGCGCTCGGCATTCCCATCTCGGCGCAGATCGCGGAAGTGCTCATCGCCAACCTCGATCACGAGGCCGGGCAAGAATACGCCGCGGTCGCCCGCAGCCGTGGTCTGAGCCAGATGCGGCTCTTTGCCAAGCACCTGCTCAAGCCCTCCTCTCTGCCGGTCGTGACCGTCATCGCGCTGACCATCGGCGAACTGCTCGGCGGCTCGCTGATCACCGAAGCGGTGTTCGGCCGCAACGGCGTCGGCAGCCTTGTGCAGCGCTCTGTCAGCACGCAGGACCTGCCGGTGCTGCAGGCAATCGTCTCGCTGGCGGCAGTGGTCTTCGTGGTCGTCAATCTGCTGGCCGACCTTGCCTACCCTCTGCTCGATCCCCGCGTGAAACTGCTCGGCTTTGCCGAGCGGCGGCCGGTCACCGCCGACGACAATTCGGCCGTTCTTTCTCAAGCGGTGAAATCATGACCTTTGTTTCCGGCATTTCCAGCCCACGTTTCACCATGGCTGCTTGGCTGACATCTATCCGGGTGCCGGCGACCGTGGTGTTATCCTTCGCAATCGTCGCGCTGGTGCTCGCCTGGTCACTCGCCCCCGGCCTGTTCACAAGCGAGAACCCGGCCATCGGAACGCCTGCCCACAAGCTGCTTGGCCCAAGCGCCGCGCACTGGTTTGGAACCGACCAGCTGGGTCGCGACCTCTATACGCGTGTTGTCTATGGCGCAGCCTCTTCCGTCAGGAGCGCGCTCATCGCTGTCGTCATCGGCGTTTTCGCCGGTGGTTTCATCGGGCTCCTTGGCGGCTTCTTCGGCGGCCGGCTGGACACCCTACTCGCCCGCATGGTCGACGTGCTGCTGGCGATACCGAAATTCCTGCTCGCCGTCATCGTGGTCACCGCAATCGGCTTCGACACCACCAACGCCGCGATCGCCACCGGCGTCTCGGCCGTGGCGATGTTCGCCCGTGTCACGCGGTCGGAGGTCATCAAGACCCGCCAGGCGACCTTCGTCGAGGCATCTTTTCTCCTCGGCGGCTCGCGCTGGCACATCCTCTGGCGCCATGTGCTGCCAAATGCCTCGCGTTCGGTTTTCCCACTGGCAGTGCTGCAATTCGGCGATTCCATCATGCTGATCGCCGGTCTTGCCTTTCTCGGATATGGCGACCCGCCACCTGCCTCGGACTGGGGCCTGCTGGTGTCGATCGGCAAGGATTACCTGAAATGGCCATGGCTGGTCTACGCGCCCGCCTTCGTCACGATCGCGACCGTCCTCTCTATGAACAGGATTAGCCGATGGCTCCGCAAGACAGACTAGCTGCAGCATACAGCCGTGCCGATGCCTCACCGCTGACGTTGAAGCGTTCAACTCAGCTGCTGCAGGCCGTCGGGCTTTCGGTTTCCTACGGACAAAAGGAGGTCGTCTCAAGCGTCGGTTTCGAACTTGGTCGCGGCAAGAGCCTTGCGCTCATTGGCGAATCCGGCTCGGGCAAATCGACCATCGCGCGTGCGGTGCTCCGGCTGCTGCCCCATGGCGGGCGAGCCAGCGGCCGCATCGTTTTCGAAGGCCAGGAAATTCTCGGCCTGCCCGAACGTCGCTTTCAGCCATTGCGCGGGCGCGCCATCGGCTTCGTTCCCCAGGATCCGGGCAATTCGCTGAACCCGGTGCGCACGATCGGTGTCCAGGCGATGGAGGCGGCCGCCCTCCTCGATGAGCCTGACAAGGCCATCCGCAAGGCTCTGGTCCTCGATACCTTTGCGCAGGTCGGGCTCGACAATCCACAGCGTGTTTTTCACTCCTACCCGCATCAGCTGTCCGGCGGCATGCTGCAGCGCGTGCTGATAGGCCTGGCCGTTCTGCCTCGCCCAACACTGCTGATCGCCGACGAGCCGACATCCGCGCTTGATGTCACCATCCAGAAAAAGATCCTCGATCTGCTTTCACGGCTGCAGCGCGAGTTGGACATGAGCCTGCTGCTGATCACCCACGACCTGGCGATTGCCGCGGAGCGAACCGATGCTCTGGTGGTGCTGAAGGACGGCGTCGTGCAGGAGGCCGGCAGCACCGCCGCCGTCTTCTCCTCGCCGACATCGGCTTACACGAAGAAACTGCACGCGGATGTGCCTGTCCTCAATCCAAACCGGTATGCCGCACTGCGCGACCCCGGTTTCCGGCTGCTCAAGGCTGCCGGCGCCAACTCGCCAAAGATCGAGGTCAGCGCCGTCACGAAGAATTTCACCGTCGGTAACAAGGTGGTGACAGCTGTCGATAACGTTTCCTTCAGCGTTCCGGCCGGCACCACGCATGCGCTGGTCGGCGAGTCCGGCTCGGGCAAGACAACGACGATCAGGCTGCTGCTGGGGCTGGAGCAGCCCGATACCGGTCAGATTTCAGTGGCCGGCGAGGAACTCACGGGGCGTACTCAGGCTTCGCTGCGCTCTGTTTGGCGCCATCTGCAGATCGTCTACCAGAACCCCTTCACGTCGCTCGACCCGTCCTGGAAAGTCGAGGAGCTGGTTCGTGAGCCGCTCGACCGGTTCAAGATTGGAACACGCAAGGAGCAGGGCGACAGGGTTCGTGCAGCGCTGAAAGATGTCGGGCTGGCCGAAGACTTTCTTTCCCGCAAGCCAGGTGTGCTCTCAGGTGGCCAACGCCAACGTGTGGCGATTGCCCGCGCGCTCGTTCTGAAGCCGGACGTCATCGTGCTTGACGAGCCTACCTCTGCACTCGACGTCAGCGTCCAGGCCGGTATCGTCGAGGTGCTGCTCTCGCTGCAGGCCAAGCTGGGCCTGACCTATGTCTTCGTGTCGCATGACCTGGCCCTCGTGCGCCAACTCGCGCACACCGTCTCGGTCATGCAGCGCGGGCGGATCGTCGAACACGGGACTGTCGCCGACATCTTCGACAATCCCCAGCAGCCCTACACTGTGTCTCTGCTGGAAGCGATCCCGTCGGGCGCTGCGAATATCGTGCCGGTGCCGCATCTGGAACCGCGACGGGCCTTCCAAAAGGAAAATATCGCATGAACATCACCGTGCCCTCCAGCACTCTGCCAGCATCATTCCGGGCGAAGAAGCGGCTTGGCTTCAACACAAGGGTGTCTTTCAACGACAACGCCGGCCCGGCACAGGGACTGCGCGACGGGATCGAGCTCTTCAAGGCAGCCGAGCGACTGGGCCTGCAGTCCGGCTGGGCCTACCAAAGGCACTTCGACCACTATCTCTCCTCGCCGCTGCCGTTTTTTGCCGCGACCGGCCAGCACACATCCCATATCACGCTTGGCTCGGCCGTCATCCCCATGCGCTACCAGGATCCGATCCTGCTTGCAGAGGCAGCGGCCACGACCGATCTGCTGATCGATGGCCGTCTAGAGCTTGCCATCTCGACGGGTGCGAACGCCGCGTTCGATGCCGTATTCGGCACGGTCGATACCGACGCCCGCACCGAGGCAAAGCGCCGCCAGTCCCGTTTTCTCGCCGCACTTTCGGGCGAGATCCTGCACACCGTTACCGAGCCGGGCCTTGGTGCGCCGGAAGGCGCCGAACTGCGCGTCACGCCCCACAGCGCGACGCTGCGTTCGCGCATCAGGCAGGGCTCGGGCAGTTTTTCATCCGCAGTGCAAGCTGCGGAAATCGGTATCGGGCTGATCTCAGGCACCGTCCTCCACGACCACGAGGAGGGCGAAACCTTCAGCGAATATCAGGCGCGCAGCATCACGGCTCACCGCACCCACTGGCGCAAGATATGGGGAACGGAGCCGCCACCGGTGATCGTGGCCGCATCCATCCTCGTCGGCAATACCGCGGACTTACGGGAGAAATATGCCGCCTACGACCTGGAGCGGCGCACGCTTGGCATTGCCGCCTCCCGTCCCAAGGGTGCACTTCAGCCCACCGAGCGCGTCAACCAGCCGCCTGGGACACAGATTTCCCCCGTATTCCACGGCGGCCCCAACCAGGTTCTCGAAGCGATCTACAACGATCCCGGCCTCAGCGCCGCCGATGAAGTCATTCTTTTTCTGCCGCCGGCATTTGGCCTGCAAGAGAATATCCGGTTGCTCGCCGACTTCACGGACACTGTGGCTCCAAGCCTCGGCTGGTCTCCCAGCTTCTGATCCCAAAGCCTGACCCGACGCAGCGTTGGAATGCCGATCAACTCCATACCGGTGTCCTAGCGCGAATATTTTTTACAGTTTCTATGGAATAAGAATGACCTGTCTTCCTCCCCAGCTTGGCAGGTTCTACTTTCCACCTACCGATAATCCTCAGGGAGACAGGCTCACATGGCCGCAGAATTCATCAGCGTCACGTTTCCAAACGAATCCAACGATCTCAATCCCATTCCCGATGCACCGGTGGATCCGCTCTTCCTCGAGCGCTATGCCCGCTCCCTCGACGATTACGGCTTCAACTATACCCTGATCCCCTACTCATCGTCATCTTTCGATCCCTTCACCATTGGCGCGACCATCCTCGCCCATACGAAGAATATCAAGATCATCGTCGCCCTGCGGCCCAACACCGTCTATCCGACAGTTGCGGCGAAATCGCTCGCGACGCTCGATCAGCTGAGCGGCGGGCGCGTGGTCGTCCACTTCATTGCCGGCGGTAATGATGACGAGCAGGCGCGCGAAGGCGATTTTCTCAACAAGGAAGAGCGTTACGAGCGGCAGGAAGAATATATCCGCATCCTGCGACTGGTCTGGACATCGACCGAGCCTTTCGACTTCGATGGCAAATACTACCAGTTTAAACAGTTCCGCAGTGCCGTGCGCCCGACGAACGGCCTCATTCCCATCTCGCTCGGCGGTTCCTCCGATGCCGCCTACCGGATCGGTGGTTCGCTGGCCGATATCTTTGGCCTCTGGGGCGAGCCGCTGGCCGAAACCAAGCAGCAGATCGATCGGATCTATGCCGAAGCCGCAAAAGCGGGCCGGGTCGATCGTCCGCGCATCTGGGTCACCTTCCGACCGATCGTGGCCGAGACCGATGAACTCGCCTGGGTGAAAGCACACAAGGTCCTTGATCGGCTTAACGAGAACCGCGAGAAGGGTCTCAGCCGCTCTCCACTTTCGGCTCCGCGCCCCGCCAATGTCGGCTCGCAGCGGCTGTTGGACATTGCATCCCGTGGCAATGTCCAAGATCGCGCCCTTTGGTATCCGACGGTGACCGCCACCAATGCAAGCGGGGCCACCACCGCGCTCGTCGGATCGCCGCAGACCATCGCCGATTCCATTCTCGATTACATCGATCTTGGCGCCGACCTGATCTCGATCCGCGGCTATGACAACTACAACGATGCCGTCGATTATGGCCGCTACATCCTGCCACTGGTGCGCGAAGGCATTCGTGATCGGGAAGACTCGAAGAAGAAGGCGGCCGCCTGAATTCTTCGTCAGGCGCGCACAGACGTTTCGCATACCAAGCTTTTGCGCCGAGCGATCGGCGCAATCTGTCTCGCGGCAGAGAAGGCCGCGCTTATCCCACAGTCAGAAGGCCCCGGCCCATGCCCCATGATACAAGCAGTCTCGACGCAACGGTTCGGATTGTTGCAGAAGCCGCTCCCGATGCTGATCGCAGCGGCTCGTTTCCTTGGGCAGGCATTCGCGCCGTTCATGAAAGCGGCCTTCTGGAAACCACCGTCGGCACCCGCTTTGGCGGCAGGGGCGGCAGCCTTTACGATGCTGCCCAGATTCTGGCAGCGCTCGGGCGCGGCGATCCGTCCGTGGCGCTGATCACCGCCATGACCATCTTCAACCATCTTGGCCAGGCCACCAGAAACAATTGGCCAGAAGATCTCTACAAGCGCCTGCTGGAAGAGGCAAAGGACCGCCCGCTGCTGCTGAACGCCGCCCGCGTCGAGCCGGAACTGGGCTCGCCCGCGCGCGGCGGCCTGCCGGCGACCCTCGCCCGCCGAACCCGGAATGGCTGGGCGATCAACGGCCACAAGCGTTTCGTTACCGGTGCCCATGGGCTTACACACTTCCTGGTTTGGGCGCACACCGACGAAACGACGACACGCGTTGGAACCTTCATCGTGCCAAACGGACTGCCCGGCATCGAGGTGATCGAGAACTGGAACAGCCTGGGCATGCGCGCCTCAGGCTCTCACGACGTCAAATACCATGACGTGGAAATCCCGGCGGAAAACGTGCTGGACCTCGTCGATCCTTCCGTGGCCCAGCAGGACAATCGGGCCCACGCGGCCATGACGCTGGCACTGACCGCGATCTATCTGGGCGTTGCCGAAGCGGCCCAGGCCGAGTTCATCCGCTATGCCCACGAGCGCGTACCGACCAATCTCGGCCATCACATTGCTCGCACGGAGCGGTTCGTCAACCTCTCAGGAGAAATCGACCTGCTCGTTTCCGGTGCCCGCCATATCATCTCCGACTCGCTCGAAAGCGGCCAGGGCGACCCGGAACGGCTGATCCGCGCCCGGATCATAGCCGGTCGGCAGCTGCGCGATGCGGTCCAGCTCGCGGTGCGAAGCCTTGGTAATCCGGGTCTCGGTGGCGATCTGGGGCTTGAGAGGCATTTTCGCGACATCCAGGCAGTTCTCGTCCACGCTCCGCAGGAAGATACATGCATGTCCATCCTCGGGCGCGCAGCTTTTGATCGATGGAGACAGGGCCAGGCCGCCGTATCGCAATATTCCACGGACATCCCCGTCCTCAAGACAGCCTGAAGCAGACGCACAATGAAACGCTACATCATCGTCGGCGCTGGCGCGGTTGGCGCAAGTCTCGCCGCCCAGTTCGAGATCAACGACATTCCTTATGTCCTGGTGGGACGCGGGGCGCAGATATCGCATATCGCGCTTCATGGCCTGTCCTATCGCAGGCCCAGGGAAACGGGAATTGTCCGGCTTAACGCGGTCGATACCGCAACGCCGCCCGACCTCTCACCGGACGATATCCTTCTCCTGACGGTGAAGGCGCAGGATGTCGAGGCTGCAACCAATTTCTGGGCGTGGCGCGATGTAGAGGGAGGCGGGCTTGCATCGGAACTGCCCCTGGCAACATTCCAGAATGGATTGGCCGCCGAGGACATCGCGTTTCGACGCTTCAGCCATGTCTATGCGGCGAGCATTCTCATTCCCGCACGCTATACCGTTACCGGCGAGGTTGTCGTTGCCGGCGAGCCCAATATCGGCGTGGTGACCCTTGGACGCTATCCGCATGGCCTCGATGACACAGCATCGGCCATCACCTCTGATCTGACGAAGGCGGGATATCTGGCAGAGGCCCGGGCCGACATCCGGCGCTGGAAGGCCGCGAAGCTGGAACACAATGTCACCAACGCCGTCGAGCTTTTCGCCGGAGCACCGGAGGCCCGCGCCAGAGCCGCTACCGATCTCGCAAGTGAAGCACGCACCGTGTTGGAGGCCGCGGGATACGACCCCGCTGCATCTTCGGAACGCGTTGTCGATATATCCGGCTGGCGGGTCGCGCAAGGCAGCGGCATCGAGCGCGGCCAGCAATCGACGTGGCAAAGCTTCGTGCGCGGCACATCGAGCGAAGTCGATTATCTGAACGGTGAGATCGTGCGCCTCGGGCGCCTTCACGGCGTAGCCGCACCGATCAACGCCGCCTTTCAGCAGGCGGTGGCGAAGCTTGCTCGCGATGGAGCACTGCCGGGTTCGGTGGACGTCGCCACCGTATTCGGTTGAAACAATGGGACAGCTGAAGAAATATGTAGTCGGAATTACTGACCACATGATCGGCACGCCCGATCTTGAGGCGGAGGTTCTCGGAAGCGATGTCGAAATCGATTTCTTCGGCACCACCGACGAGATGCTTTTCGATCCGAACCGTCTGGCCCGGCTCGACGCTCTGATGGTCTGGGGCGCGCGATTGGGTGCCAGAAGTATTGCCCATCTGGCGCGCTGCAGAGGCGTCGTGCGCTACGGCGTCGGTTATGAAAAGATCGATCTTGCGGCTCTCGACAGTGCCGGCATCCCCTTTGCGAACAATCCCGACTATGGCACCGAGGAAGTCGCTGACCATGCGATCGCCATGATCATGTCCCTGCACAGGCGGCTATGGGAGCATGATGCCCGCGCTCGCGGCTATACGTCCGGATGGCAGATCCACAGCCTGACACCTCTTTCGCGCTCGAATGAGGCCACCGTGGGTGTCGTAGGGGTAGGGCGAATAGGCACCGCGGTCGTCAATCGACTGAAGCCATTTGGCTTTCGGGTCCTTGGCTACGATCCCGGCCAGGCGCCCGGTCATGAGAAGGCGGTCGGGTACCAGCGCGCCCAAAGACTGGATGATCTGCTGGCGCAATCCGATATCGTTACGCTCCATTGTCCCACGACAACAGAGACGCGCGGCATGCTAGATGCCGACGGGCTTGCCTGGCTCAAGCCGGGGGCAATTCTGGTCAATACGGCCCGGGGCGAACTGCTTGATGACTTCGACGCGCTTGAAGCGTCGCTCAAAAGCGGCCGCCTAAGAGCGGCAGCGATCGACACGCTGGTGCAGGAACCGCCTCGCGACCATCCGCTGCTGTCGGCGTGGCGCAACCGTGAAGACTGGCTCGCGGGACGCTTGGTGATAACGCCGCACAAGGCTTTCTATTCAGACCATGCCGCCATCGAGATGCGACACAACGCAGCGCAAACTGTCAAATTGTTGCTTGAAAATGGGAAACTTCGAAATCAAGTAACGGACTAATGCGGCTCGCATCGAGATGGCTCGCGCTTGAAGGGATCCGGATTTAAGGCCCTGGATTATCGCGCTAGTGAGGCATGGATTTTAGCACCAAATGGTGCTAATTATCCGGTTCGAAGATAGGAGTCAGAGCATGCGATCCACTATCAATCTCGATGATAACCTCATGGAACAGGCGAGGTCCCTGACTGGAACAAAGGAAACAGCCGCACTTGTCCGCCAGGCCTTGGAGACACTTGTGCGGGTCGAATCCGGAAAGCGTCTCGCTGCTCTCGGGGGTACCATGCCAGATGCAGAGGCAGCCCCTCGCCGCCGGAGCGAAGCGGCGAAGTGATATTGGTAGACACCTCGATCTGGATTGATCATTTCCGCCATGGTGACGTGGAGTTGCGCAAAGTTATCGCGGACGACCTGCTACTCTGTCACCCCGTCGTTGTCGGAGAATTGGCGCTCGGCAGTCTTCGCGACCGTGGGGCCGTCATGGCGTTTTTTTCGGCGCAGAGAGAGGCACTAGTCGCTAGCCATTACGAAGTAATAACGATGATCGGTCGGCACTCGATTTTCAGCATGGGGATCGGGTACACGGATGCACATTTGCTGGCTTCGATACTGCTCGATAGGCGATCGTTGCTATGGACCAGAGACAAGCGTTTAGCTGCCGCGGCACGAAAAGCGGGTGCCTCACTGTATGCACCCACGAGCGCGCCAAACTAAAATTCGGAAGGATGGCATCCGAATACGTACGCCTTGAAGGGATCTGAACCAACGACCCTGTTATTTGAATAGAGCTAACGCGCTGAGATGCCACAGCGGGGAAAGTCGTTTGACTTAAGGGGGAAAGGCTGATTTTGGGGCCGAGAGTTGACTGTCCGGTTTTAAGCGACTGGACTGCGAAATCTGCCGTTCTACTATTGATACTATTGCGATCGTAAATCATCTCTGCGACGAGCGCTAAAGGCAGACTTCGATCCCGAGAGGTTCCCGTGTCCGACGAACCCGTAGTACGTACCCATTCGACCGCCCCTGCCGCTCCGACCACGGACGTCGCGATCCCGCTCGACGTCATAACGGGAAAGTCCGGCGGCACGGTCACGATCCGCTCCGGCATCACCACCCTTGTCGGGCCCAACGGCAGCGGCAAGACGCGGGCGTTACGGTCCATCCAAAAGGCGCTTCGAAGTCGCGGCGCGGAGGCCGCCCATGTCCGTTTTCTACCCGCAGGTCGCACCGGACCGGTCGAGCGGTACCGAGCGGCCACCGATTCACCTGGGGTGGGATCAAGTGCAGGCGAGGCGTTTTACGGACACGTAAGCTATCGTCCCAATTGGCACCAAATCGAGAGCGTTGTTGGCGACGTGATGAACCTCGAGCAGCGCGCGGATTTGCGGATCAAGGTCGAAACGCGGCTGCAACAGCTCTTCGAACGGGGAATCGACTTCCAGTGGAATCAGAATGGGCTCGCGATGTCCTTCACCGCCATGTCCGACAGCGCTCGCTATCAGTCCGGGCTCGAGGCAAGCGGGATCACCCAGCTCGTTTCGCTGCTTGCCGCGATCTACGATGACACGATCGGAACTCTCATCATCGACGAGCCCGAAATCTCGCTTCATCCCCAGCTCCAGGCGTTCATTCTCGAGGAGATGGAAACGATCGCCGGCGACTGGGTCGATTCTGGCAAAAAGCGGATCGTCATCTCGACCCACTCCCCGTCGTTCCTGCTCCTTAGTTCGCTCGCCGACCTTTCCGGCATCGTCTTTTTCGGCGGCAATGCCGATTGCCGCCAGATTCATCCCGCCGACGGCCTGCTTCAATCGTCGAAGCTTAAGGAATTCGTCGCGCGGATCAGCCTGTCTCATCGGCAGGCGCTTTTCGCCGAGCGCATCCTGCTCGTCGAAGGGCCAAGCGACGAGATCGTCGCGGCACGCACCGCCCGGCGTCTCGGCCTCAAAATCGAGGCGCGCAACACCCAGATTCTCCCCGCACTCGGCAAGGGCGAGTTTCGCGAGGCAAGGAAGCTCTTTACGGCAATTTGGTATGCGAGTGACTGTACTTGCTGATCTCGATGCACTCGCCGACGACAACCGCATTGTGAACGACTTCAGCGCAGCGGACGGCGCGAATGCGATCGCAAACGCTATGGGCCATCCCTCGCTTATCGACCTCGACGGCAAACTGCGGTCCGAACTCGCCGGGCTGATCGCCGAGAACACCGCGACGATTGACGCGGCGGTCGGGGTGTATCCCTACTGGTCGGACAAGCAGGACCCAGATGTAAAGCGTCGGCGCTGTACGCTCGCCTTGCTCCTGACTGACCCCTCCACATTTACTGGTGAGCTTGGGGTCAAGTTGACGGCGCTGGCCACTCGCTACCGCGTGCTGCTCGACGGGCTCGAACGGCTCGGCTGCTTCTTTCTCCGCCGTGGCGCGATCGAGAACTACTACGCCGACACCTCTACCGGAACACGCAAGCCCGCACGCGCGAGCGCCGAGGCCGATCGCCTAGGCACGATGACGCCCGCGCAGTTGACGGACGAGTATCCCGAACTCGTCCGCGCGCTGCGCTGCGCTGCACCCGGACGCGACATTGATGAGAGCGTACTCCTACGCGGCAAGCTGGCGGCGGCGCTGGGCGCCATTTTCCAGTCTATGGAACCTGGCTCGAGCGATGCTCAGATCGAAACCATGGTGATCTCAGTCCCACCGGCAATCGAAGGACTTTTCACCTTTCACAACGCTTCGAGTGTCAACCAGCCTGCGGTGCGCGTCGAACTCCGTTCGAAGATTTTCAACCTGACCGGATTTCCCCTGACGGTTGCGAGGAAGGACAACCTCAACGAAGCGGTCGGACAGATCCAACCCGGCTGATCGTCCGCTCAGTGGCGCTCCTTCTTCATCTCGTGGCCATAGATCGCTCCCAAGCCAAGTTGTTCAAGGTGACGTAGTTGCCGGTTACTGGCGGAGGACAGATGAAACGGGAATAGAAAACCTTATTGCGGTCCACGCTCGGCCAAGTGAACGGCAGCCCTTGGGAAGAGGTAGCACCCACCCGAACGACGGAGATGAAGGCGCAAAGCTGCCATCGGCAACAGCCCTTGTTGAGCAAAAGGTGGAACCAAGATTTCAGGTCTTGAAGAGATACGAACTGCCGACCCCGCGCACCGCGCAGAAGTTAAAAAACGTAAGCTAAATCAATGGAGACAAGCGTCACGCCCGTCCGTGGAGCTTTTTCTTGAAAGGACGGCATCAGTCGCAAAGATCAGGCCAATCCGCTTTCGTTAACATCATCGTCTCAGATGAAACGATCCGGCGACGGGGCGGAATTTCGGGCCTTCATATCTCTTCGCCAAGCCTACGCGCTTAACCCTCCAACCAACGCACTTCTTCAGGAGTAAGCATGATCTGAATGGCCGAAAGGCTGTCTTCCAGTTCCGCCACAGTCCGCGGACCGATGAGAGGAATGACCGGAAACGGCTGGGCGATGACGTAAGCAAGGGCGATGTGGATTGGGCTGCAGCCACGCTTCCCCGCAAGCTCGATTGCGCGGTCACGGCGGTCGAAATTGCGGTCAGAATACCAGACCCTAACAATCTCCTCATCGTCGCGCTTGTCGCGCCCTGCCCTATCGGTAAAGAAACCTCTCCCCTGGCTGGACCAGGCGAAGTTGGGAATCTGTCGCTTCATCAGCCAGTCTTTCCAAGGGTCGTCGGACGCCGCGACGCAGCCTGGCCAGATGGGATCAAGCATCTGCGCCAGCGAGAAGTTGTTGGAAAGGGCGGCGGGGGCCGTCTTGCCGCTTTTCTCGGCGTAGACAAGGGCCTCATCCATGCGGTCACGTGTCCAGTTAGAGCCACCAAATATACCCCGAATGCGCCCGCGTCGAACTTCCGCATCCATGGCATCGACGAATTCGCCGACAGGGATGTCGGGATTGTCGCGGTGCATGAAATAGATATCGACGTAATCCGTCTTCAACCGCTCTAGCGACTGGTCTAGTTGCCGGGCAATCACGTCGGGATAACATAGAGGCAAATGGGCGCCTTTGCCAATCAGAACGATATCCGCGCGGTTGACCTTGCGGCTCGTATGCCAGTCGCCGAAAATGCTCTCGGTCTTGCCGCCATTATAGACGAATGCAGTGTCGAACAGATTGCCGCCCGCCTCGTAGAAGGCATCGAGTGTCAGTGAGGCAGATGCGAAATTCGGGAAGAACTCGAAGCCCAGTGCAACCGCGGAGACTGGCTTGGCCAAGCGGTGGATCTGCCTCTTGGGCACGCACCTCCCGGCGACAACCGCCGCACCCGTAATGTTAGTTGTGCGCCCGGCAGCGGTCTCGATCCCGTATTCGAGACCGACAGATGCGCGCCAGCGATCGAGAACGCGCAAGTTGGCGAGCGTCTCATCGGTGTTCATGCCGGGGAAGGTGAACTCGCTGCGGCCGGCACGGATGGCCTCTCCCACCGCATCGACTTCGAACGAATACAAATAGCGCTTTTCTTCGACCTCGATTGTCTGCTGTCCGTCGCCCCGGATGATTTCGATTTGCCCTACTCCGCCCCGTTTCCCCGAGGCGAACCAGAAATCCTTCACCTCGATGCGGCCCTCCGAACCGATGATGCGAAGGACGTTGTCCTGCTGTGCCATGATCGAGCAGGAAACCTCAGCGACGATGCCGTTGGGAAACTTGAGAACCGCCGAGGCCCACTCATCGACGCCGGACCCGCCGATATGGGCAACGCCGGAGACCGTCAGCGGTTCGAAAAAGGACTTTTTCTCCGCAGCGCCCGCGAGCATGCACACCATCGAGACCGGATAGCCGCCGACATCGAGGATACCGCCACCGGCCAGTTCATTGGCAAAGAGGCGATGCTCGGGGCGATGGCGGCCCATGTCGAAGCCGAAACTCGAACGGATGATCCGCACTTCGCCGATCGCGCCGTCCCGCACCAATTCAACGAGGCGGGTGGTCTGGGGATGGAACCTGTACATGTAGCCTTCGCCGGCGAAAACGGCGGCCTTCCTTGCCTCATGGAAGATCGAGTCCGCATCGAAGGCTGAGAGCGCCATCGGCTTTTCGATTAACACATGCTTGCCAGCGCGCGCTGCCTTGATCGCCCATTCGGCATGGCCGGGATGCGGTGTGGCGATGTAGACCGCGTCGATCTCCGGATCGGCCAGAAGCGCGCCATAGCCATTTACAATACGTGCACCGGGGAAGTCGTCATGGAGGCCGAGCTTTCCCGGACTGCGAGTGCCGACAGCCACAAGGCGGCCTGTAGCGGAATGGACAACTGCCTCGGCAAATGTCCGCGCGATGGTGCCGGGACCGATGATGCCCCAACGGATCTCTTGTTGTTTGCTCATGGAAAATCCTCCTCAATTGGTCCCGATAGCCGACTTCACGGTGGGCTGCTCCTCATCGCCGGCGCATGCGGATCCCGCGGCTAATTCGCGCGAAATATTTTACACACATTGAAAACCACCTTTTTCCAATTGCGGGTCTCCAGCGACCTGGGCACATTATCCCAGGGCAAAAATCTGTCTCGTTCAAAGGGAATGTGGATTTGTCGGAAAGTAAGATTGTCGAAAGAACTAACTACCAGGCGGGTGCTGGCAGCATCGAAGGGATGCCATCGCGGTTGCAGTTCTTTCACGCCCACCCTCGGGTCATGATACGCCCGCATTGGCATGCGCAAATCGAAGTAAACTATATGGTGCGAGGCTCGGTGCATTATCGCATGGGCGGCCACGATTTGCGGCTCTGCGCTGGACAGATGTGCCTATTCTGGGGAGGCCAGTCTCACAGGATGGACGAATCTTCCGATGATTCAGTTTATGCCGGCGCGCATCTACCGCTGGTGCATTTCTTCCGTATGCGACTGCCGCCGGCAGTCTCCACGATGCTCATGGGTGGCGCGACGATGCTGACGTCCGAAACCGACTGCGCTGATGAGCAGAACTTTAAGCGCTGGCATAGCTGGGCCAGTTCCGGAGGCGAGGAAAAGGCCCAGCATACGGTGGAAGAACTGCTACTGCGCGTCGAGCGAATGTTTATAGAGCCATATACGGTCGTCTCGTCCGGCAACGAACCCAAAGCCGAAGGCGGCTTAGTCCCGCCCTCGCTTGGCGTCGTACGTATGTGTGATTTCATCGCCAGCAATTATCTTGAGGAGATTGATGCAACCGATATCGCCGTCTCCGCCAATCTGCATCCCAAGTACGCCATGAATTTGTTTCGCAAAGCAACGGGTATGACGCTGGTCAAATACCTAACTCTGCTGCGTCTGTCGCGAGCGCAAGCCATGCTGATGGATGGCAATGATAGCGTTCTGCAGGTAGCTATGGATTGCGGCTTCGGTTCGGTAAGCGCGTTCAACAAGGCCTTCCGGCAAATTGCCGGCAAACCGCCTTCGGACTTCCGCCGCGAGGCTCGTGCCCTATCGGGGTGAGCCCAACCGCGACGGCTAACAAGCAACGAGGCAACAGCTATGACATGATAGGGTCGCCCTGCGCCGTTATAGGTTGCTGAAAGCTGACCCAAGTTTACGCCACTTCCATTTTCGCAATAAGTAGAGTCGGGTCCCACCTTACGTTGTTCCAAAGGCAGCAATTTTCGTATCGAAAAAATCAACCATTGCGACATTGTCATGGTATTAGCGTTCGCTTTATCGCCGCGTGGTCAGAGGCCAGCTGAGCGCTACGAACGCCATCCCAGCAGCAACCAGGACGAATGCTGCGTTCAAATTCCAATGCTGCGCAACGAACCCGATGGCGGCGGGCCCGACAAGCATTCCGGAATAACCGATTGTTGTGATCGCCGCGATCGCGTGGCTCGGCGGCATGAGGGTTTGCCGCCCTGCAGCTGTAAACAGCACTGGTACAATATTGGAAGCCCCCAGTCCCACCAGCAGGAAACCGGCAAAGGCCAGCACTTGACTGGGAGCGATGACCGTAAGCAGAAAGCCGAGCGCGGAGATCAGGCCGCCGCCGACCACAACCTTCATGCCGCCAAGCGTTTTGACGATCCAGTCTCCTGACAGGCGACCGGCCGTCATTGCAAAGGCGAACATCGTGTAACCAAACCCGGCATGAGCCGGATCGACCAGCTGGGCGCCGATGAGAAAGATTGCGCTCCAGTCCAAGACTGCGCCTTCGGCAAGAAAGGCCAGAAAGCACAACAGGCCGATGAAGGCTACGATACCGCGTGGTAGAGTGAACAGCGGAGTGTGTCCGACTTCGCGATTGCCGTAAGGCAGGAGACCTGAAAACGATAGGACAAGCAGGCCGACTAACAGCGCGCTGAACATCAAGGTCGCTGTCGATGGTGCAACGCCAGCTCCGAGCAAAAGGCTCATACCACCGGCGCCCAAGATGCCGCCCACGCTGAATAAGCCGTGAAAGCCGGACATCATGTTACGTCTGCTGTCCTTTTCGACGATGACGGCTTGGATATTGATAGCTATGTCCACGGCACCCACACTCGCCCCAAATAACGCCAGTGAGATCGCCAAGCCTGCGATGGTGTCGACAACAGCAAGCAATGGCAGCACAAGGGCGAGCACAAGTGTGCTCGTCACGATGACGGTCCGGCAGCCGAAGCGACTTGCGAGTATTCCAACCATCGGCATGGAGACAATGGAGCCAAGCCCGAGGCAGAGCAGTACCATGCCAAGAGCGCCGTCAGCAGCTCCAACGCGTAGCTTGGCAAGCGGGACCAAGGGCGCCCATGCAGCCATGGCCGAACCCGCAATCAGGAAGCCGGCACGGGTAGCCCACTGCTCCCGTTCTCCAGCCAGGGGATGTTCGTTCATGATTTGGGAATGGGACATTTGAGGTACCTCAAGATAAACAGGGCGGGATTGTCGGACATGGAGGTGAGGCGGAGCACTGCGCACTCTTGTCAGAACACGTAACAATGTGCAAGAACGTGCAACAACATTACCTGAGGGAGATTGTTCGATGCTAACGGAGGAAAGGCTTGACCGCATCCGAGAGCAATTGACCGCCAGCGGAAAAGTCTTGGCCAGCGATCTTGCTATGCAGTTTGAAGTTTCCGAGGACACGGTACGCAGGGATTTGAGAGAGCTAGCCAAGCTCGGATTTTGCCGGCGGGTCTATGGGGGGGCCTTGCTGCCTGCACCCGATCTCGGCACGCTGGCTGACCGGAGAGCCATACAACAAGATGGGAAATTTAGACTGGCGCTGGCTGCGGCGGCGCTGGTCGAAGATGGTCAGACGATTTTCATCGACGCAGGATCAACAAATCTGGCTATCGCCCGGGCTCTGTCTCCAAGTCAGAGGCTGACTATTGTTACCAATGCTCCCTCGATCGCCACGGCGCTGTCCGAGAGACCGAACTATACCATCATCGTCTTGGGCGGCATGTATGATCAGTGCAAGGGCGCTTGCCTTGGGCCACAAGCGGTGCGGGAAGCCAGAAACGTCTTTGCCGATCTGTTTATTATTGGCGCGTGTGGCGTCGACAGCACCGTTGGCGTCTCGGCGCTGGATGCCGGGGAGGCCGAGCTCAAGCGAACCATGGTCGGCCAGAGCAGCATGTTGCTTGTCGCCACCACTGCGGAAAAACTCGGCACAGTGGCGCCGTTCAAAGTCGCAGACGCATCAATGATAGATTACTTGATCGTGGAAAATGATGATTTCGATAAAGCTGGTTTTGCGCGGGCTGAGGTCCAGGTGCATGTGGCACCAGCTGTTGTGCGCGGGGTGGTATGATCCGCAAAGGTCGAGCGCTATCTGCTAGCGTCGAGAACGATCAGGCTGGCATCGATGGTAAATCCTTTGCCGCCGACTGTGATTCGACCTACAGAAATGACCCTATCATCATGCGTATCTGCACCGGGACCCATCGCCGACTTACACCTTACTTTCCGAGAAACGACAACTCAGGCTGCCACCACCCTGGCGAAGGCGCGAGCTCTTCCACCATCAAGGAGCTTTTCTCGGTCTACGTTCCTTTCGCCGATATCGCGTTCCCAGACCCGAAAACCCCATGGCTAAGATCCATCCACGGCGAGGTCGCAACATAACCGCCTTTAGCAGGAAAGCCTGAAGCAATCCTGAACACGTAAAACTCCACTGACCCCGCCGCGCAATACCAAAGGAGCCGCGCTGTGCCCGACGTATTTTCCGTGAAAGCGCGCTTGCTTTCCAATCTTTCCAACGAGGTGCGGCTACAACTGCTCTATATGATCATGGACAAAGAAGTGTCTGTTGGAGACATGGCACAGAGCCTGGGAATAAGGCAATCCGCGTTGTCGCAACATTTGGCGAGGCTGCGAGGCGATCGGCTCGTTAGGACACGTAAAGTTGCCCAGACGGTGTATTATCGATGCGACCACCTGGCCGTGCGACGTTTACTGGAAACGCTAAGTGAGATTTATAAAACGAGACCCTCCGCAGAGGCTGCATGAGGATCAGTAAGCTAATCGAACGAATGCATCGAGCAAATCCGGATCAAAACGACCCGGGGAGCGCAACATCAGATCCGTTGCCTCCGCTTGCGACCAAGCCCGTTTGTAGGGGCGGATGGTGTATAGTTCACAAACTAGGAGCGGGTCTGCAGATTGTTTCTGTGTGCACGCCTTGAATAGATGCGATCCGTCGACGCCCTATCTGGAGGTTAAGCGCCTGATACATCGAACTTACGGGTATGACGTCACTCTCTGGACGTACGGTCTTGAATAGTCGCGCTAGCGTTGGGCGCGAACGATATCGACAGTCATGTCGGCACGATCACTTGCTCCCCGCGTCTCCCAAGCAGAAGAAACCCTAAAGCAAACAGCTCACAAATTGCACCCACCAGGCCGATCATCGCCAAGGAGGTCCATTGGACCGTCGCCGCTCCCAATACCGCACCGATTGCTGCCCCAAGATAAATAGCCGAGGAGTTCAACGACAGTGTCACCGGCGCCAGGTGCGGATCGATCATCAAAAGTCTGACCTGTTGCACTGCCGGTAGCGACCAACCGAAAAGCGCCCAGACCGTGATAGCGCCGATTACACCGCAGAATGCCCATCCCGCAGGAGCGAAGGCGGCAAGCAGTGATAGCGCAGCAAAGGATAGGACCATCATCGCTGTGGCCAGAATTAGAAATTGGCGCTTATCCCAGCGGTCGGCAACATGTCCGCCGATAGTGTTACCCACCGCGGCAGCCACGCCAAGGACAAATAGTGTCAGCGCCACGCCCTGCGGCGATATCTTAAACACGCTTTCAAGATAGGCGCCGAAGTAGGTGTTGACCGCAAACGCGCCGATTAGGACGAGGACCGTCAACACCAGCACCGCCAGAACATCGGGCCGCCGGGCAACAGCCAACCGCCGGCTAAGGCTGATAGGTGGCGGGCTTGGCGAACCCGGCAACCTGGCGATGATACCCACCAGAGCGAGTGCACTGAGAGCAGCGACACCCATGAACGTCGCGCGCCAATCGAACCGGGCTGCGATCAGCGTTCCCATGGGGACCCCTAGCACAAGCGCAATCGTCATCCCGCTATATATGAACGATAGCGCACGGCCACGTCGATTCGGTGCGATGGTCATAGAAGCGTAACCGGCCGAGGCTGGCATGAATGTCCCGGCCGAAAGCGCTAGCAGGACGCGAGCAACGGCAAGCGCTGTATAACCGGGTGCAAACGCAGCCGCCAGATTGGACAGGGTAAACGCGGCCATCGCGCCAATCAGAAGTGCTTTTCGCGGAACGTTGGCGGTCGCAACGGCGATGAGTGGCGACCCAACCGCATAAGCAAATGCGAAAATCGTGACCAACTGTCCGGCCTTGGCAACCGACACGTCCAGATCACGCGCCATTCCTGGAAGAATTCCCGAGATCATGAACCCTTCGGTGCCGATCGCGAACGCTCCAAGAGCCAGCCAGATCAAATTACAATACATGATACAATAATTCCAATGTTCAATAACTATTGAATATATGCGCCTCACGAGGCTTTGATGTCAAGTAGTTCAGCAACCATTGAATTAAGAGATGACGGACGCTATCATGGACCCATGGCTAAGGAAATCTATCACCCCACGATCGAACAGATCGACCTATCGACGGTGCTCGACGCAATGAGCGACCCGACACGACGCGATATAGTCCTGCGGCTTGTTGAGTTAGGCGAAGGAAACTGCTCTGGCTTTTCGGAGTTTGGTTCGAAGACTAATCTTACCTATCACTATGCGCGATTGCGGGAAGCCGGTATCACCTCAACCAGGGTTGAAGGCACGCAACGGATCATATCATTGCGACTGGACGACCTTGAGACCAAGTTTCCTGGTCTTATGACCGCCATTCTCTCTGCTGCACTACGGAGCAAATTCCGGGCCTGAGGCCAGCCTTCCCACTTGCGCCGAGCTGCGTTCGGCACTCAAAGCAATGAGCCTTGATTCCCAAAGCCACCAAAATTTGGCTCCAACAAGAGAGACTAAGATGGGTTGGAAAACGCCACAGTTCGAATACGTTAACGGTTACAAGATTGTGGAGGCGAACGGTCCCGTTTTCAAGGTCTTCGACGGAGATCGCCAACTTGTTGATGATTTCCCCTACTCTGGAGAAGCCGCTGCTCACGCAATGTCTCTACCCAAACTGGATCCGGCCCGGCGATAAGCCGACCTGATTGTAAGAGGGATATTGCGCAACGGGCTTGGGGCGTTGGGCGGTTGCTGCCGTTCAGTCAAAATCTATGCGCTTGAAAGGAATTGAACCGCCTTCCCATCAAGTTCGCAACGATTTCTTTGGTCAAACAAGACGTTAAAGATGTGTCAGCAGACTGGCGCACGGGCTGTGGGTCCACGCGGTCCCTTGGGCTTCGACGTCCCGAAGTCCGGTTGAAACAGGCTGGCAGCAAGCAGAACAGATTCGTCGCCGATGACCATGATCCGGCTTACCGCAATCGGTTGAGGAATCCCGGGTGCTTGGGCTGCTGCTCTTTTATGCGAACGCCTTTCACCAGCTCAGCCGCGTCCTTTGAGATCGCCGATGGCCCCCTGACGAAATACGACAGACCCTGCACGGTCTCATCCGTCTTAGAATAGATGATCTTATCGGTGGCATCTAGCACGATGACCGCACGTGTACGCGATGTACCGATCAAAGATGCGCCGATGTTGCGGTCAGTCCATGAGCGATCGAACACATTGTCGAGATTGGCGATCGCCTCGTCCCAGACCGTCCAGGCAGTCAGGGAAAATTCAACCTCGCTGATCCAGATAGAGACGTTCCGTTCGACCAACATTTCCTGCCGTCGCCGGGTTTCCGCATCTAGCCGCCTCACTCCGAAGTATGAAATGGCGGCCATACCGGCGATCAGGACAGCCACACCGAGAATAGTCGGGCCAACCAGTTTGAAACGAACGAAACGCATACGAGGCCGATCGATAAGGGGTCGCTCACCCAAGAGCTATGACTTGATAGCCGGCAGTCCTTTCGATCTTGAAGGGATACGAATAGCCGACGGAAGTTCTTCACGCCACTAATCGCTGATACAACGAGATTTGTTAGAGGACTTAGATCGTGGTGTTCAGCAAACCGCAGTTGATGCCACCTGCGCCCTCTGGATGAATCCGACCAATGCTAGCCTTTCGTGGCTTCGGCGCTGCCGCTGATGGGTCTCGCAACCCAATGGCCGGCCGACACAGGCTCGAACTTATCCTCGTCGCCGTGTTCCGGAAGTGTAGGAATCATTCGTCGCTCGCCACTGCGCCGGCGCCCAAGGCGGGGAACGGCTTCGAGAAGGCTCTTCGTATAAGGGTGCTGCGCGTTTTCGACGATCGCTTCGGTCGACCCGTGCTCCACGATTCGGCCGCGATGCATGACGGCTATCCTGTCGCAGAGATGAGCGACGACGGCCATGTCATGCGATATGAAAAGGTACGAAAGCTGGCTGTCGCTTTGCAGTTCCGCAAGAAGATCCAGTATTTGTGCTTGGACGCTGACATCAAGGGCCGAGACCGGCTCGTCGGCGACGACCACGCGCGGCCCGGGCGCAAGAGCGCGTGCAATCGCTATACGCTGGCGCTGCCCTCCTGAAAACTCGTGGGGATAGCGATCCGCGTGCTCCCGTTTGAGACCCACCTTTTCCAGGAGGTCTGCAACGCGGCCGTCAATCTCCTTCCAGGTGGATATGCCGGTGGCATAGATTCCCTCACCGATCTGACGGCCAATTTTGAGCTTCGGATTAAGAGAGGAATAGGGGTCCTGAAAAATCATCTGGCAGTGCCGCATAGCGTCCCGGCGCTGCGGCACCGAAAGTCCAGCAACATCCGTCCCCTCGATGCGTAGGCGACCTTCACCGGCTGTTTCAAGCCCGACAGCAATACGGCCGAGTGTGGATTTCCCCGAACCACTTTCACCAATGACGCCTAGCGTCTCGCCGTGCTGCAGACTGAGGGAAACGCCGCTGAGCGCTCTCACCTGCCGGCCACCGGCCGAAAAAACCTTGGTAATGTTCTCCAGCGCGAGGATTGGTGCTTTGGTCATGGGGTTACCACCCTCGTCTTTTCCCGGCGCTGGCGCATCGCCCTTTCGACGGTCAGGTGCGAAGCGAGCATCGACTTCGTATATTCGTGCGTCGGCGACGACAGTATCTGTTCCACGGGCCCGCTTTCGAGGATGCGGCCACCTCGCATGACCGCGACGCGATCGGCAGTTTCGGCGACGACGCCTATATCGTGGGTGATGAGCAGAATGCCGGAACCGTGGCGCAGCTTGAGATCGACGAGAAGATCGAGCACCTGCGCCTGCACGGTCACGTCGAGCGCCGTTGTCGGCTCGTCGGCGATCAGCACGCCTGGCTTGAGGGTCAGCGCGGCGGCGATCATAACGCGCTGGCGCATGCCCCCGGAGAGCTGGTGGGGATATTGGCCAAGCATTTTGCGGGCATCTGGAATGCGGACATCCTCAAGGGCGGCGACGGCCTCTTCGATCGCCTGGCGGCGCGGCGTATTGCAGTGGCGCATGAGCCCCTCCGACATCTGCCGGCCAATCGTCAAGACCGGATTGAGCGACGTCATCGGTTCCTGGAAGATCATTCCGATCTTTGCACCACGCACATCCTCGATTTCGTGGCGTTTCAAGCGGGCGATATCCTGGCCGTCGATTTCGATCGACCCCGTCATCGTTGCTGCTTCGGGTAGAAGGCGCATGATGGAAAGTGACGTCATGCTCTTGCCGCTGCCGGACTCGCCGACAAGTGCCAGGATTTCACCCCTGGCAACCTCGAAACCAATAGTGTCCACGGCCGCAAACGAGCCCGCGGCGGTGGGAAAGGTGACCCTGAGGTCGCGGACGCTTAGGAAAGGTTTCGTCATGACCGCACCTTTCGGCGTGGATCGATCAGGTCCCTAAGGCTGTCACCGATCAGATTGAAGGAGAGGACGGTCAGGCAGATGGCAAGTCCCGGGAAGATGAGGATCCAAGGAGCCTTTGTGATGTAGTTGCGGCCCGATGCCAGGATCGCACCCCATTCCGGCGAGGGCGGCTGCACGCCGAGACCCAGGAAGGAAAGCCCAGCCGCCGAAAGGATGGCGGAAGAAAAACCGAGCGTCGCCATGACGATCATGCTTTGCAGGATATTCGGCATCACATGGACGCGAACCAAACGTCCGGATCGCGTGCCCGCAAGCCTTGCCGCCTCAATGTAGGGTTTTGCGCGCTCGGCTGCTGCGAGCCCGTAGGTCACGCGGGCATAGAAGGGAACAAGGCTTATGGCAATCGCCAGGGTGGCGTTCTCGATACCCGGTCCGAGAAAGGCAACCAGGGCAAGCGCGATCAGCGTATCCGGAAATGAGTACAGGACATCGATGAGGCGCAGAAGGCACGCTTCGATCAACCGACCGCCGAAGGCGGCGACGAGACCGATGAGGCCGCCGATGACAATGCCGCTGAGAACGGCGGTAAACCCGATCCCAAGTGACAGGCGGCCGCCCAGCAGCACGCGGCTGAGCAGATCGCGGCCGAACTCGTCCGTTCCGAAAGGATGAGCGATCGATGGCGCGGATAAGCGCGGTCCTGCAGCCATTCTCATAGGGTCGAAAGGAGCCACATACGATGACACCAAGGAGAGGATGACTATGACCAGGGCGAGCGCTACTCCTAATATTACGCTCAAAGGCAATCTGCGGCGTAAGACGCGTCTTGTTGCTACAGCGCTCATCTTTGCCTCATGCGTGGATCGAGAAAGCCGTACAGAATGTCGATCAGCATCGAAACAATGACGACCGAGCTGGCGAAGACGACGATGAACCCCTGGATCATCGGATAGTCACGCTCGAGCATTGCCTGCACAGCGAGCCTGCCGATACCGTTCCACGAGAATACATTCTCAATGATCACCTGCCCCCCGAGAAGATAGGCAAAGACCAGCCCGACAACTGTCACGATGCTGATCAGCGCCGGCTTCAAGGCGTGAACGAGAAGCACCTGGCGCTCGCGCAGCCCACGTGCGCGGGCGGTGCGGATATAGTCTTCAGCCAGGACCTCGACGAGAGCGGAGCGTGTCATGCGCGCAACCAGCGCGCAGTAGGTGAGACCAAGCGTCAATGCCGGCAGAATGATGTTGCGAAAGCCCGAGCCGGCAACCGGTAACCAGCCCAGCTTGAGTGAGAACACCTGCATCATGATAAGCCCGAGCCAGAAGCCGGGGATCGAGACGCCGAGAACGGCGACAACCATGACAGCCGTATCTGTCAGCTTTCCGCGATTGATTGCAGCAAGAAATCCGAGCGGTATGCCGATCGCAAGCGCCACCAGAAGACCCGAAACGGCAAGCGAGAAAGTGTTCGGCAACCGCTGCAGCAAAAGTCGGGCCACTGGTTCGTTGCCGCGGATCGTGGTTCCGAGATCGCCCTGGAAGACGTGCAAGGTATAGAGCGCCACCTGCTGCCAGACCGGCAGATCGAGCCCGAGCCGCGAGCGCATTTCAGCCATGGCCTCCGGTGTCGCGGTCACGGATTGCGCCATCATCGCCGTCACAGGATCGCCCGGAACGATGTGGATGAGAATTCCGGAAAGGACAATCACCACAACGACCGTCGCCAGCGCTATCAGAAGCCTTTTTAAAATGAGAGCGAGCATTCGAACCTATCTGTATGGGAATGCTGCCCCGGGCTAACCGGAGCAGCGCCCGTCATGTCGTTACTTGACGGTTACGTCATTGAAGAGAAGCGACACCATGAAACCCATCTTGAAGCCATCGACCTTCGATGTCGAAGCCATCAGCCAGCCCCAGCCCGGCGAGAGCAGAGGAATGGCATAGGCGTTTTCCATCAGGTACTTCTCGATATCATGGATCTTGGCTGCACGGGCATCGCCAGAAAGCTGACGCTGCTGCTCCAGCATGGAGTCGACATCGGCATTGATGCCCATGTTGACGAAGCCGGGACGCTTCCACAGGAAGTAGAGGTAGTCGGGATCGACACCCGACATGCCCATCGTCCAAACGGCCGGTTCGCCGTCCGTACGGTCGTTGACGCCCTTCATGTAGTCGAAGAAAGCAGCAACTTCGCGGGTCTCGATATCCGCCTGGACGCCGATGGCAGCCAGATCCTGCTGCATGATCTGGTGCATCTGGTCCCAGCCCGGCAGCTTGTGAACAAGCAATTTCAGCTTCAGCGGCTTTTCGGGCGTGTAGCCGGCCTTTGCCATAAGCGCCTTTGCGGCCTCCGGATCGTACTTCACGCCCCAGGTTGCGCACAGAGCCTCATCCGTCGAAAACAGGTTCGGCGCGACCGGGCAATTGTCCGTGTTGACCAGGCCTTCAAAGGCAATGGACGCGTAAGCATCGCGGTTCATCGCCATGCCGATCGCCTTGCGGATGTCGGGATTGTCGAGCGGCTTGATCTTCCAGGTGAAGGCAGCGAGCATCTGCTGGCCCGAGAGATCCGCAGCATAGACCTTGAAGTTTTTGTCCGCTTTCAGGTCACCGGCTTCCTCCAGGGAAGGTTCGACCATGTCGACCTCGCCCGAGCGCAGCGCTGCCATGCGGGCCACAGCCTCCGGAATGACCTTGAGCGTTAGCTTTTCGATATGCGGCTTGCCGGGATTTTCGATAAGCGGGTTGACGTTCTTGTAGTCGGCATTTGCTTCGAGCTGGATCCTGTCGTTCCGGGTCCAGCTGACGAGCTTGAAGGGTCCGGTTCCGATCGGCTTGAATTCCTTGCCCGATACCGATGATGGGCAGATGAACGACGCCTGTATGCTGGTCAGGAATGAGGTGAAGGGGCCATAAGGCTGCGAAAGCGTCACCTTCAGGACCTTGCCATCCACGCTGGTCTTCGTGATCGGCCCCCAGGCGGACAGATTGGGGTTGATGGTGGCCGGATCCAGCGCGCGGTCCAGGCTCGCCTTGGCAGCCGTTGCGTCGAAGGTACTGCCGTCATGGCACTTGATACCATCGCGGATCGTGAAATCGTATGATTTCCCGTCCGGAGCCATGGTCCACGCACTCGCAAGGCCCGGATGAACGGAGCCATCCTTCGCCATCGTCAACAGTGTGTCGAAGATGAGGTTGGTGATCTGCAGGGACTGCGTCGTGCTCGCCTTTTGCGGATCGAGGCTGTCGGCATCGACGGAGCGCGCAACCGTAAGGTTGGCGGCTCCCGCAGAGAAGCCGGTCAGAACAGCCGCAAGCGCGACCGTGGCCGCGCCACTGCGGGCAAGCAGTGTTTTCGTTTGTCTATTCATCATGCTTCGTTCCCTCTATTGATTTTCTTACTCTTTCACGCGACTGAAATCTGCGGTCGCCTGTTCTTCCAGGGGCGGGCAACCTCCAACTGAGAAGCCAGCCTGAACAGCAGACCTTCGGCCGCCGGCGCCGCTGCGAATTGCACGCCGATCGGCAGGCCCTCCGCATTCCATACCAACGGCACCGACATTGCTGGCGAACCGTTGACGTTGAAGATATGCGTGTAGGGCATCCACGAAAGGTAGAATTCGTAGTGGCCGCGCATTGATGTCGATGCGGGAAATGCCGCATGTGGTAGGGGCGGCTGGGCAAGCGTCGGCGACAGGAAAACGTCGTATGTCTGGAATGTCGAGGAAACGGCGGACGCCACCTCGTGCAGGCGCGTCGTGGCCACGTTGACATCGACGGCGCTGATGCGGTTTCCGGCATCGATCATGTCCCAGAGCATCTGTGGGAAATCATCCTGCGCCAGCTTTCGGCCGATGAAGCTTTCCTCCAGGCGCATGTCTGTCGCATACTCCGCAAGAATGAAAGTCTCGAACGCGCTCCACCCGTCCTGCGGCAGATTGATATCGAAAGGCTCGCATTCGTGGCCGAGGCTTTCGAGCAACTTGACGGTTTCCGCGACTGCAGCCTTGCAGTCGGCATGGGTAGCCGCGCCGTAAGGTGCTCGGGTCGAGACACCAATTTTCAGCTTGCCGGGATCTCGGCCCACCTCGGCGGCAAAATTGCAGCCGGCGGGGCTGTTGAAGAACTGGCCCTGATAGGGTCCTGCCGTCGCATCCAACAGTGCAGCACTGTCCCGGACGGAGCGGGTGAGCGCGTGCTCCACAAGCATGCCCTGCCATGTGCTGCCCGAGGGCGCAACGGGATTGCGGCCCCTGCTGGGCTTCATGCCAAAACATCCGCAAACCGAAGAGGGCACGCGGATCGAACCGCCGCCGTCATTGCCGTGGCCCATCGGCACGATGCCTGCGGCAACGGCTGCAGCTGTCCCGCCGCTGGACGTGCCGGCCGTTCTGCCAGTATTCCAAGGATTGTTGGTGACGCCATGGGCTCGCGAGCGCGTCGTCCAATCCATTGCCAGTTCCGGTACGGCCGTCTTGGCAAAGGTCACGAGACCGGCTTTCTTGTAACGGCTGACCAGTTCACTATCTTTTTTCGGCTTGACATCCTTGCGCGGTGGCCATCCGGCACCCGTCGGCTGGCCTGCATAATGCGCCGTAAGATCCTTAAGGACAAAAGGCACGCCCTTGAATGGCCCCTCGCCCAATTCTTCCTTGATGAAGCGGCGTGCTTCGTCTTCAAAGGTTGCGACCACCGCATTCAACGCATCATTGGTCGCCGCCGTTCCTTTGAGCGCGGTTTCAAGCAGTTCGGTCGGCAGGACATCGCCTTTCGCCACAAGTTCTGCCAGTCCCGTCGCATCGTAAGTTCTATATTCACTGAGCTGCAATTTTCGATCTCCGGTGTCGAAGTGCACAAAAATACGGCCAGCACATATTTTTGGCATGATCCCGAAGGGTGAGACAGGAAAATTTTTCATATCACCCCAAAGGGTGATATGCTTTTGCGAGACGACAATCATTGCCGGAGCCCTCATGCAGCGCTTGCGCTCTCTGAACAGACGATCAGTCCCCCCAAGCGCTTCCACAGGCATGATTGACCGCCCTCGCCTGACACACTTGGCCCAGCTCCTCGTCACGCACCGATTGGCCGTGGTGCACGCGCCGGCGGGCTCAGGCAAGACGACGCTTCTTGCACAGTGGCACCAAAGCCTGACTGAATCGGGGTTTTCAACAGTCTGGTATTCGGCGGGCGAGGATGACAGGGATCCGCTGAGTTTTGCGGAAGGGCTTTTCCAGTCTGTCGAACAGGCATCAGGCGGCACTGCCGAGCATAAACCCTCCACCGATCGCGCCGATGTGCTCCGTCGCCTGACCGCTGTTGTCGCCGAGCGCACGGCGGAGCAGCCCTTGGCCCTGTTCATAGACGATTACCACCTGGCCGAGGGCGGGGACGGCGGCGAGGCTATCAATACCCTGCTCGCCGCTCGCCTGCCAAATCTGACAGTTGTCCTTGCCAGCCGAAACCGGCCATCCATACCTGTCGGCCGGTACCGCGCGAACGGCGAAATGATCGACATTCCCGTTGAGGACCTGCAGTTCAGCGAAGGGGAGACCGAGAGTTTTTTTCGCATGGCGTCGAAGGTCGCCCTGACGGCCGATGAAAGCCGCCAGATGCATGCGCACACCGAAGGCTGGGCGGTGGGCCTGCGGCTCGCTGCCCTGGTCATAGGACGCGCCGCCGGCAATTTCGTTGCCTCCGCGCCGTCGGGAAGCCACCGTGCATTCGCAGACTATTTCCTCGAGGAGGTGATTGCTGGACTGCCCTCCGAAGTCTGCGAATTTCTTGCGCGGACGTCCCTGCTCGACACCTTGAACGCCGAACTGTGCAACGCCGTCACGGGACGAGACGATGGCGATCAGATGCTATCGTTCCTGGAGCAGGGGCAGTTGTTCGTCGTCGCGTTACCGGGAACCCTGAGATGGTACAAATATCACCATCTCTTCCAGGAGTTTCTGCAGACCCGCCTCTATGCGGAGGATCGCCCGGCCGTTGAAGGCATCCATGCACGTGCGGCGCAATGGTTCATCGACAACGGTTCGCCTGTTGACGCCGTTCGCCATGCCTTTCTGGCGCGGCGATCGAACTGGGCGGCAGAACTCATCGAAGCCTACTGCCTCTACGACTATCTTAGCCATGGTCGTTTCGACACCTATTCGCGCTGGATGCAACAACTGCCCCGAGACGCGCGCGAGGAACGGCCGCTGCTTCTTTTCCTGCAGGTCTGGCGGTCCATCAACATGTGCCGCTTCCTGCAGGCCGAGCAGACCCTGCAGACGATCGAGGTCGCGGCGGCCGACCCGGACAGTCCGGTCTCGGTTATCGCCGCCCGCACGGGCCTCGACATCGGTGGCCGCCTCCACCTGATGCGTGCACTCGTCGGCGCCTATGGAGGCGATCTGGCAGCCGCTGATTTCCATGTTTCCCAGCTGGTGGGACGGGAGCTCGATCGCCTGGCATTCGGACAGGTCGACCTGGATTCGATCCACAGTTACATCGCCTTCAATCTCGGAAACCTCGAACTGGCCGAACGCCTGACCTGGCGCGCAAACGGGGTGTATGACGACATGGCATGCCACTGGGGTGGCATTCATTCCCGCTGCATCGCCGCGATGTCATACATCGCGCGCGGGCTTTTTCAGGAGGCGAGGCATGTCGTCACCGAAGCGTTGGCCATTGCCGAGCAGAATTTTGGGGAGCGGTCCTACATGGTCGCGCTGCCCTCGGCGCTTCTGGGGCTGATCGTCTATAACGACAATGATCTTGAAGAGGCAGAACGCCTCTGGAGACGCGCCATTCCCTCGGAAAAGGCGACCGATGTATCCGGCCTCAGCGAACGCATTTTGATCGCAACCACAGGTCTCGCTCGGCTTTTGGACGTCACCGGCCGTGCAGAGGAAGGGACAGCACTTCTCGTACGCTCCAGCAGGAAGGCTTACGAAGCAGAAGATTTCCGCCTGGAGTTTCAGCTGTGCGTAGAGCGCGCCGACCGGGCATTTCGCCTCAGCAGCCCCGCCGAGGGCCGGCGGGAGTGGGAACGGCTGTCCCTCCAGTTACCCGAGGCACGAAACAGGTTTCCGTCTTCCGCCTGGCAGATCTGGGATCCTTTCCGAATTCTCGAGGCACGAATTCTAAGGGAAGCCGGGCAAACTGATGCTGCAACTGAAAAGCTGCTGGCACTTGCCGAGCGCGCCCGGGCCGAGGGTCGCCTGCTCACCGCATTGCAGGCCGAGGCGTTAGCCCAGCAAATGGCGCCGCGCGGAACGGCGACGATAGCAAAGCAAAACGTGGCGACCGGAAATGTGACAGGTGCTTGGCGGGTTCTCTGCGACTTTGTAGCTCCCGATGCCGCGACTTCGGGTTTCGCCGCGAAGCGAAAGACCCCGCCCAGTTCGCGTTCGCGAGACACCGTCATAGATCTTACTCAGCGCGAAATGGAAGTTCTGAAACTGATGCGTTGGGGCCATTCGAACAGCGAGATCGCAATTAAACTCGACATCAATCTGAACACCGTGAAATCGCACGCGAAGAGCATTTTTGCAAAACTCGGTGTCAAGAACCGCATGCAAGCGGTCCTGACGATACTCGATTGATCGCCAGCATCAGAAGCTTGCTTTTGCCTTGATGCGATCTGAACCCTACCACTCACCCTGTGAGACGTTTTCCTAGCAATAACATAGAGTTGGCGCGCAAGGCTGATTTATGGAACTCTTCAAATCAAATCGCGATATGTCCTTTGCAGTGTGGCTTCTTTCAAACGAGCCGCAACCAGCCAAAAATCTTGTCTTCTCGATGCGATCTTCGGTTGACGTCGACGCGGAAATTTCCTGTGTCATAATGCACTTGGACCGGTACATCGTATAAGGCTGCACCCTCGCCGGAACGGGCCGGCGAGGGAAATAGTCAGTGAAACTGACGACCTAAAAATTTGCCTCTCTGCAAGCTTACCAAGCTGAAGACATATCGGGAAGATGTGGGTCGTCAAAGGTCGGCATCAAATCGATATAAGGCGTCAATCGCTATCAACCTACCTTTGCCAAAGTGGACAGCTAGGGAAAAAATTCGGCGCTCAACGGACCTAGAACTCCTCCCAGCTCTCGTTAGCCGTGGCTGCTGCCTGAGCGCCGCCGTTAAAGGCACCGGCGAGTTTCGAGCGCAGGGATCGCGCCGGGGACGCAACGGGCGACACTCCGGTCGGAGCGGGCCTGACCTGAGTGGCGCGAACAGGGGAGTGAGCTGATGCCAGGTGGGGAGCTGACCGGCTCGTGCCCCTCGCGGTCGGGGATGAATTCGCAGCGAAGCCTCCTGAGCTGGTTCTCAGGTTGAACTGGCCCAGCAGGTCGTTCAGCGCGGCCACCTCCTTGGTGAGGCTGTAGCTGGCGGCCGTCGACTGCTCAACCATTGCCGCATTCTGCTGGGTGCCTTGGTCGATCGTGTTGACTGCCGTGTTGATCTCCGCCAGCCCGGTCGACTGTTCGCGTGCCGCCTCCACGATAGCACGGACGTTTTGGTCGATCTCCTCGACCTCTTTGACGATCTGTTCAAGCGACTGTCCAGTTCGTCCTACAAGCTCGACACCATTTTTAACCTGAGATCCAGATGTCGAGATCAGCGCCTTAATTTCTTTGGCGGCTTGGGCGGAACGCTGGGCCAACTCGCGCACCTCTTGCGCAACAACTGCAAAGCCCTTACCGGCCTCACCTGCTCGTGCGGCTTCCACACCGGCATTGAGCGCCAGTAGATTTGTTTGGAAGGCGATCTCGTCGATTACGCCGATGATGTTGGATATCTCGCTTGAGGATTTTTCGATGCCCTGCATGGCGGCAACTGCGTCGCGCATGACTTCGCCCGACTTCAACGCACCCAATTTCGCGCGCCCGACAAGCTGCCCCGCATCTTCAGCGCGTTTGGTAGAATCTTTCACCGTCGTGGTGATCTCTTCCAAGGCCGCGGCGGTCTGCTCCACCGAGGCCGCCTGCTGCTCCGTGCGCTTAGACAGATCATCAGCCGCCGCACGGATCTCGTTGGCGCCGGAATCGATCGCCTGAGCATTTTCGGCGACGGCTCTGAGAGTGTGCTGAAGCTTGTCCATCGAGCCGTTGAAGTTCTCCCGCAACCCGTCGAGATGGGAAACGAACGCGGTCTCAATGCGGTAAGACATGTTGCCGCTGGAAAGCTCGCCCAATCCCGTTCCCAGGCTGTCGACGGCCAGGCGAGTGGCTTCGGCGTCGTGCGCTTTCTGCGCTTCTCGCTCTGCTCGCTCCTGCTCTGACAGGGTGCGGTTGGATTGCGCCTCCCGTTCAAGGCGTATGCGCTCAATAGCGTTGTCGCGAAACACGGCGACGGCTGCAGCCATCTGGCCGACTTCATCACCTCGTTCCAGCCCAGAAATAGGCTCTTCAGTTTCGCCACGCGCCAGAGCTTCCATGCGGCTCTTCAGTTTGACAATAGGCGTAGTGATGCCGCGCGATGAAACCACAAGCCCTGCGGCAAGCGCGGCTGCAAAAACGAGGCCGAGTGTCACCAAAGTGTAGAAGATTGTGCCTTCTGTGACGGCAGTTAGAGCATCGCTTTGCTCTTCAACACTCTTACTTTTGTGCTCAATCCAGCCACGAACGTTTAGGATCTCCTCTTTGACCTTCACGTCTGCCTGCTTCAGCAGCGACTTCGCCCTATCATTGTCGTCAGCCAGACCTGCCTTTACGGCTTCGTCCGTAATGGAAACAATTTCTTTGGCGGCATCCATGAGAGGAATTACGCTCGGGGCGTCGTCCTGTGCGTGCTCCTTTGCTACGTCGAATAATTCGAAAAGCGTCGTTCTATTCTTTACGTAGTCGTCATTTAATCCTTGCATCTCAGGATCCTTCGAGCTGTATGCGAGGATCTGATAAGCATTGTAGCTAATGGCTGCGACTCTTTGGCTCGCTCGAGCCATCGCGACCGTTGCTACTTCATCTTGCGAAATTAGGTCTGAGTAGTTGTCATCGGCCTTTTGGAAATTGCGTGACATCGTCAACACGCCGCCGGCGGCGATTACGCATATTGTAATCAGCACTGACAATATCTTGGTTCGGATCTTCGCATTTTGAAGGAAGGACATGTTGGTTATAAATCCGTTGATGGCTTGTTGCACATGACGGCACAGCTACCGCGTGCGAAGACACTAGAACCAAAACCTGATAATTTAGTAAATAACAGGATATGGCCTTAAGCTATTCGAAGGTAACAACAAATATGGCAGCTTTGGAGAAGTTTAGCTGAGCCGGAAATGAAATATGAATATTTAATTTCGTTCCTTAACCGGCGGGAGCCGGTGACTGTCTATTCAGTGGAATTAAAAATTGAAAATGTTGATTGTTCTGGAAGCGCCCCAAGCTGAAGACCCCTTTGGGGCGCGAGGTCTGTCGGGGATCAGGTATCGTTGCTGTCAGCCGGGTGAATACTTGTCGAAAACGGCTGCTACTTTCAGTTTTACATCAGCTTAGCCTGATATTTTGTGGTGTCCGTGAATGCCCCACATGATCGGGCGCAACTAATGCACATACTGACCCATTAAAACCCTGAACGCCGTGACAGCGTTCAGGGTCTTTTACTAGCATTACAGTTGCAGTTTTAGTTTCAAATGAGCGCGTCGTGCGGCAGCTTGATGCGCTCGTCTCCAACATGACCATGCGATGATGTGGGCGGGCTTTATACGCCGCTGGGCAAGCTTATTCGCAATGCGTCGGACCTCTTGGATGGACCAGCGGATCAGATCGTAATGGTCGGCATCCTCGGTCTTTTTTGGGGTGCCGCATTATTGGCGCGATATCGGATCACAGCCATCATTGCGAAGGCGAGCATGACGAGCGAGACATGGCGATGCCAGCCATGCCACGAGCGGGTCTCGTTATGATCGAGGCCGAGTTCGTTCTTGGCTGTCTCGAAGCTATCTTCGATTGCCCAACGGTGACCTTCGACGGATACGAGCGTCTGAATGCCTGTTCCGGCCGGGCACCAAGTCGTGAAGAATGCGAGGTCGCCATCGCTGATATTGCGCCGGATCAACAAGCCACGCGTCCAAAGCCCGGTTTGCGTATCACTGTATTCGTCGGCATCGATATCGGCCAGTTCGCAGTAGGCCCAGTCATGAAGCCGCGCGCCTTTTGTGCCATCGCCAGCGGAAAGGCGATGCCATGCAGCCGGATCGAGATCACGGGCAATCTCAAGAGCGGTTCCTGCGACGAAAGGCTTACCAGACCAAGCGCCAAAATGATGGTCGGATTTAACCCCAAGAACGTAACCTTTGCAGGCTCGGCGCAGCGCTCCTTCGACGTCTCCGACGCCATACACCGCATCTGCTGCCACCCATGAAAACGGCACTTTGGCTGTCAGCTCCCGCCGAATCATATCGACAGCGAGGGCAGGCTTGGTAGCGAAGGCTACAGCTTCAGGAACATGAGCGGCGGCAAGCCTTGCCGGATCGCTGGTCCAACTCTTTGGCAAGTACAAGGCTCGATCGATAAAGGCATGACCACGATCGGAAACATAGGCGGTGAACACACCGATTTGGCAGTTCGTTACCTTGCCCGCTGACCCTGTATATTGACGTGAAACACCGCAAGATGTCTTGCCCTGCTTGAGGAAGCCGGTCTCATCAATGACCAGGACCGCATCATCTGTGGCAAGGTGCTCCACAACATACTCGCGCACAATGTCGCGAAGTCCGTCTGCGTCCCAGCGTCCACGACCCAAGATGGCTTGCTGTCGCCACGGACCAGGATCGCCAGCCGCCTCAGCGCGCATCCAACCTGTCTTACGGCGCTCATCACCTAACAAGCCGTCCAGGAAAAGGTTCGCAGATGCTGCAACGCGCTCCTGCGTAAACAATCCGCGCATACGCGCCTTAACTTCACGCAGCGACGATGCCCAAAGTTCCAACGTTGTCTCGATCGATGCACCCATCATCCATGACCTCCGAATCATGGAGGCCTATAGATTCAGAACTTGTAAAAATACGCAACTGTAATGCTAGGCTCAGGACTCGTTAAATCAGATCCAGAAGATGACGGCGGCGGCGATGCATATGCTTGAGAAGAAGGTGTGAGCGCAACGGTCGTACCGGGTGTGAATTCGCCTCCAGTCCTTGAGCCTGCCGAACATGTTTTCGATCTTGTGCCGCTTTTTGTAGAGCGCTGGATCGTGCGGGATAGGCACCTTGCGGTTTGCCCGTGATGGAATGCAGGCCGTTATCTTGCGTTGCGCCAAGGCGTCTCGAAACCAGTCGGCGTCATATCCCTTGTCGGCAAGAAACGTCTTTGCCTTGGGAAAAGCATGCAGCATCCGCGCGGCACCTTTGTAGTCGCTCATCTGCCCTTCGCTCAAGAGCAGGATCAGTGGCCGACCGTGACCATCGCAAACAGCATGCAGCTTGGAGTTCAACCCGCCTTTGGTGCGTCCGATAGTATGCATTCGCCGAGGACCGCAGGTTCAGTTTTTCTTTCGCGATCGGCGCTTCCATTTTGCAGCTAAGGCCTCGACGTTTTTGCGGAGATTGGCGGCGTCGACATCGCCAGGATCGTAGTGCGCATCGCCCCACCATTCCACAAGTTCGTGGTGACGCTCATGGTTGGTGTCCGCAATGGCCTCGCGGAACTCTTCATAACCCCACGGACCGCCGACATCCTCCGGTGGACATCGTCCGACAACGTCAAGCAGGAAGGGATCGCCGAAGCCGGCGGTCGCCGGTAAAACCTTTTCGATTTTCACGGTGTGCGTCCAGCCGTCGCCGAAGTCATAGAGATACTTGAATGATTTCGCGCCGATATCTTCGATGGCAGCAAGAAGCGTTTCTTTGCGTGCATCGATGGGACCATCAAAGCCGCCATCAGGCACGCCGAACCCGATGTCACGGATCCTGAACTCATACAGATGGCTGTTGGTCCAGCCGAAAGCCTCTTGAAGAACCTCATGAAGCCGGTCAAGCCGAATGCGGAATGGGACGACAACGCGCCGCATCACCAAGGGATCAACGTCATCGAGCGTGATCTTTAAGCGAACGAGAGGACCTGCCATCAGGCCGCCTGCCTCAGTGGCGATGTTGTGGTTTCCCGCCAATTCCAGGGGAGAAGCTCATCAAGACGGCTGACTGGATGGTCGGCGATGCGGGCAAGGACATCGGCAAGCCAGGCCTGTGGGTCAATGCGATTCATTTTCGCGGTGACGATCAGGCTGTACATGGCCGCCGCCCGCTGGCCCCCTCGATCGGAACCGGCAAATAGCCAGGCTTTCCGACCGAGCGCCACACCGCGCAGAGATCGCTCCGCACAATTGTTCGACAGGCAAATGCGCCCGTCGTCGAGGAAACGAATGAAGGATTCCCAGCGGTTCAGCATGTAGTCAAACGCCTTTGCCAAGTCATTGTCGCGCGACAACCTGGCGCGGTGTTCGCGTATCCATATCTCCATGTCGTCGATCAGCGGTTTTGACAACTGCTGGCGGATTGCTTTTCTCTCATCGGCCGTACGGCCATTGATATGGCGCTCGATTTCGAACAGTGCGTCGATCCGCTGCACCATGTTCAAGGCGACCGGCGAGATGACGGCGGCATTTTTACCCTGCGCTTTTCGGCGCGCGTTGGCCTCCAAATCGGCTTGCGCAAAGAATGGTCGCCTCGCATGCGCCCAACACGCCGCCTCATGAATCGGGCCCGGACTTCGATCAGGAAGATAGAGCTGGCCATAGCCCGTATAGGCATCCGCCTGAAGGATGCCGCTATAATTGGCCAGATGCGCCTGTGGATGTTCGCCGGCCCGGTCCCGGGAATAATAGAACATCGCCGACGGAGGCGCCGTTCCGCCAAACGGAGCATCGTCCTTGACGTAGCTCCATATCCGACCGGTGACGGTCTTGCCGAGAGCGAGAACCGGCACGGTCGTATCATCACCGTGGATCCGTTCAGACGCGAACGTATGGCTTTCAATCCGCCTCACAAGCGGGGCAAGGACCTGGCAGCACGCGCCAATCGCGTCTGCTGCTGTCGACAGACTGACTGGCACACCTTCCAGGGCAAAACGTTCGACCTGGCGATTGAGGGGAATGTGCTGGCCGAACTTGTCGCAGAGCATCATCGCCAAAAGGCTCGGACCCGCCCATCCTCTCGGTATGACATGGAAGGGTGCAGGTGCCTGACTGATCTTCTCGCAGTCACGGCAGGTGAACTTTTCCCGCACCGTCTGAATGACCTTCCAGCTACGCGGTACGCTCTCCATCGTTTCGGTGATGTCTTCGCCGAGCTTGCGAAGCCGTTCACCGCCACAGCAGCTGCAGGCAACCGGACCAGGCACCACGACACGCTCACGCGGAAGATGTTCCGGGAAAGGCTTCTTGACGGGCCGCTTGCGCGTAAAGCCGGTGACCGCAATCGCAGCAGCTGCAGCAACGGCCATTTCGGCGGCAAGCTCATCTTCAGTCGCCGCCGCTTCGGCGTCCTCAAGCATCAGCTCCATCTGCGCGATCAGCCGCGCTGTCCGTTCCGACTTCTGACCGCGCAGTTCCCGTTGCAGCTTTTCGATATAGACTTTCTGGCGAAGAATGATGGCCTGATCGTCGGCCTCCTTGGCCTTGGCAACAGCCAATTCGGCCAAAGCAGTAGCCCGTTCCGACCGCGCAATCGCTAGCTCTGCTTCCAGGGCTGCAGCATGATCACGGTGATTTCCCGAGCCGGTTTCCATGCTCGAAGTGAATCACAAAACCACTGATTTGTATAGCTTTTCTTGGTGCTGCCGCACGCAATCCCGCCAAAAAAACGCTATCCCGCGCTCGTCGGGCGCCATGTCTGCTGCGGGTTTCGCCAGTCAATTCCCTCAAGCAGATAGGACATCTGGCCAGCCGTCAGCGCAATCGCTCCATCCTCCGTCGCCGGCCAGATAAAGCGGCCGCGCTCGAGCCGCTTGTACCTCACAACAGAATGCAGCCACTGCCAACGCAGATACGCAGTTAGTGCGGGTTACACATCCGTTTCATCCTTTATTCCCACGACAATTGCCGTGCGTCGGCAAGCGCTACAACCGGCATGGTGAACGCCTTTTGCTGCAGACCGAGGACGCCACTGTTTGGTCGGTTCCTCCGCAATGGACTGATCTTGTAAGCTTGGATCCTGAGGTCGTCATGAGCAACGGACGATCGCTCTTGCGGGTGGTCGACTTAATGGAGTTGGCCACTCTGGTGAAGCGCCTTTCGAGCAAATTGGGGCCGCGCTGACGTGCAGAAGTGTAAGGATAAATATGCCGCATTTGTAAAGTGGATTATGCCGCAAGAGGTCGCTTTTATGAGAGGATATGCCTGCAATTACGAGTCATTTCGTCAAATAGACCATACGCATCAGCTTGACGAGGTAGTAAAATGCGTCATAATTAGAATTACTCTAACGCCGCTTCGTGTCCTCGGAGCCATTGATGTCTGCGAAGTACGACAGCAAGCGCACAAAGACGGATGTCCTCATCGAAGAGGGCACGTTCAATCCCACCCCCGAGAAGGTGCGCGATCCAAAATTTCGGGGCAGCGAGTTCTTCGATCCGCACGACGCCGTGCAGGTCAAATACGAGATGCTGCGTCGCGTCTCCATCGACAAGGTTTCGGTGACGGAGGCCTCCGACGAGTACGGTGTTTCCAGGCCAACCTACTACCAGGCCAAGGTGAACTTCGACATGGCCGGGATTGCGGGATTGGTGCCGACAAAGCCGGGCCCCCGCCGTCCCCACAAGATCGACGACAAAGTCCTGGCATTTCTGCAGGCGCAGCTTGGCCCAGGAGAACCCGTTCGCGCCCGGGAACTGGCCAAGCTGCTCCGCCAGGAACTCGATATCGAGCTTCATCCCAGATCGATCGAGCGGGTTCTAAAAAAAAGCAGCAGGTAAACACTGCCGCGGCGGTGGCATGCCTGATCCAACCGTCGACCATCGCGTCCCAGTACGAGGTATTGCGCCAGGCTGCTTTCGGCGCAGCGCTGCCGCTTATGGCCCGTAGCGGTCTGATGCTCTTTCTGCGTCGGGGCATGTGGGGATGGGCTCAGGCGCTGACAGCAACAGCAAGCACCCCGCGAGAGCAGCTTTACCCATCGTCAATTGCTTGGCCGCTGCACGGCGGGCACAGCGCCGTTGTTCACGTCCTTGCGACAATCGCAATGAGCATCAACGATCGGAGATCACCATGAATGTACACCTCAAAGTCCAGCCTCATCACCTCGAACGCGGCGCCTACCTGTACATCCGCCAGTCTTCAATGCGGCAAGTCGTTGAGAACGTCGAGAGCGCCAGGCGGCAATATGCGCTTCGGGGACGCGCTGTCGCCCTCGGCTGGCGCGACGAGCAGGTTATCGTCATCGACAACGATCAAGGAGAGTCCGGTGCATCGGCGGCGTGGCGCGAAGGGTTTCAGCGGCTGGTCAGCGATGTCGGCATGGGGCATGCCGGGATCGTCATGGGCCTGGAAGTCTCCCGTCTGGCGCGCAACAATGCCGACTGGCAACGTCTGTTGGAGATCTGCGCCCTTGCCGACACCCTGATCCTCGACGAGGACGGCGTCTATGATCCGGCAAGTTTCAACGACCGGCTCCTGCTCGGCCTGAAGGGAACAATGAGTGAGGCCGAGCTGCATGTGATCAAAGCCCGGCTACGCGGCGGCATTCTCAATAAGGTGCGGCGCGGCGAGTTTCGTTGCCTCCTGCCGACCGGGCTGGTCTATGACCATTTCGGCAATGTGACTCTTGATCCAGACACGCAAGTCAGAGAAACGATCATTCATTTCTTTGAGATGTTCTCTCGCCTCGGGTCCGCCTCCCAGACCGTCAAGGTCTTTCGCAATGAGGGACTATTGTTTCCATCGCGCCTACACAACGGCGGCACGCTGTTTCGGCCGCTGACCGCATCGACGGCGATGCGTGTCCTGAACAATCCGCGCTACGCTGGCGCCTATACCTATGGCCGACGACAGTTTCGACGCACCATCGACGGCAAAAAGACTCTGCGTGCGCGCGACATTGATGACTGGCCGGCCTGCATTCCCGATGCTCATCCCGGCTATATCAGCTGGGAGCGACATCAGGAGAATCTGAAGATCCTCAAGGCGAATGGCTGTGGATTTGAAGCGGCACGAGCTTCAATCCCAAGGGAGGGACCGGCACTGCTGCAAGGCCGAGCCGTGTGTGGGCAGTGCGGCAGCCATCTTAGGGTTCGCTATGCGGCGCGGCGTGGCCGGCAGGAAGCCTGGTACATTTGCAATCGTGCCCGTATTTATCGTGGGGAGCCTATGTGTCAGTCGATCGCCGGGCCTCCCGTCGATGAAGCCATCGGTATGCTGATTGCCGAGCAGATGACGCCGGCGGCCGTCGAGCTCGCTCTCGAAGTCCGCAAGGAGATCCAAGCCCGCCATGAAGAAGCAGACCGGCTGCGCTGTCGCGCCATCGAACGCGCCCAAACGGAAGCCGAGCTCGCTCAGCGCCGCTTCATGCTTGTCGATCCTAGTAACCGCCTCGTCGCCGACACGCTCGAAGGTGAATGGAACGAGAAGCTTCGCACGCTGGCCAGTGCCCGCGAAGAACGCGAACGTGGTCGAGAGCACGATCAATTCATCCTTGATAAAGCTGTCCACGAACGGTTAGTCGCGATGACGGCCGACTTCAACCAGCTCTGGAAGGATCCGGATACCCCATGCCGCGAACGCAAGCGATTGCTGGCCCACATCATTGAGGATGTTACTCTCCTAAAGTTGCCAGCGGAAGGAACCACCAAGCTTCACGTTCGCTTCAAGGGCGGCAAAATCCAGACGCTTACCACCATGAACCCAAAATCCTCTCCTCAGCAGATCAAGACAAAGCTCAGTATCATTGAGCTGGTCGATAGGCTTCTCGACGATTACATTTATCCCGAGATCGCCGAGATTCTAAACGAGCAGGGACATCGCCCAGGTGGAACCGCACGTCGCGGCTGCCAGGACGCCCGCTTTACACCCCTCAAAGTCGCCTATCTCATCCACGAATATAAGCTGCGATCACGATATGATCGACTGCGACAGCGGGGAATGCTGACAAGGCAGGAAGCGGCAGCGCATCTCAATATCAGCGAGCAAACAGTCGCCAGATGGGCCAAATTTGGCCTCATCACCAGACATGCCTATAACGGGCACTATAGCCTGTACGAAATCGCCGATGGAGACCTGCCGCAAAAGCAATGCAGCCGATGGAATCCACTCGAAGATCGCGCTGCTGCGTATCAACAAACGCAAACAGAGCCAAGAACATCAACTGGCGAGGAAAGAGGTGTAGTATGAACGCCGATCGTTTGCGTATAGCGAAAGGCCAATTCCGTCATGCCAAAGAGCCTTGATCAGCCGGCCACTTTTCCCCCGGAAGACAAAAACGTCCCCCTTGAACGGATCACGGCCCAGACCTTCCTGCACGATCAGAGCAAGACCCTGCATCCCTTTGCGCATATCGCAATGGCCGCTCGCAATCCAAACACGCACGCTCGAACTGATCGGGATCATTTGAGCGCTCGCATTACTGCTGCGGCAAGATCACAAGGTGCCCCGGACGAAATCCTCACCTTGGTACCGTTCGCAAAGTCCACAGCGATCGTCGCCGCAACGACATCGCCACCGCCCGCGGCACCCACGACCGTCGCGGGCACGAAGGCAGGACCATCCGTCACCGCAGCCGACAGCGCCTGGCGGCGCCACGTGTAGAGCAGCCCCGTCGAAACATCAAAACGACGCGCTACCTCCGACACATTTGCACCGGGAGCGAATGCTGCCTCCAGAATTTCCAGCCGATCAGCCGGTGACCAACGACGACGCCGTTCTTGACCCGTCAGCAAAATGGCCTGTGCCATAGTTCCTCATTGCGCTCTTAATTCCACTCTCAAGAGCGCAAAATCACGATATCGCAAAAAACTCGCAAGGCGGTCCACGCCGTAGGGATACTCCGATACGTCGGGGAACATCCCCTTTTTTAGCAGGCTGGCTGCGGTGCGATGGGCTTTCAAATGCGTCGCGTCGATCATCAATTGCTCAGGCTTGCCCCCTTTTGCTGTCAGTTCGGCCAGTATGCAATTGAACACCCCGAGCCTGCTCCACCGGATGAAGCGGTTATAGATCGTCTTGTGCGGTCCATACTCTTTGGGAGCGTCACGCCATCGCAACCCATTGCGCAGAACGAAGATAATGCCGCTCAAGACACGCCTGTCATCCACGCGCGGAACGCCATGCGATAGTGGAAAATAAGGCTCGATACGGCGCATTTGCACGTCTGACAAAAACATCAAATCACTCATGGCGGTCCCTCCGTTCGATCCCAGTGAATCAAAACCGAGGAAACCCCGCAAGCTATTTAATAGGTCCTGAGCCTAACATTACAGTTGCGTATTTTTACAAGTTCTGAATCTATAGGCCTCCATGATTCGGAGGTCATGGATGATGGGTGCATCGATCGAGACAACGTTGGAACTTTGGGCATCGTCGCTGCGTGAAGTTAAGGCGCGTATGCGCGGATTGTTTACGCAGGAGCGCGTTGCAGCATCTGCGAACCTTTTCCTGGACGGCTTGTTAGGTGATGAGCGCCGTAAGACAGGTTGGATGCGCGCTGAGGCGGCTGGCGATCCTGGTCCGTGGCGACAGCAAGCCATCTTGGGTCGTGGACGCTGGGACGCAGACGGACTTCGCGACATTGTGCGCGAGTATGTTGTGGAGCACCTTGCCACAGATGATGCGGTCCTGGTCATTGATGAGACCGGCTTCCTCAAGCAGGGCAAGACATCTTGCGGTGTTTCACGTCAATATACAGGGTCAGCGGGCAAGGTAACGAACTGCCAAATCGGTGTGTTCACCGCCTATGTTTCCGATCGTGGTCATGCCTTTATCGATCGAGCCTTGTACTTGCCAAAGAGTTGGACCAGCGATCCGGCAAGGCTTGCCGCCGCTCATGTTCCTGAAGCTGTAGCCTTCGCTACCAAGCCTGCCCTCGCTGTCGATATGATTCGGCGGGCGCTGACAGCCAAAGTGCCGTTTTCATGGGTGGCAGCAGATGCGGTGTATGGCGTCGGAGACGTCGAAGGAGCGCTGCGCCGAGCCTGCAAAGGTTACGTTCTTGGGGTTAAATCCGACCATCATTTTGGCGCTTGGTCTGGTAAGCCTTTCGTCGCAGGAACCGCTCTTGAGATTGCCCGTGATCTCGATCCGGCTGCATGGCATCGCCTTTCCGCTGGCGATGGCACAAAAGGCGCGCGGCTTCATGACTGGGCCTACTGCGAACTGGCCGATATCGATGCCGACGAATACAGTGATACGCAAACCGGGCTTTGGACGCGTGGCTTGTTGATCCGGCGCAATATCAGCGATGGCGACCTCGCATTCTTCACGACTTGGTGCCCGGCCGGAACAGGCATTCAGACGCTCGTATCCGTCGAAGGTCACCGTTGGGCAATCGAAGATAGCTTCGAGACAGCCAAGAACGAACTCGGCCTCGATCATAACGAGACCCGCTCGTGGCATGGCTGGCATCGCCATGTCTCGCTCGTCATGCTCGCCTTCGCAATGATGGCTGTGATCCGATATCGCGCCAATAATGCGGCACCCCAAAAAAGACCGAGGATGCCGACCATTACGATCTGATCCGCTGGTCCATCCAAGAGGTCCGACGCATTGCGAATAAGCTTGCCCAGCGGCGTATAAAGCCCGCCCACATCATCGCATGGTCATGTTGGAGACGAGCGCATCAAGCTGCCGCACGACGCGCTCATTTGAAACTAAAACTGCAACTGTAATGCTAATGTGACTCGGCTAGGGGTCCAGATGCCGAAACACATGATATGCGCTTGTTATTCCTAAGGTTGATAGGGTCATTTCTGTCTACCGGATCACAAGCATCATTTTCGCCTCATGTATGACGAGTATTTACGCTGCGATTGTAGTTTAGCACACTTCGCGCCTAAATATTATCGCTTCGACTGGAGGTTCATCAATTGGCCAAAAAGAAAGGCTTCTTCTCCACCTTCGCCAACGTCGTTGCCGACTGGTCAGGCAAACCGGTGACGTTTGTCGTTGCCTTCATCCTCGTGTTGGCGTGGGCGGCGACTGGTCCGATCTTCAACTACTCGGAAACGTGGCAGCTGGTAATAAACACCTCGACCACAATCGTAACGTTCCTGATGGTTTTCGTCCTACAGAACTCGCAAAACAGGGATGGCAAGGCGCTCCAAGCGAAACTCGATGAGCTAATCCTCAGCAGCAAGGCTTCGAACAAGTTCGTTGGCGCCGAGAAGCTAAGCGAAGACGAACTCCGTGAGATGAGCGATAAACTTGAAAAGGACGCCGAACTGCTTGAGGAAAAAGCGGCTGAGAAGGCGCTGGGAAAGTCCGTCAGTTTGCATCGGCACAAGGGCGACTAAATCCAACCGGTAAAAAACCATACCAAGCCGGCTATTGCGGCCCGAAATGGCCGTTGAGGCCGAGGAAAGTGAGTGGGCGCCAGCCACCGTGCGGCGCAGCAATGGCCCATAGTCTTTGATCGTACGCATCCGAGCTGAACCGGATTGCGGATTTGAGTGATCGTGTGGATGCTCTGTCTATATAGACGGCAATATAGACGGTGCTTTCATGGACATCACAAGCGATCACTCGGGGCGTTTCAGCCGGATGGAGATTGTCGATAGCGGGCGTCGGCGGCGTTTCACGGATGAAGCGAAGCTGGCGATCGTGGCTGAGAGTTATGCTGGCCCGCGGCAGGTAACAGTCACGGCGCAGCGTCACGGGATCACGCGTTGGCAGTTGAATGCCTGGCGCAGGGCCGTGCGGGAAGGACGCCTTGTCCACCGCTCGACGAACGAGTTTGTTCCGGCGATTGTCGTTGCTGCCGAGCCTGTTTTTGCGAGCACGCCTCCTGCGGAAACTGTCGCGGTGCCGTCTCCCATCACCGACCGGGGTCGCATAGAGGTGGTGAGTGCGAACGGCCGGCGTGTGATCATGGGCCAGGATATCGATGTGGACGTTTTGCTACGGATCATGCGTGGTTTGGAGACATTGCGATGAATCCGTTTCCGATGGGGGCGGAGATCAAGGTGTGGCTGTCGACCGGACATACCGACATGCGGTGTGGCTTTCCATCCTTGGCCCTTCGGGTGCAGGAAGTTTTAAAGCATGATCCGCTGGGCGGTCATTTGTTCTGCTTCAGGGGCCGCCGCGGTGACCTGATAAAGTTGATCTGGCATGATGGCCAGGGCGCATGCCTGTTCACGAAAAAATTAGAACGCGGCCGGTTTATCTGGCCGAATGTGCAGGGTGGCGCGGTGGCGATCACACCGGCGCAGCTTTCCTATTTGCTCTCTGGAATTGACTGGCGAGCTCCTCAGGAAACTTGGCGTCCAACACGCGTTTGAGTTTCTTCATCATTGAATTTGTTGAAGAAATATGCTCTTATTCTGGCATGTCGTTACCACCGCTTTCCTTTCCTGACGATCTTGCCAGCGCCCACGCCGCGCTGCTGATAGAACGCGAGGCACGGTTGCGGGCGAGGCGGAAGCCACCAGCGCCAAGGCAAAACTTTCCAGCATCGAGGCGCTCAACGCCCATCTGCAATTGCTGATCGCCAAGCTGGAACGCGACAAACATGGTCCAAGCCGGGAGCGCACCCAGCGGCTGATCGACCAGATGGAATTGCAGCTCGAGGAGCTGGTTGCCGATGCCACCGAGGACGAGCTCGCTTCACAAGTGTCTGCCGCCAAAACCCAAGTCGTGCGTGCCTTCACCCGCAAGCGGCCAGTGCGCAAGCCTTGGCCAGAGACTATCGAGCGCGAGCGCGTCGTCATCGACGCGCCCAGTGCCTGCGATCACTGCGGCAGCGAACGCCTGTCGAAGCTCGGTGAGGACACCACCGAGACGCTGGAGGAGATCCCGCGCCGCTTCAAGGTCGTCGAGACCGTGCGGGAGAAGTTCACGTGCCGGGACTGCGGCTGCATCAGCCAATCGCCCGCACCCTTCCATGCAACGCCACGTGGCTTTCTCGGCCCCAAGCTACTCGCCACCATCGTCTTCGACAAATTCTCTGAGCATCAGCCGCTCAACCGCCAGAGCCGTCGCTTTCGCAGTGAAGGGATCGATCTGTCCACCCAGACGCTTGCCGACCAGGTTGGCTACGTCAGCGCCGCCGTCACACCGCTGTTCGATCTCATTGAGACCCATGTGTTTGCGGCCGAGCGGTTGCACGGCGACGACACCACCATCCCGATCCTCGCCAAGGGCCAGTGCACGACGGGGCGCATATGGACCTACGTTTGCGACGACAGGCCGTTTGGTGGGCTATCACCGCCGGCGGCCGTCTTCTACGCCTCCAGTGATAGGCGGGGTGAGCATCCGCAACGACACCTGGCCGAGTTCACCGGTATCCTGCAGGCTGATTGCTACAATGGCTTCAATCCGCTCTTCGATCGGACCAAGAAACAGATCCCGGTGACGCCGGCCTTCTGTTTTGCCCACGCGCGCCGAAAGTTCTTCGAGTTGGCAGATGTCTCGCGAAGTGCCCGGCGGGGCAAAGGGGCAAAGCCTGTCTCTGCGACGGCGTTGGAGGCGGTCAAGCGTATCGATGCGCTGTTTGACATAGAGCGCGACATTAACGGCCAGAGCGCCGGTGAGCGACTTGCCGTGCGCCAGGAAATGAGCAAACCGCTGCTCGAAGAGCTGGAGACCTGGTTGCGGCAGGAGCGCGAAGGTTTGTCGCGATCCTCACCGGTGCTTGAGCCGATCAACTACATGCTGTCGCGCTGGCAGGACTTTGCCAGATACGCCGATGACGGCAGGATCTGCATGACGAACAACGCGGCGGAAAGAGCTCTGCGCGGCGTGGCGTGCGGAAGGAAAAACTGGAACTTCGCCGGGTCCGATCGCGGCGCAGACCGGGCTGCCATCATGCTGACCCTTATCACCACGGCCCGTCTCAACGATATCGATCCGAAGGCCTGGCTGGCGGACGTGCTGGCTCGCATCGCCGATCTGCCCGTCTCCCACCTGCACGAATTGTTGCCATGGGAATGGAAGAGGATCAAGGCGGCGGAGATTGCGGTTGCTGCGTAAATAACTGCCGGAAAAGCTCTTCCGATCGGCGTAGACCCTCATCCGTCAGCACCAGCGACTTCGACTTGTTCACCGGATCGCCAATCAAGCCTTTCTGATGCAACCGATCCGTCGTAGCCCAGTCAAAACCCTTCCAGGCGCAACGCTCGTTGTGAAGCGTCAGCCATAGCAGCGCCAGCACAGCATCGTCGATTTTGCCTTCGTCGATCTCCATCCCGCCAATTTACCACGCGCAAAAGCAAAAATCCTGCGGTTCACCTCGGATGGATACCTTTGATCGGCGCGATGTTGGTCTTGAATGAATGTGACCGTATTGGTGGCTAATAGGAAAGTTTGGAACAGACTGAGATCATTCTCCCGCCTTGAGGGGATCTTAACCAACGACACTTCTCTAGTGAGCTAAGTTTTTGACGAAACAGACTTGTCATAGCTGCTTGCGGCTACGACACCAATATTGCTGATGCGCGCGCGACAGAACCGGCTGAGATGCCGGTCAAGCCGCCTTGGCCCGTCGCGACCACCAAACAACAAGCAGCAGTACAATCGCGAAAGCCACAGCGACAGCCACAGCAATACCAATGCGTGCCAGAAGCAGGAGCGAAGACGCCGGACCACCAGCACGCACCTGGGCGACATCCGAAGACATGACCGGCGTGCCGGACCGGCCGTAGTTATCAATCACGTAATTTGCCAACGTGGCGACTTGGCTGTCATTCAATGCATTGATGTCATTCGCCTTGCCGCCGAATCCGGGCATGAATGCCTGGCCTTTGGGCGTAGTCCGGTCAACGCCGTTTAGAATCGTGGCAATCAGATTGATGTGATTGGCCGCACCTGTCGCCGAATTGTGAAATAGGCTCGGATAATAGGTATCTTTGCTGCCTTGGCCGGAAGGTTGGTGGCACGAGGCGCAATTGCCGTAGAACAGTACCGCTCCGCTGGCCTGCGCGTCCGTATCCGAGCGGAGCGGGTTCGCCCCGCGCAAGCTTGCAAGCTGCGAGACGGGTTTCCCATAGCCAAACCGCGATTGGTCGTCCGACGCATCGTGCAGCGGCGGCACGGTTTTGATATAAGTGGCGATCGCCGAGATATCTTGCTGGCTGAGCTTTAAAAAGCTGTGCTCAATTGCCTCCCCCATGCTACCCGCAGCCTGGGCCCTACCGGGCAACGAGCCCGTCGACAGATAGCGAGTGAGGTCGTCCTTGCTCCAGCTCCCAATCCCACTGTTGGTATCCGAGGTGATGTTTGGCGCGTACCATTGGCCGACTTGGGCACCACCCAGATGATGCCCAGACAATTCTTGCATTAGAAAGCCGCGCGGCGTATGGCAGGTGCTGCAATGCGCTGGCCCGTCGACAAGATACTTGCCGCGATTCCAATCAGGCGATTGTGTAGCATCGGTCTCGCTATGACCGTCGCCGAGGAACAAGAGATTCCACCCCATCATCGATAAGCGGACATTCATCGGAAATGGCAGAGCGGTACGCGTCGGCACCGTATCGACGGGCGAGACGCCGTGCTGAAAGTAAGCGTAGAGGTCGTGTATATCTGCGTCCGTCAACACTTTGTATGATGTGTACGGCATTGCTGGATAAAGGTTTGCACCATCGGCTCGAACGCCCGACCGCACGGCCCGGGCAAATTGCGCTTCCGTATATTGCCCTATCCCCGCAGTCTTGGAAGGCGTGATGTTCGTCGTAAAAATCGTACCCACCGGGGACACGATGGGCAGCCCCCCGGCAAATGGCTTGCCACCTGGCGCGGTGTGGCAGGCGGAACAGTCCGAAGCGGTTGCGATATAGGCCCCCCGCTTAACTGAGGCGGCTTGCTCGTCATCGTCAGCAGCGAAGGCCACCGAGCTCGCAGACATAAGACAGATTGCAGCACCGAAAAGCCGGAGGAGAGTGTCCATGCTCAGCCCCGCTTCAACTGGTCAACGATGGCATCGGCGGCCTTCATGGCCAAAGCCGCCATGGTGATGGTGCTGTTGCCGCATCCGCCCGTCGTCATCGCCGCGCCACCCGGCAGAAAAAGATTCGGATGATCATGCGCGCGACAATCGACATCGACGACTGAGTCGGTGGGATCGGTGCCCATGATGCAACTCCCCATCATATGGTCGCTATTGGTGAACGTCGTGGCGATGTTGCTTTCGACGGCGCCAAGCTCCGCGATCAGTTTCTTCAGCAGTGGCAGGGTATATTCCTGATGGCTGCGGCGGACGTATTCGCCGACATCATAGTAGATGTTGGGCTTGTTGAGGCCTAGCCAATCTTTCTTATCCGACAACGTCAGCCGGTTATTGGGATCCGACAGGATCTCGTGCTCAATCGTCAGCCGCGCGGTGCAGGCCGAGAGCCTGCGGATCTCGGCGTCCAGCGCTTTGCCAACCAGTCCCTTGGCGAGCGCAGCCTGACCGCCCACGGCACTGAGAGCGGCATTTTCGCAGCGAAGCATAGCGCCGGCATGTTGGCTTCGAAAATCGCCCTGCCCTGTCATCATGATGCTACTGCCCTGGACCGGGCCGACGCCCGTCCACATGGGCTCTGCGAGCACCATCTGCGCGCTGATCTTGGGCTGGTCCATCAGATTGCGTCCGACCTGATCCGAATGGTTTGCAACGCCGTTCGGGTTACGCTCGTCCTTTGACATCAGAAGCAGTTTCGGCGTCTCTATGGCATTGCAGGCAATGACGAAAAGCCTGCCGACGACCCTTTGCGATTCCTTGTTGGGATTGAAGAAATGAACTGCTTGGATGTTTTGCTTTGCGTCCGTCTCGACGCGGTATACAACCGCATTCGCAAGTATCCTGCCACCCTTTGCTTCGATCCTTGGCAAGGCCGAGGCCGCATCGTATTTCGCGGAGATCGGACAGACCGGGAAGCAGTTGTTGTTGCCGCAACAGGGCGGTCGTCCATCGTAGGAAACTCCGCTATTGCGTGCCTGCGGGGCAGGAAGATTGGTGATGCCAACTCGTGCAGCAGCCTCCGTAAACCGTTGCTCTCCCTGGCCAAAAGGAATGCGGCCCATTGGATAGGGCTTGGAGCGCGGCAGCGGAGGCCATTGCAAGTCAACCTCGGACGGACCGCACACTCCCAAAGCGTATTCGGCGCGGGTGTAATACGGTTCAAGCGTGTCGTAATTAAACGCCCAGTCCCGGCCAACGCCGTAAAGGCTTTTCATCCGCATATCGTCGGGATGCAGACGCCAGCAGATGCCCGCCCAATGCCACGTAGCGCCGCCAGCATAACGCACATAACCCTGCCGATATGCACGCCCGTTCGGCCCCTGTAGCTGCAGGTAGTCGGTCGTGGCGTCTGCCAGCTCTGATTCAATATGCGGTGCCCAGGGTTTCGCCGGATAAGGCGCATTCCAATTCTGCTTAAACCGAGGCGGTACGTTGCGATAGTTTTCAACAATCTGCCAGCGCTCGACGCGAGGGCCAGCTTCCAGCATGAGAACAGACAGGCCTGCGTCCAGTGCCTGCTCGGCGACGAGGCAACCTACAACCCCTGTTCCAACGACAATGACGTCCGCACTATAATTGTTTGCCATCTGACTAATTCCAACTATCCAAGGATCCGAGTAGGTACGTCAACCCCGCCTAACCCTGTCAAAGGGCTCTGTCCTCGAGAGGGCTTCTTGCTCGACTTACGTAAAAGCCGCCAGCGGCGGTCTCATGCAAGTGGCGGCTTTTGTTAGAATGTCGGCATGTCGCCGAGCGGCGGGGCCTCCGCATTCCATCCATTCGGACCGGATATAGCGTAGGTCGGGATTGTCATGACGTCATGGGTCGGCTGGTACATAAGCGCCGTCTCGAAGGCAAAGACCTCCGCGTTAGCTGAATTTTCCACTACGCCCGTATACCAGGCCGAAATGATGGCCAAGGCGCTATTCTTGAGGCGTCCATCCGGGATATCCGCGAAGAAATCCTCAACGATCTTGGCATTCTTTTTCTTTGCGATGTCAATAATCGCCCCAATATCCTGCGCAATCTCTGAATTTATACGCAGCATGGCCGCAGCCATGCGTCCACCGACCTCAGGATCCAAACGATGGTCGATCAGAAGAGACGACACCTCCATGAATTTTGGCGAAAAATCCGGCGTGCTCACATCTAAAGATTGAGCCAAAACCTCCGGGGGCAGCAACACGCCTCCGGCGAATAGAACGCCACCCACCATCAACTTCCGACGGGTAAGCCTGAATTCCTCGGGACAGTCATCGTGAGATGTGTAAGTCATTATCTATCCGCCTCATTCAGCCATTCGCTGCAGGGCAAAGGACTTGATCTCTTTTGGAGGTTGACTGCCAAGTAACATTGATACCACACGTCAAATTGGCCGGGTTTGCCGCGGGTTGTCAAGGACGTTTGCATAATGCGGTTCACTTATTGGAGAGCGTTCGCAATCCGGCCCGCAACGCTGAGGCTGATGAGATCCATACCCTGTCTGTGGCGGACTTCTGCCATCCCCAAGAAGAACGTGCTGCCGGCGAACCACGAGGTGAAGTCGCTCATGAGCGGCCAGCACCTACCGTTCGCCGTGCCTGCTTGCCGCAACGGCGAACTCCAACTCCTCATGAGACCGGAGCACTTCACGGAATCCCTGCTCTTTTTGCGCTTGAAGAGATGCGAACTACCGACGCGTACAGAAATTAAAAACGTAAGTAAAACGAAACGCCTAAAGCGTAACCGTAATTTATGGAACTTACTTTAGGTACCACCCCGTACTAGGATCGTGCGAACAACGGTGTGGGGTTAGGTCCTGATTATGCAGCAGTTAAGCGTTTGGGACTTGAGCCAAGGCAGGATGTGTTCTCGCACGCCGTTCGTCCAGCCTCACCTTGGTACACAAAGAGATCGAATGGGGAATCTACGAACTTTTTTCCCGATTGCCTACCGGACGTTTGGTTTCTATAATGCGCAAATGCTTGACCGTCCGTCCCAACCGTCTTCGCCATATATTCCAGTGGATGCGCTAAGCGAAGTCCTGCAAGACTTCCGATTGAGTGGCGTTAGCTATAGCCGCTGTGAGCTCCGGCACCCATGGAGCATCGCCTTTCCACAACAACAACTGCTTCGTTTTCACTTTGTCAGCCAAGGTCCTTGCTGGATCCATACGGCAGCCCAAGGCTGGCAAGAATTGCGCGATGGCGATCTGGTACTGCTACCGCAGGGCATCGCCCACCGACTTGCCAGTGCGCCAGATGTTGTCGATGACGCTCTCAACGGATGTCAGGTGACCAAGGTGGGGAGCAACGTTTGCGAAGTGGTGCGAGAAGGCACAGGCGCAACAAGCACCCTTTTCTGTGGCTCGATGGCCTTGGGCGTTTGTGCTCTCGATCCCCTGATCAATTTGATGCCGCCCATTATCAAGGGCTGTGACGTGGCAGGCAATGACCCGATCGTTGGCCCCCTACTGGCAGCGATGACAGAAGAGGCAACACATCCACAGATGGGCAGCGCCACTATCTTGTCACGAATGGCGGACCTCCTCACAGCGCGGCTGATCCGCTGCTGGGTCAATTGTACCGGCGCCTCGACCGTCGGTTGGCTCGCCGCCATCCGCGACCCCAATATCGGCCGCGCTTTGGCAGCCATGCACCGAGACCCCGGCCATAACTGGACCCTGGAAAAGCTCGCTAGTGTTGCAGGTCAATCGCGTTCGATTTTCGCGGAGCGCTTCAGCGCTGTTTTAGGCGAAGGCGCGGCACACTATCTCGCCCGTCTGCGTATGCAGCTTGCCCGGGAGTTGTTGGGCCAAAACGGCATGTCGGTTGCCGACGTCGCCACGCGGTTGGGTTACGAGTCTGAGGCGTCCTTCGCGCGCGCATTCAAGCGTATCACCAACGTCTCGCCGGGCGTTGTGCGTCGCACAATTTCCGGACGAACAGACATGGATTTCGGATTTTAAGGCACATCGCATCCGAGGAAAGTTGTTTATGAAGATCTTCAACTCTTGGAGACATCTCGATGACGGACACAACATTCCAGCTTGAAGGCGCAGTAAAAGACTCCGATACCGCTCCGCCAGCCGCGTGGAGCTCGGCCACCTGGTTCGCGGTCCTTTCGATGGCGGCCGCCAGCTTTGCTCTGGTGTCGGCGGAGTTCATGCCAGCAGGCATGCTAACACCAATGGCGCGCGATCTTGGTGTCACCGAGGGAATGGCCGGACAGGTCGTTACTGCCACCGCCTCCGTCGGAGCCGTGACGGCTATATTGAGCAATGTTCTGATTGGCCGATTGAACCGCAAGACGGTGCTGGTTGGTCTGAGTGCCTTGGCGGTCGGCTCCAACATTCTTGCGGCGAATGCCTCCGAATTTTGGCTATTGTTGTTAGGTCGAGCCGGGCTGGGCATTGCGCTGAGCGCTTTCTGGGCGCTTTCAGTTGCGGTCGTAGCAAGACTTGTTGGCGCCAATGCAACAGGCCGGGGCATGGCGATCGTCACGCTTGGCGTCTCGCTAGCCACCATCGCCGCACCATCCATGGGTGCATTGATCAGCGACTGGTTGGGTTGGCGCGCCGCCATGGCCGTGACAGCGGGGCTGGCCGCACTTGCCATGTTGCTGCAGTGGCTCAGTCTCCCGACCCTTCCTGCAAGCACACGCAACAGCCTTGCCGACGTTTTCCGGCTTACACGGCGGCGTGGCATTCAGATCGGCATGCTTGCTATCCTCTTGCTCATGACGGGGCACTTCGCTGGCTCGGTCTATGTGCGCCCCTTCCTCGAACAGATTACGCATCTAACAACCGGTCCGATTGCGCTGGCGCTGCTCGGATTTGGCATTGCCGCTGTGATCGGTAACATCGCCGGTGGTCGCATGGCCGACGCCAATATCCGCATTGCCCTCGCAGTCACCGCCGGCTTAATGGCGTTTGCGGCGCTTGCTTTGGTACTTTGGGGCGTGCACATCGGCGTTGCGTTCGGCTTCGCGGCGCTGTGGGGCCTCGCCTTCGGCATGGCGCCGGTGGTGCTGCCAACCAATCTGTCCCGCGCCGCACCCGACGCGCTGGAGGCCGCGGGCAGCCTGATGGTGACCTCATTCCAGGTGGCAATCACGATTGGCGCGGTCGTTGGAGGCTACATCGTAGACACCTATGGTGCTACGGGACCCCTAACGCTTACCGCAATCCTGGCCGCATGCACGGTCGTGCTGGCCCTGCTGCAGCCCAGGAGCTGATCTTTGCTACCGCCGTGCGGTAGGGTGAGAGCAACCAAAAGTGATCGTCATGCACAAGGGTGTTGATCCTATAAGACTTTGCAAGCTCGACATTTGAAGGCTCTCCAGCCAGCTCCGAAAGCTGTCGTTGCTGCAAACTCACGCAGTCGCGCAGTATCCTTGTATCCTTGTATCCTTGGGAAGTCGACTTGAGGGAGGCGCTGGCCCCTGTCACGGCTTAACAAACCGATAGGCGAAGCGATCCGTCTCGCCCTTGATCGAGGGATCAAACACCTTGATCGAGTGCTGATCGTCCCTGTTCGTCAGCATTGTGCTTTTCGCGTCCAGCAGGAAGCCAGCTGCCTCGACCTCTTCTCGAACGGAAGCAGGATCAATCCGATGGAGCGACTGGGCGTCGTTCGTGCCTGAGCCGACGGCGGCGGAGTGATCGACGATGACGTAGAACCCACCAGGCTTCAACCCTTCGTAGACGGCTCGATTGAAATCGGCCGCTGTCGCGCCCCCGGTCTGCATCAGCGCGGTGTGGAGATCGTGATAGAACAGGTGCAGCCACAGGACATCCGCTGGCTGCGTGACCTTTGGCATCTCCACAAGATCCGACGAGACAGCGTCGACGTTCTCTCGGCCCGGCTCCTTTGCGAGGGTCCGCATGAGGCCGACTGGATCGTTCCTGAAGTGGGCGACTTCGGCAGGCACGAAGCTGTAAACCCGCCCTTCGGGTCCCACGATGTCGGAGAAGAGACGGGTCCAGTCGCCATCGCCTGGGTAAACGTCGATCACGGTGGAGCCCGCATTGGCTCGTGCGAAACGGATCAACTCGGATTGCTTGGATTGATTGTACATAGGTATCTCCTTCAGGGTTAGTATTCGAAGCGCCTGGCGTGCGATGGGCCGATCCATGACTGGTCAATCTGTTGCCCGCCCGGGCAGTAGATCGCCTGAGCTACACCCGGACGCCTGCGTCCATCTGCGCGGCCAGCGCCAGCGCTTGCGTGTCGACATATTCCCGGATGTTGGTCAGTCTTCCGTCCCGGACCGTCATGGCGAAGATCCAGTCATCCTCGAACGGCTTGTTCGTGGCTTTGACCTTCCCGTTGGCGAAGCCGACGACGAGAACCCGGTCTCGTTGCGCCACGAACTCGCGAGGTTCCGTGGAAGTTTCCATCGACTTGGATGCCGTCTCCAGCAAAGCCGCGAGCCCCGCGTGCCCGCGGTAGGTTCCGGCCAGCGGCCATTCCTCGCCCGGGATGATCCACTCGAAGTCCTCAGTGACCAGCGCCAGCAGAGCCTCTCCGTCGCCCCGGCCGATCGCGGCGAAGAAGTCCTTCACGGTCTGGATGTTCTTCTCAATACTCATGGGGATTCCTCCATTTCGCACGGATCGGTTCGCGCTCGATCCGATCCGCGCATCGTAGCCCTGCCGGTTGGCACGTCGTGTTCGTCAGTCGAACTTGACCAGATCCTTGAAGATCAGATGACCCCAGCTGTTTCCGCGCGCTTGCACGAGAAGCCCGCCTTCCGACAGTCCGCCAAGCTTGACGGCTGCGAAACCGAGATTTTCCGCGAGCGTATCAACTTCCGCGGCGGCAGCATCGTCATCGCTTGCCAGGAACACGACTCGTCTGCCGCCATGTGCGGCTGGATCTTGGGCAAGGGTGGCAGCGCCCAGGTGGTTGAACCCCTTGACCAGCCTTGCGCCATTAAAGGCTCGCCCGACGAACTTCGAAGATGGCAGTCCTCCCAGCGCCTCGGGAGGAACGCCGTAGGCATTGGTCACATCGATGATTGTTTTCCCCTGCCAGGTCGGAAGTGCTTTTGCGACGTCCGAGTGCGCCTCGAAACCGACAGCCAGGAAGATGAAGTCCGCCTTGACGGCGTCCGCCAGCGTCTTGCCGATGACCTCGGGCCCGATCGCCGCTGCGTCGACTGCAAAACTTTCCGGGTCACGCGTGGTTGCAACGGTCACGTCGATGCCCTTGCGCGCGAACGCCTTGGCCAGAGCCTGGCCGATATTCCCGAATCCGATGATTGCATAGCTCATGATGTTTCTCCTATCTGTACTAATGCCGTGTCAAACCTGCGCCCAACCACCATCGACGGCGAGATCGATGCCGGTAATGTACGAGCTTTGATCGGAGGCGAGGAACGTGAGGGCCGCCGCGATTTCCTCTGGCTTGCCCCTGCGACCCATGGGGATCTGTGACGCGAACTGGGCGACTGCCGCCTCGGCTTGCTCGGCGGTAAGGCCGGTCGTTGTCGCTAGGGCGGGGGTCTCGATCGCGCCGGGGCTCATCGTATTAACGCGGATATTGCGATCCTTCAGCTCCTGGGTCCAAGACCGCGAGAAGCTGCGAACAGCCGCCTTGCTAGCTGCATAGGCGCTGAACGCTGGCAGGCCCATCACATTCGAGACCGACGAGTTCAGGATAATCGAACCGCCGTCCTTGAAGAGGGGAAGGGCCTTCTGCACCGTAAAGAACAGGCCCTTCACATTCACATCAAAGGTCTGGTCGAAATGGGCCTCAGTCGCTGCCGCGAGCGGCGCGACTGTCCCTGCGCCGGCGTTTGCGAAGAGAATGTCGATGTGACCATGTTTCTCCTTCACGACGTCATAGAGCCGGTCAAGATCGTCTAGGCGCGAGACGTCGCCCATGACTGTCGTCACGTTTTTCCCGATTAGGGCCGCAGCCTCTTGCAAGGCTTTCTCGCGTCGCCCCACGATCACGACCTGCGCACCTTCTTCCACGAAGCGCTTCGCTGTGGCCAAGCCAATCCCGCTGCTTCCGCCGGTGATGACTGCGATTTTGCCGTCGAGTACTTTTTTCATAATCTTTGCCTTTCGCTATGTGTGAGTGGGCGCGGAACCGCACCGGGTGTCAGAGTTGGGCGAGGCCACCGTCGACGGCGACTTCGCTGGCGGTCATGAAGCTGCTGTCGTTCGACGCGAGGAAGGCGGCTACGGCGGCGATTTCTGCGGGATCGGCCATGCGCTGGAGCGGGGTCATCGCGCCGTAGGCCTTCTGGCCCTCTTCGCCGAGCGCTTCCTTTGCCAATTCGGTCGCCGTCGCTCCCGGTGACAGCACGTTGACCCGAATACCGGTGCCTTTCAGATCCTCCGCCCAGGTCCGAGCAAGGTTGCGCACCGCCGCCTTGCTTGCGCTGTAGGCGGTAAATCCCGGGGCTCCGGTCGTGCCGGCGCTCGATCCGGTCAGGATGATTGAACCGCCAGCGCCCATCAGCGGCAACGCCTTCTGGATAGTGAAGATCGTGCCCTTCACATTGGTGTCGAAGGTTTCGTCAATGTGTGCGGCGGTAATTTTGCCGAGCGCAAGCGGGCTTCCCGCCCCGGCATTGGCGAAAACGATGTCGAGCCTCCCGCGCTCCGCCATCACTGCAGCGTATAGTCGGTCGAGGTCGGCCTCATCCGAGACCGAGCCCTTCACCGCGCGGGAATTGGACCCGAGGTCGGCGACAGCCGCTTCGAGCGCTTCCTGCCGACGGCCATAAATGAAGACGAAGGCGCCTTCCTCGATGAAGCGCTTTGCAGCGGCAAGGCCGATACCCGTAGCGCCGCCGGTGATCACGGCGGTCTTTCCATTCAATCTGGTCACGTCAGCCATCCTTTTGTTGCTGAACCTGAAGATAGGCCCGCCGGAGCCGGACGGTGAGTGCGGAAGCGCGCACATCGGCGGTGCAAAAACGATCCAGAGAGATGATTCAACGCAGCGACGGTCGTGCGATCGGTGACCGAGCGTGCTAAATTGCATTTCAGCAGGCGCAGCTGCGGCGCGGGAATGCACCATGATCGACTGGGATGACGTTCGTTACTTTCTTGCCGCAGCGCGTGGCGGCTCGGTGCGGGCTGCGGCCAAGCGCTTGGGGGTAAATCACGCGACCGTGCTCAGACGCGTCGCTCAGCTTGAGGAACGGCTCGGGGCACAGATGTTCGAGAAGCTGCCCTCGGGCTACCGCCTGACGGCAGCAGGCGAGGAGGTCCTTGAGTTCGCGGACCAGATGCAAGCGTCGTCGCACCAGCTGGAGACGCGCGTCTTCGGGCGCGACCAGAGCGTGCGCGGTCTTCTGCGCGTTACATTGACGCCGATCCTCGCGACACACTTGCTCATGCCGGACTTCGCCGAATTCGTGCGTCTGCATCCTGATATCGAGATGGAAATTCTATCGTCCGGCGAGCTGGCAAACCTGACCAACCGAGAAGCCGACGTCGCGATCCGCGTCGTTTACGATCGCCAAACACTTCCACTCAATCTTCATGGCTTGAAGGGACCGGAGCTGTTCGGCGGTGTCTACATATCCCGCGATCGGCTGGCCGCCTACCGTGAGGGCGCGCCTGATCCCATCCGATGGATCGTGATAAGCATGCATGGAATTCCGGAGTGGGCCAGCACGGGTCAGGTTCGTACCACGGGGGTCCCCTTAAGAGTCACGGACGCCGCGGCGGAGATCGCGGCGGTGCGGCAAGGGCTCGGGATCACGACATTGCCGTGCTTCGTCGGAGATGCCGATCCCCTGCTGGTGAGGGTGCCGGGCACTGACCTGCACATGTACGGAACGGTCTGGAATCTCACGCAAGGTGAGACACGCAAGACGAAGCGCGTGCGGCTCTTTACGGAGTTCATAACCCACCGGCTCGCCGCCTACACTCCACTTCTTGCGGGGCTGTCCATATCGCGCGAATGACATCCGGTTCCACATGCTACAAACGGGCAGGAGAAATTGCTGTTTTTGAAAATTGGCATTCCCACAGTCTGCGAGTGGCGGCTCTCGCGAACCGAAACTTATAGCGGATGGTCCGCTAACGGCCCCATTGCGGTCATCATCGTGCCGCAGCGAGCAGCCGTTTCCCGGCGACCGCCGGTCTGTTTGGCGAAACCGAACACCATCGACAGGCCGAGCTCCGTCCCACTCCCTTCAGGCTTGGTGGAAAAGAAGGGATCGAACACCTTTGCCATGATCTCCGGGGACATGCCGGTTCCGGTATCGGTTACCGAAAGCACGACATATTGCCCGGTTGTAACGTCGTCATGCATGCGGGCGTAGGCGTCATCGATATACGCGTTGCCTGCTTCGATGGTTAGCTTGCCAAACCCCTCCGTCGCGTCGCGCGCGTTGATCGCCAGATTGAGGATAGCATTTTCGATCTGCATCGGGTCGATGAGCGCGTTCCACAGCCCGCCGGATATGACGGTCTCGATTTCGACCCCCTCCCCGATCGTACGACTCAGCATCTCGTCCATACCGCGGACCAACCGCCCAATATTCACGACTCTTGGCTCAAGCGCCTGGCGACGACCCAACGCAAGCAGCTGGGCTGCGGGTTTGGAACCGCGGTTGACGCCGGCAAGCGCCTTGGCATCCGTCGTTTCCGCCGTTTCGTTGCCCGTCACGTCCTTCCACAAGAGCTGCAGGTTGACGTCCACGCAGGATTGATTGCTGCGATTTTCGCGTCCAGAGATGCGACAAGCATGACGTCGGTCGACAGCCGCCACATCCGGTCGCGATCGGCGGTGCGCTCGGCGACGCGTTGTTCAAGCGTGCGATCGAGGTCGTCGAGCTTCTCGCGAGTGGCTCTCAGTTCCTCGACTTCGGTATTCGTGCCGATCCATCGCAGGATCTATGCACCTTCGTCCGTGATCGGAACCGCTCGTACGATATGCCGCGGAAAGCCCTGACCGGTCTCGTAGTCTCGCACCATGACAGATCGGCACAGCGATGTGCCATCGCCGATATCGTGTGCATGGCGATCCTCATCGCGCGGAAAAGCCGTTATGCTCAGTGATGAGTGCGACGACGAAATCCATGACGGCGCGGACCGACGGCGTTTTGCGCAAATCGCGGTGGACGAGGAGCCAGATATCCCGGGAGAAGGGCGGAACGTCCTCACCGACGCGCACCAGGTCCGGGTTGGCGTTGCCCAAAAAGCAGGGCAGCCCGGCGACACCTGCGCCGGCCCGCGCCGCAAGTAGATGTCCACTGATGTCGCTCAACTCGCACGCGATGAGCCGTGCGCCAGCAATGCCAAGCAGCCATTTCTGCTGCGGCATGTCGGCAAAGCTCTCGTCGTAAGCGATGAACTGCCATCGATCGGGCACATCGCGATGCTCGTAGTCATGGCGTACGTATAGACCGAAGGCCATGGCCGCGAGTTTTCGTGCGACGCTGCCGGCCTCCTCGGGGCGTACCAGCCGGAGAGCTAGATCCGCCTCCCTTTGCTGAGCGATACCTGCTGCGCCTGCGCAGCGAGAGAGAGGCGGATATCCGGGTAGCGAGATCGGAAGTGTGCGAGGTGCTGCGCCAGCAGATGCGCCGCTAGCACCGGCGGAGCGCTGAGCGTGACCTTTCCGATCAGCGGCATATGCGCGGCGCGGGCAATCCGGGCGATGCCGTCCGCCGCACCTTCCATCGTCACCGCCTGATCGAAAACCTGCTGGCCGATCGTCGTCAAGCGACAGGATCGGGGCAAGCGTTCGACCAGCGCCACGTCCAGTTCGGCTTCGAGCGCCGCCAGCCGACGACTGACGGTAGCGTGGTCAACGTTCAACGCACGCGCCGCGCCGGACAGGGTGCCGCTGCGCCCCACTGCGATGAAATGACGGAGATTTTCCCAATCGGCCATTTGCGCGATTTCTCAAGGTTCACTGGCATATATACCGAATTTTCGCACAGAAATCATCGATGTAGTTTCGAGACAAATTATCTTCGAAAGGTTGTCTCGATGACTGTTTCTTCCCCCCCACACCCACGCATCACGCTTGCTGCCGCCGCGCTTGGCTTTGTGGTCGTTCTTCTCGACGTCAGTGTCGTTAACGTCGCACTCGATGCCTTGCGTACTAGCTTTTCCACCGATGTCGCCGGCCTCCAATGGGTGGTCAATGCCTACACGCTCTTCTTCGCCGCCCTGCTGCTCATGGCCGGAGCCCTAGGCGACCGCTTTGGCGCGCGCGCCATCTTCATCGCCGGCTTCGTTCTCTTCACGCTCGCTTCGCTTGGCTGCGGGCTGGCGCCGACGCTGCCGACGCTGGTCGCGGCGCGTCTCGCGCAAGGCGTGAGCGCGGCACTGCTGGTTCCGAACTCGCTGTCGCTGCTTGCCCAAGCGTTCCCCGGCAAGGAACAGCGGAACCGCGCCGTTGGCTGGTGGGGAGCGGCGGGCGGCATCGCACTGGCGGCCGGCCCGGTGGTCGGCGGTTTTCTGGTCACGCATTTCGGCTGGCGGAGCGTTTTCCTGATCAACATTCCGGTCGGGCTGGCTGGCCTGGCACTGATCCTGCGCTATTCCGCGCCAAGTCCCAAAAACGAGGGTCGGTCGCTCGATCTGCCTGGACAGGCAGCCGCCGTGATAGCGCTTGCATCGCTGGCAACGGCGCTGACGGACGCGGCGCATCCGCGGGTTCTCGTTGCCCTTGGCGTAGCGGTCCTTTCCGCAATCAGCTTCATCCTCATTGAGGCGCGAAGCCGTGCACCGATGCTGCCGCTGGCGTTCTTTTCCAGTTCCGCCTTCTCGATCGTCTCGATCACCGGCGTCATCGTCAACTTCGCCTATTACGGCCTGATCTTCGTCTTCAGCCTGTTCTTCCAACTGGAGCAGCATTTTTTGCCGCAAGAAACCGGCATCGCCTTCCTGCCGATGACCATTGTCCCCATGCTCATGAACATCATCGCAGGCCGATTGATCACACGCCTCGGCGTACGCCGGCTCATGGTGTTCGCCCTCCTGCTGGCAGCGGGTGGATATCTTCTGCTTCTTCCGGTCAGTGTCACCGGCTCCAAGTGGCAGTTGGTCGTGCCGATGCTGATGGCGGCAAGCGGCATCGCGCTGATGGTGCCGACTATGACGAATGTCACTCTTTCCTCAGTCGATCCGTCACGGGCGGGCATCGCGTCAGGCGTTCTCAACACGGCGCGACAGGTAGGCGGCATGCTCGGCGTCGCTACGTGCGGTTATTTCGTACGCGACACAGCGCCCGCCGCGTTCATGCAAGGCATGCATCTCTCGCTCATCGTCGCTGTGGTACTGCTGTTTCTCGGCGCTGCGCTCTCGTTCTTCTGTCTCAACCGCGAGCATTGAAATGGACCCCGCCATATGGCACCAAGCGATCAGGCATCTAAGGCGTAGAATGTCGCGTCATATCGTACAATCGACGGGGTTGGCGGTCTTGAACCAGTTCGAACCACCGACCCGTCAATTCTGAGCACCGAGAACAAGGCCAGCGAGTTGGTAGTTGCATACGCAGCTCAGCGGGGCGTGGCATTAATTACCGGTTCGCGGGTGTCGGAAGTTCTGCCAACACAACTGCTTGCAGTAAAATCTATAAAGCGGCGGACCGCAGCAACGACCCGCTCGTCGAACAGAATGGCAGCTGACCAGAGCCGAGTATCGAGCAGGCAAAAAGCCTGTTCGAGGCACGCCGCAAGATCGAGGGGATGCTGCTTATTTCGTGGTGGAGCGGACGACGGACGAGCAGCTCGATGCACTGCAGAGGCTGACGGATGAGGAAGAGCACATCCATCATCATGGCGACGAGAAATCCAAGACCGTGCTGTCCGGCAAGTTCCACATCGCCTTGGCGGAAATCGCCGGCAATGCAGTCCTGACCGAGATGCTGGCAAAGATTGTCGCGCGTCTCTCGCTGGTCATGGCCCTTTACGAGGAAGACCGGAAGGACGATTGCGGCGCGGACCATCACCGCATAATCGTGGCGGCGGTCAAGGCCAAGGACGCCGCAAAAGCGAAGCAACTGATGGACTGCCATCTCGCCGACATCGAGGGACGCGTTAAACTGACAGAGGGACAGGGCGACCGGCATACGTTTCTGGCGGTGCTTGAACACTTCTCCTGAGCTATGTCTTTAGCGTTGGTTCTGATGACCTGCTGCAAATTGCTGAAGTCGACGACCTGCCAAAAATGCAAGTGCCCCAAAATATCAACATAGAATGCTTATGGTGATGCCGTGTGAACTCGTCAAATTTTTCGCCTCCTCCCCTGTCGCGCGAGAAGGTTTGATATTACGTACCTTTTGCGGGCAAACGGAGCCAGATCAACATCGCTAACAAGCCGAGCCCCCCCTTCCCGTTTTTCCAGAGTGATTTTACGGCTGTGGAACGCCTCTAGTTCCACCCTGTGGGCCACGCTTAGCACAGTAGCATTCGGCAGTTCATCGATCATCATCTGCATCATCTTGTCCTGCGTTTTCTCATCCAACGCCGACGTTGCCTCATCAAGGACGATGATATCAGGTTTATTCAGGAGAAGACGGGCGAACGCCAGCCTCTGTTTTTCACCGCCTGAAAGGGTGTGATCCCACGGTGCTTCTTCCTCAATCTTCTCACTCAGGTGACCAAGGCCAACCTTCTCCAAGGCAGAATTAATGTCATCAGCCGTCCAGTTGTCTGCAGCTTTGGGATAGGCAACAGCCCTACGAAGGGTTCCCGATGGGATATAGGGCTTCTGCGGGAGCATGAAAAATTCCATATTGTCGCGGAATCTGACGCTCCCCCCGCCCCAAGGCCACAGACCAGCGATGGCCCGAACAAGGGTACTCTTGCCGGAGCCGGACTCTCCAGACACGAGAACGCGTTCACCTGGCTCTATCTCGACCTGGGTTTCCTTCACCACAGCGGTACCGTCCCCGAGGGATACCGAAAGATCATTCAGGCTAAGCATCGTGTCGCCTTGCGTCTGTCCGCGTTTGATCCGTCCAACATCTTCACTCTGCTCAGCCTGCTCAAGTCCGTCCAGGGAGACCATTAATGAGGCCACTCGACGGGCGCAGGCATTCCAATCGGCAAGCCGTGGGTAGTTATCGACCAACCAGCCGAAAGCACCTTGGACGATGGTAAATGCTGACGCCGCCTGCATGACCTGCCCGAGAGACATGCTGCCGTCCAGAAACTTCGGCGCGCATAGCAAAACGGGCACGACTGGCGCAATCAACATCGACCCTTGCGAGACAAGGGTTGTGCGCATGTGTTGGCGCGCAAGCTGTCGCCATTGCTCTCGAACATTTTTGAAAGTGCGGTCCAGATCGTTGCGCTCTTCCTCCTCGCCACCGAGAAGGGCAATGCTCTCGCCATTTTCCCGAACGCGGGTCAGAGTGTAGCGAAACTCCGCTTCGATCTGGTTTTTTGCCTCTGAGACTTTTACGAAATTTCGACCGATAAACGCGATCGAACTGGATGTAATTGTCGCGTAAACGACTGCGGCAATGACCAGGAACCCCGGGATAGTGACGTAGGCGCCGAACAGCGGGAGCGTCAACGCCCCGCCGATCGACCAAAGAACGACGATGAAGGTCGATGCTGAGACAAAGGCCGAAATCACACCGGCTGTAAAATCCACCGGCGCTTCGGTTGCAATACGCAAATCTTCCGAAATGCGGGCTTCAGGGTTCTGATGATCCCCGCCAATAAGGTTGAGCTGGTAGTATCGTCCATTGGTGAGCCACCGTGCAACGAGCGATTTTGTCAGCCAGGAACGCCAGCGGCGCTGCATCAGCATACGCCCATAGACTTGGACGGTAACTAGAAAGACACTTCCAATCACAAGTGGAGGGAACAAGGCGCCCAAGGAATAGACCTGGCCGGCATTGCGCTGCTCGATCGCATCAAAAAGTTTCCGGTTCCAAACGTTAATCCCGTATTGAAATGCGACATTGAAGCCAATGAGAGAAAGAAGTGCAATCGAGCAAAACCATGCGAGCCTGTCGCCATCACGGCCCCAATAGCCGCGCGCACTGCGCCAAAAACGCTTGAGGAGATAAGCGCGACGCGCCTGTTCGGCTTGTTCAGGCGTCAGTTCCACCGACGGTTTCGGCTCGTCGGGCAATGCGGCTTCTATCATAGATACTCCAAGTGAATTTGCGTGCTGTATAGCGCAAATGATGCCAGGGCGAGAGTGTTTCAGGCCAAAAATGATTATGCTGAGGGTGGGTGTAGCCTCGTGTCGAGCGCGAACGCCTCTTGAAATTTCGGCTCATAATAGCCCGTGGCAAAGGTTGCCACGAAAATAAAGTTCCAACTATGAGAGGAGACTGCGCTTGGGATGGCGACAAATCGGTGCCGTTGCAAAAGATCGTCGCCAAATGCTTGTTGACCGGCGCTTGGAATACCCGGCCGGAGCCAATTTGGATTCGGAATGTCAGCGGGCTCAACAACGTGAACCGCGGAGACGTCTGTGACAACGGCACCCGTAAGGACATGTGGGACGGTATCGAGCGCTCGAAATCCCTTATGAACTGCAACCTCGAGGATTGCGGTAGCTGGGTCGATGGAACAGTATACCGCACGAATGCCCCTACTATTCCACCGGCCACCAACCCGGTATGCGCCTTCGCCGCTGTCCCACGTCGATGCGAACGCCGCCTGATCGAGCCGCCATGCGATTAGCTCGGAGCCTCCAAGCGAGATGGGCAAAAACGTCATGCATAGACGCCGTATTCTAACCGCTGGAGATAGTCCTCGACAAGCTCAACACCGGCGGGCGTCCCCAAAAGGTCGATCGGGCAACGCTGGTCCAGCCCGATTGCCGGACGCTCAAGCCATTGCTCGGCCTCTCCCTGGGTTCCCAGGAGATCAGTCGCCTTTGCCAGTATTTCAGCAAACTTCCATGCCCGTCCGCTTTGTTCCTGGCTGAGCGGCTTTGAAGGCGCATCCTTGCGCCGTTGCCAAGTCCGCAAACTCATGCCGACGGCCTTCTCAAGGGATTGGCTTTTGCCGATAAAGACCAAGTTCCCTACTAGGTGATCGACCGCCGATGCGGGCAAACCGTGGAGCAACAGCTCATGGGCATCCAGCGCGCTGGTTAGGCGTCGCGATAAAACACGCGTTCCGCCGAGTAGGGCCGACACCTTTTGCAGTGCTCCACTTGCTCCATCTTGAATACCCCCTTGGGCCACAATAACCATAGTGCGTCTCCTGCGTCAGATGTCGCGCACAATGTGACAGTTGTCGCATTGCTTTTCAATAGGTTTGAATCGGCGGGGCAATTGCAAATGCGCTTGATCAGATCTGGCCTCTGTCTGCGCGTCCACTTCTGCAGCTACACTCGGGGCGCATGTTTCGCTTTCCTCTGCCATTGCTCTTTCCATATCGGTATAGATTTTGTCGAGGGCGAGACAGCGGACGTCAATTTCACACACGCGCATTTTGCAGCTTTGTATCGTCTCCGTACATTCGCTGTTAAGCACCGGTACAAGGCATCGGGAACCAGATCCACACTCGAGACTTTTGGGTCCGAAAATTAAACCCCCGCCGGATCACGTCTATGAAAAACATACCAATCGTTGGAAAATTCTTAACTATCATGGCGCTGTTCGGCGTCTTTGCGCTTGGAGTTGCAGGCTACGCCGGAACGCGTATTCTAAGCATCGATACGTCCTACAGCAATCTTCTCTCCAACGACGCAGCCGCAGCAATCGCGCTCGCCAGGGCGAACCGTACTCTTCAAGGCGCGCGCACTGCCATTGCCGAACTGACCATCGCGCGCACCGACGCGGATACCGCGAGTTCTGCCAAGGAACTTGAGGCTTCGCGCGCCGTCTTCGCAAAGTTCATGGATGCCGCAATCGCCGGGACTCCACAGCGCTCCGATCTTGGCGCCATAAAAGCGGAAGGCCTGCGCATTCTCGACACGACTTGCGCGAACACCATCGCGCTTGGCAACGCCAGCCGCTCGGACGAAAGTGCTGCGCGCGCGCAGAAGACTTTCATCGATGAATGCCAGTCGTCGTTCCGCGCCATCACCCCGAAATTCTCGCAGATCGTAGAGGAGGTCAACAAGGGCGCCAACGACAAGAGCGATGAGTTGACTATTGACTCCTACCACACGGTAACGGTGACCGTCGGCGGCATTATCGCCGGTCTTTTGATCGTGCTCGCAATCGGCTTTGTTGCAATCCGTTCTTGGCTGGTCAAGCCTATCCGCGGCATTGCAGACACGATGCAGCGTCTCGCCGATGGCGATCTTAGCGTCGATGTGGCTGGAACGGACCGCAAGGATGAAGTCGGCAGCATGGCTAAGGCCGTCCAGGTCTTCAAGGAAAATGGCCTGCGCTCCCGCGAGCTTGAGCAGGAGGCAGTCAGCATTCGCAACGCCAGCGAGGCGGAACGGGCCCGTGTCGCTGATCTCGACCGCAAGCGGGCAGAAGAGATGGCCGAAGCCACATCCGGCCTGGCAGACGGCTTGAAGCACCTGTCGAACGGAGATCTCAACTTTCGCCTCGGCACGCCCTTCGCCTCTGACTTTGAAAGCCTGCGCGGAGATTTTAACGCAGCCGTCGTACAACTCTCTGAAACCTTAGGCGCCGTTGCCGAAGCCACAGGCGCGATCGATAGCGGATCGCGTGAAATCAGCCAGGCCGCCGAGGATCTCTCCAAGCGGACCGAGCAGCAGGCAGCTTCCCTGGAGGAGACGGCCGCAGCGCTCGACCAGATCACCACGAACGTGGTGAACTCTTCCAAGCGTGCCGAAGAAGCCCGTCACGTGGCGATAGAGGCCAAACAGTCTGCCCGTCAATCTGGTGAGGTGGTTTCGAATGCTGTGGACGCCATGCAGCGCATCGAACAGTCGTCGAGCCGGATCTCGAACATCATCGGCGTGATCGACGAAATCGCCTTCCAGACCAACCTTCTGGCGTTGAATGCCGGCGTCGAGGCGGCGCGGGCCGGTGAAGCGGGCAAAGGATTTGCGGTTGTCGCCCAGGAAGTGCGTGAACTGGCGCAACGCTCGGCCCAGGCAGCTAAGGAAATCAAGGAACTGATCCGCAACTCGGCTGGCGAAGTCAGCAACGGTGTGACGCTGGTGCGCGCGACCGGTGATGCTCTGAAGGCGATCGAAGGCCACGTCGTCACCATCAATGTCCAGCTGGATGCCATTGCCCTGTCATCGCGAGAACAGTCTGTCGGTCTCTCCGAGGTCAATATCGCGGTCAACCAGATGGACCAAGTGACCCAGCAGAATGCGGCGATGGTCGAGCAATCGACTGCCGCAAGCTCGTCACTGGCGTCAGAAGCCGTTCGCCTACGCCATCTGATATCGCAGTTTCAGATCGGTTCCGCGCAGGGAAATTCAGGCAATGGCCTCGGGAAGGCCGCTCGGACCCAAAGCAAGCCGACTGTCGTCCGCGAACAGCACAGGCCGGTTGCCTCGCCAGCACGGCGGATGGTGGCGCAACTCGTCCGGGCCGTGAGTCAGCAGGCGGCCGCAAAGGCCGACAACTGGGAGGAGTTCTGATGCCGAATAATTCAGCCAATCCCGCATCTCTCGAGATCCTTGCCTTTCGGCTGCACGGACAGGAGTTCTGAGTCAGGACCACGTCGATCCGCGAAATTCGCGGATGGGCACCTGTGACGCCGCTGCCTCAGGCGCCAGACGAGGTCGTCGGCGTGATCAACCTCAGGGGAACCGTCATTCCCATCGTTGAGCTTGCCATCAAGCTGGGCATGGACGGTACCCAGGCGAACGAGCGCAGCGCCATTGTCGTTGCTGAGGTCAGCAACGGTGTTGTTGGCCTGTTGGTGGATGCCGTGTCAGACATTCTCACCGTAACCGCCGACCTTCTGCAGCCAGTTCCTCCTGCCACTGATATTGGTGCCGACTATTCCGATGGCATCATCGTCCAGGGCGCAGACATGGTTTGTTTTTTAAATCTCGACCGGATGTTTGTGCGGGATAAGCCCGAACAGTGGTCGGTGGCCGCCTGATACATAGCTTTATGGTACAGGGTCGAGGTTGCGTCTGCACGCCAGCCTCGACCCCATTCGTGAACGGTACCGCGCATCTTGCGCAAACGAAATTGAGAACGGGGCATATAATATTAGCATGCTATAAATCTTAGCGTTTAACTAAAAAACGACGCCAACACAACTGGTGGAGGTCGCCTTGGACTGTGTTAAATTGCATAAGTCGCTTGAAGAAAAGATCTAAAAGCTGGTACGTAAGCGACATTGTCATAATGGATAACCTTCAGGTTCCCGCCCCAACGAGCACCGGAAACGCCGCGGGCATTTGCCGATATTGAGGGGTTCTTGCGATGGCGTCTGTCACATTGGCTCAGATGCGAGCCGTCGATGCGTTGGCTCGCACCGGAAGTTTTTCACGCGCTGCTGCGGCGGTGGGTGTCAGTCAGCCCACGGTTTCAACGCAAGTTCAGGCTTTTCAGGATCTCTGCAGCTCACGTATTTTCATCCGTGAAGGTCACGCGATACGGGTCACTCCGGATGGGGAGGCGCTTCTTGCGAAAATCCGAGTTGCGCTTAATTGCGTCGATGAGGTCGATCGGGCCCTTGGTGACAGCGGTCGCCTGGTCGGTGGACAGTTGTCGATCGGCTTCAGCGCCCACAGGCTGATCATGCCGGCACTGGCCACCTTCGTGCAGGCCTTTCCGAAGATGCGGCTGAGTACGCGTGGCGGACCATCGCTGGAACTTGCCGCTGCGGTCTTCAAAGGCGAGCTGGATGTTGCCTCGGTCTCGCAAGCGGGCCCCGATCCGCGCTTTGAAAATCTGGAACTCCGCCGGTGCGGCATCGTCATCTATGGGAAAAAGGGCCATCCGCTGCTCTCAACCGGCACGATTGCCGTTTCCGATCTGCACAGGCAGGACATGATCCTGTGGAACCGTGCGTCCGGTACCCGAATGAAGGTAGAAGCGCTGGCAGCCCAACATGGCGTTATCCTCAAGCCCGTGGTCGAGGTGGCAACGCTCGACGTCGCCTATGCGGCGGCAGCAGCAGGCATGGGTCTCGCCGTGGCGATCGAAGGGGAGGTGTCACAGGACGAGTATATTGACATCGCCCTCCTGTCCGACGCCGCGGCCAATATCGGCCACTATATCATCGCGCTGCCGAGTTGCACGGATCACCTAGCAATCGCCGCCTTTCTCAAGATTGCCGCCCAGCATCGTTTCGTCGCATCCGGCGCAACGCCCCGTGCGCAGGAGCGCGCACGCCCGAAACTGTGAAGGCGTGCGTGGTAGCGGCGCTCAATAGACACAAACGGGAATGATATAATTATAGGTTATATCTATATATATTGCTCATTATTAAAACTGTCACATAATCTGGCTAGCGTGGGTGCACTGCCAGATCAGAGCGGGATCGGACGCCCGGAAGAGCGCTCCACCCGCTTCTGGCGAGCGAATATCAAACTTAGTCAGCTTGCGGCCTTTGTTTTTCAAGATCGCGCGCCTTGCGGTACGCGGTGATCGCGCAACCGTGCCGGCGCTGCGCTTACGATGACGGGTCGAATGAGATTTTCAAGGAGCCGTGTGTGCCTTATTCGTATGACGTTGCCGTTGTCGGCGCTGGAATTGTAGGACTTGGGGCAGCCTTGGCTGCTGCCGCACAGGGCCGAAAAGTTGTCGTGATAGAGCGCAACCCGGCCGCAGTGGGCGCATCCATTCGCAATTTCGGCTTCGTCACGGTTACCGGGCAGCAGGCCGGCGCCCACTGGGCGCGGGCGATGCGAAGCCGCGACATCTGGAAAGACCTCGTCGTGCAGGCCGGCATCGCCGTGCATCATCGCGGCCTTGTCATGCCGGCCCGGCGCGCAGAGGCCGCTGCCGTACTCGAGGCTTTCCTGGCGACGCCGACGGGCGAGGATTGTCGCATGATCGGCAAAGCGGAGGCGCTGGATATCGTGCCGTCGCTGCGTTTGGACGGGATCGAAGCGATCCTCCACAGCCCGCATGAGCTGCGCGTCGAATCCCGCGAGGCCGTTGCCAAGGTCGCAGCCCATCTCGAGAATGCGTATGGCGTCGATTTCCTTTGGGGAACGGCGGCCCGGGCGGTGAGCGACCACGGCGTCGAGACCAGTCGCGGCATGGTCAGCGCAGATGCCGTTGTCGTCTGTCCAGGCGACGATTACTCCGGCCTCTATCCCGAACGGATCGCCGCCTACGGGCTCGATGTCTGCACCCTACAGATGCTGCGTGTAGCCCCTGCGACACCAGCGACGCTCGGTGCGGCTGTCATGTCCGATCTCAGCCTTGCCCGCTACGAAGGCTTCTCCGCCCTGCCCGAAGCCCAGGCCCTGGGTGCCCGCCTGGATCTCGAAGACGCCGAGAAGCGCGCGGCCGGTATCCACCTCATTGCCGTCCAGTCGGCTGACGGCTCCCTCGTCGTCGGCGACACCCATGTCTATGGCAACGCCCCGGCGCCCTTCAGCAGCGCGCGCTTCGATGACCTGATGCTCGACGAATTCGACCGCGTCTTCGACATGCCAGGCCGAAAGGTCATCGAGCGCTGGACAGGCTCCTATGCGCACGCAGCAGACAGGACAGTGCTGGTCGACGCTCCTCAACCGAACGTTCGCCTGGTCATTGTGACGGGCGGCACCGGCGCATCCACGGCATTCGCGCTTGGCGAGGAGGTGATCGCGGACCTCTACGGATCGGCACATTCACAACACGGAGTCCTCTCGTGACCCACCTCAAGGCTGCAGTGTTCGATTGGGCCGGTACGGTCATCGACTTCGGATCGCGGGCGCCCATGGGCGTCTTCGTCGAGGCCTTTGCGAAATTCGACATCGAGGTCAGCGTCGTGGAGGCCAGGGAGCCGATGGGCCGGCCGAAATGGGATCATATTGCCGCCATGCTCGATCAGCCGCGCATCCGGCAAGTCTGGGCGAACAAGCACGGCACGGAGCCGACGAAGGCCGATATCGACCGCATCTACGCCGTCTTCGTGCCGATGAACGAAGCGGTCGTTCACAAGTTCGCCGATCTCGTTCCGGGCGCCCAACAGATTGCGGCCCGTTTGCGCGACATGGGCCTGAAGATCGGCTCCACCACCGGATATACGCGCTCGATCATGGAGCGGCTTTTGCCGCTGGCAAAGGCGCAGGGCTATGAGACCGACAATCTCGTCTGCGCGGGCGACCTGCCGGAGGGCCGGCCGACGCCGATGAACATGTATCGCTGCTTCATCGACCTCAATGTCTGGCCGGCCTCGGCCGTCGTCAAGATCGACGATACCGGTGTCGGTATCGATGAGGGCGTGGCAGCGGGATGCTGGACGGTCGGCGTCGCCCTCAGCGGCAACGAAGCCGGCGTCACGGTCGCTGAACTGGCAGCAATGACGAAGGCCGATGTCGATGCCCTGCGCGAAAAGGCAACGCGAACGCTGACGTCGCACGGTGTCGACTACGTGATCGATACCGTCGCCGATCTCATGCCGGTCATCACGGACATCGAAGCGCGACTTGCCCGCGGCGAGCGGCCGGGAGGCACAACATCCATATGACGGAGTGATCCGGCTGAGGCCGTGACTTGACCTGCAAGAATTTAACCATCGGGCCAACACCGACCCAAGGGTGCGGCCTTTTCAACGCCCAGGAGAAACCTTGACCATGACTCGTTTTCCGAAATCCCTTTCGACGCCGGCACTGCACCGCCGCGACTTCCTGGCCGGCGCGACGGTCCTTGCCGCCGGCGCAAGCCTCGGCCTGCCGCTCTTCGGCGCAAACGCTGCACGCGCAGCCGCCGATGCCGACTGGTCCGCTCCGGTCGATCTCGCCAAGGCAAAGATCCAAGCCGCTCAGTTCGATAGCTATGGCATGCCCGACAACTGGGCGAACTACGGCGAAGTCCTGAAGAAGATGGCCGAAGCCAACGGCTTCTCGTTGACCCACGTCGATACCGACATGAGCTCGCTCGAGGAGATCACCAAGTTCGACGCCGAAAAGAACAATCCAGTCGCGATCTCCGCCGATATCGGCATTCTCTTCGGGCCGGTTGCCGAAGCCCGCAAGGTGGTGCCCGACTATATGCCGCCGCGCGCATCCAAGCTGCCGGTCGGCCTGAAGGGCGCCAATGGCGGATGGGTCGCGACCTACACGGGCGTGCCGGCCATGGTCGTCAACACCGACGTCATCAAGAACGTGCCGAAGACCTGGGATGATCTGCTGAAGCCAGAATATAAGGGCAAGATCAATGCGATCAACGCCGGTGGCTCCAGCGGCACCGATGTCGCCATGTTCATCGCATGGGCCTATGCCAACGGCGGAAGCGAAGTCGACATCGAAAAGGGTGTCGACTTCGCAAAGAAGATGCTGCCGCAGTTCTCGTCTGCTGCTTCGAACGCGCAAACGCTGGAACGCGGCGAACTGCCGATCCAGCTGAAATACGATTTCAACTGCATCGCCGCCGCCGAGACCGTGCGCGCAAAGGGCGTCAAGGCCGAAGTCGTCATCCCGACCGTATCGATCTACGCACCGTCGGCGTTGATGATCAACCGCTACAACACGGCTAAGATGAACGCAGGCAAGCTGCTTCTCGATTTCGTCCTGTCCGACGAAGCGCAGATCGCCTTTGCCAAGTTCGGCGCCCGTCCGATCCGCTGGGTGCTCGGCGACTTGAAACTTCCTAAGGAAGCAACGGCCGGATGGTTACCGGATGCCGACTACGCCGGCGTCAAGATCATTCCTGATTGGTCGAAGGTATCCGTCGAAAAGATCGCCGCCGTTTGGCAGGAACGGGTCGCGGAAGGCTGATCCCGATGACCGATATCGGCAGGTCCGTTTCCACCGCCGCATCGCGAGGCCCAACAAGGGCCTCGCCTTGGCGCATCATCAAGCGCTGGTTCGTCGACTGGTCGCTGGCTCTGCCGATCATCATCGTCGCCACTTTCATGCTGTTCGTGCCCTGTCTGGTCATGCTGCGTCAGAGTTTCGCGGACGCGACGGGAGGCGGCTTCACGCTTGCCAACTGGATAAGCGTCTTTTCTGCCAAGACGCTGCGCGCCGCGATGATCAACAGCCTGATGCTCGGCTTCACTGTCGCGACGATCGCGCTTCTCGTCGGCGCGCCGCTTGCCTGGATCGTGTCGCGCATGACCCGGCTGAACCGGGCGATCCATCTCGGCATCCTCAACGTTGCCACCAATTTCAGCGGCATCGGCCTCGGCTTTGCCTTCGTGGCGGCGCTCGGGACCTACGGCATGGTGACACTGTCGCTTCAGGCGCTGGGCTTGCCCGTGCAACCGCCCGCACCCAACACGTTCTGGGGGCTGGTCATAGCCTACGAATATAGCAACGTGCCTCTGTTCGTCCTTCTGTGCCTGCCGGCGATGAGCCTTCTGCGCGATGAATGGTGGGAGGCGGCACAAACCTGCTCGGCCTCCCGTCTGCAGTTCTGGAGCAGGATCGGATGGCCGGTGCTGCGGCCGTTCCTGCTCGCTTGCTGGCTTCTGATTTTCACTTGGTCTGTCGGCATGTACGGGGTGCCGGTCGCGCTTCTCGGTACATCGCCCACGGCTTTTCGTCTCGTCACCGTCGAGATGAGCCAGTCAATGCTGGGTTCGCTGTTCGGGTCGCAGCGCATGCCGGTTCTAGCCGTCATACTGATGCTTCTCGCGGCATTCAGCCTCACCCTTTACCGCATTATCGTTCGACGAGGGACGCAATGGCTGAGTTGAGCCTCCAAACCACACAATCGCCGCAAGCCACGCCGACGGTCGCCGTTGTCGGTCTGCTGGCGCGAACGCGGCGGTTACCGGTTGCTGCCTTTCTGCTGCTGGTACTGACGATCGCCTATATCATGGTGCCGATGCTTGCCGTCTTTTTCTATGGCGTGGCCACCCGTTGGTCGACGAGCATTCTGCCGGACGGATATACGCTCGCCCACTGGAGAGACGCCTTCATCGACATGCGGTTTCTGTCCGTTCTCTGGCGTTCCGTATGGCTTGCCGTGCTTGTCGCTGCTATCGACGTGCTGCTAGTGGCGCCCGCGGTCTACTGGCAGAGGGTCCGCAATCCCGCGATCCGACCGGTCCTGGAACTTCTCGCAGCCATTCCCTTCGCGGTGCCGCTCCTCGTCATCGCTTTCGGCTTGCTGAAGGCAACCGGCGATAACGCACCATTCCTGCAGGGAACGGTCGGGCTTGTCGTGGGAGCCCATGTCGCGGTGGCTTTTTCCTTCGTGTACTGGGCCATCGACGGGTCGATGGCTGCTGCCAACGTTCTGGCGCTTACCGAGGCGTCCCGGACCTGCGGCGCCGACCTCTGGACGACGATCCGCCGCGTTATCCTTCCCAATATCGGCCCCGGCATCGCCAGCGGGGCCATCCTAGCCTTCGGCATCAGCTTCAACGAAATCGCCATCGTGCAGGTGCTGGTCGGCAGCCGCTTCGAAACCGTGCCGCTTTACACGCTCAACCTCCTGAAGAGCACGGATGCCGACTTCAATATTCTCGCCGTCATGACTATCATCACCTTCTTCATCACACTGGCGCTATCGATCGGCGTGGTCGCGCTCAAGCTCGGGCGCGCCTCGACCGTCGGCACCCCCATGCCGGGAAAGGCTGGAAAATGAGCACGATCACCATCGACCGCATCTCCAAACGCTATGGCGGCAAGATTGCCCTGGAAGATATCAGTCTTCAGGTGGAAAGCGGCGAGATGATCGCGCTTCTGGGCAGTTCCGGGTGTGGCAAGACCACTCTGCTGCGTTGTATTGCAGGCCTGGCACAGCCGGACAAAGGCCGTATTCTGTTTGGTGGCGAGGACGTGACTGACCTGCCAACCCAAGGACGACCGATCGGCATGGTTTTCCAGGCCTACGCGCTGTTTCCAAACATGACCGTGCGCGACAATATCGCTTTCCCGCTTAAGGTGCGGGGAATGGCTCAGGCCAAGATCGCAGCCCGTGTTGACGAACTTCTCGCGCTTGTCGGTCTCGACGAACGCGCCGATCACCATCCGAACACGCTGTCCGGCGGCCAGCAGCAGCGCACCGCGCTTGCCAGGGCGCTCGCACCCGATCCTGCGGTTCTCCTGCTCGACGAGCCGCTATCGGCGCTTGATGCCGTCGTGCGGGATTACCTGCGAGACGAAATCCGCCGCATCCAGCAGAGCATTCGAACCACCGCCATACTTGTCACCCACGACCAGTCCGAAGCCCTGGCCGTCGCCGATCGTGTCGTCGTCATGCGCAGCGGTCGAGCCGAACAGGTTGCGACGCCTGCCGACCTCTACAATGCGCCGGCGACCGATTTTAGTGCCGGTTTCATCGGCAATAGAAACCGGTTTGATCTGCCGGTACGCGACGGTTCTGTCCAGTTGGGCAAGGCTCTGCTGTTTTCGGTCGGCGCCATTGGCGACAGGGCGCAGGTTTTCGTGCGTTCCGAGGACATCCGCATGATGCAGCTCGGTCAAGGCCATCCGGCGCGCGTCGATGCGCGTATGTTTCAGGGGCAGACAACGCGCTTTTATCTGCAGCTTGATCTGGAAGAGGGCCCGGTACGGCTGCGCGTCGATTGGCCGAGCCGTAGCTGCGCAGATGTTCAGGTCGGAAGCCTCGTTCATGTAACGATAGATCCGGCCGATGCACATGTATTTCCAGCCTGAGCCACGACCTCTTCGAGAGATTTTCCTAAAAGGCTGCCTTTCTTGAGATCACTTAAGACCGCTTATCTTGGGTATGCCGAAACTATCAATTCGTGCGGCAAATATTTTGATCCGGGATGGTTCTAGCTTCGGTGGCAGACCAGAATATCCGCAAGACTCGAGAGGTGTGTCCGTTCTCCAGACAACAGACAGGGCGTCAAGACGGATCCGCTTGTGCAGTTTGCGTCGAAGCGATTTCACTGAGCAGGCCATCGCGGCGCTCGAAGAGATTCGAACTGAATTGGAGCCGGCCGCTCGTCGCTTTCGTGGGAGCTATCCAGTCAAAGTATCCGAGTAGGTGGCATCCTCTGGAAATTGGCTGTCTGCTGACGCACCCACGGGCGGCTACGAGACCAACGGCGCCTCAGTGGCGACAACCTAGGCCGTCTTTGCAAGCCTTATCGCACTTGCCATGGCCATCGCCATTGCCGTTGAGGCCAAGAGCATGACAGCTGGATAGATATAGATAAGCCCATTTGAGCTGGTGGGCGCCTTGAGCGGAGTCGAACCTACGACCGCGCCGTTGTTTCGCGTCGATCTCATCCGGACCGTTAGGGATGTCAAAGACTTAGAAATCCCAATCCACGAGCTCGTTCGCTAGTGCCTTGCCAACCACTTAGGATGACCGTCTCGAATTTTTAGAGCTGTCCTCGCCCATCTTCTCGCGTCTCGCTGCAAAAGTTTGGATTCGCTTGAGGTCGCTCGCGATCAACCGGCACGTTTGACAAGTGTGTCGTAGCAATTGGATGGAAATGGATGAATAAACAGCATATGACAGCGTCTCAGGTATCGGATGCGAATGGATGGGCAAATGGAGTTTCTAAACACAGCGACCGTCCGAATCACGCCCGAAATCCTGTCGCTGATCGCCGAAATCGATGAATTCAAAGGTGCTTGGCGTGCGATCGGCCGGATCGCGCCTGAGCGGCTATCCAGCCTCCGGCGGGTTGCTACGAGCGAAAGCGTCGGTTCCTCCACACGTATTGAAGGGGCACGCCTCACGATCGGGAGGTGGAAAAGCTACTGGCAAACATTCGCCTGGGGTCGTTTACCACACGCGACGAGCAAGAGGTTGCCGGTTATGCGGAGGTAATGGAGACCATCTTCAGTGCCAACGAAGCAATTTCGTTCACCGAGAATCATATCCGTCAGCTCCACCGCGACCTTCTTGCGCATTCGACAAAGGACGAGCGGCATCGCGGCGCCTACAAAACCCTCTCCAACAACGTGGAAGCGTTTAACGAGCAGGGCGAGAGCCTTGGCATCGTTTTCGAAACGGCATCACCGTTCGATACGCCGTGTCGAAATGGAAGAGCTGATCGCCTGGCTGGATGAGCAAGGGCAAGAAAAGCGGCTCCATCCACTTTTGGTCGTTGCGATCTTCGTTGTCGTTTTCCTCGAAATCCATCCATTCCAGGATGGCAATGGCCGCCCATCGCGTATTCTGACCACTTTGTTGCTCCTGCGGGCCGGCGACGCTTACGTCCCCTACAGCTCGCTCGAAAGCATCATCGAGCAAAGCAAGGAGAGCTATTACATCTCGCTTCGACGCACGCAAGGAACGATCCGCAGCGCCGAGCCTGACTGGAATCCCTGGATCGAATTCTTTTTGAGAGCCCTGCATCTGCAGAAGACGCGGCTTGAGAAGAAAATGGAGCGCGAGCGCATTATCCTCGCCGACATGCCGGAATTATCTGTCACATTGCTCGAATTGGCGCGCGAACACGGGCGGATCACGGTCGCGGAGGCTGCACGGATCACCGACGCAAGCCGTCACACCATCAAGGATCATCTCAAGGCACTCGTGGATCAAGGGCACCTCTGTCTTTCTCTAACAGTAGCACGGCGTTAAAGTTATTAGAGCGGTTCCCTGACTGATTGAATCTTTGGGGCTTTGCAAATCGGTCCGGGTCTGATTCAAGCTATCTGCCGATGGAGGTCGGCGGATATGTCAAAATTCCTTTCTGTCGATCTGCGCGTTCGTGTTGTTGCTGCGGTTTCTGCTGGTGCAACGCATCGAGAAGCCGCCGAACGTTTCGGTGTGAGTGCCGCAAGCGTCAGTCGCTGGCGAAATCTGCAACTGCGGCAGGGTGATGTGCGACCTGGCCCGCTTGGCGGGGATCGCAATTCCCGCAAAACCGAGGCGCATAGGGAACAGATCATGGCCTGGCTTGCCGAACACCGGGACGGAACCTTGTTTGAACTCCGCGACGCGTTGGCGGAGCAAGGCATCACGATCAGCAAGTCGGCCTTGCACCGCTTCCTTGTCCGGCACGGCCAGACGCGTAAAAAAAGACTGGCCACGCGATAGAGCAGAGCCGGCCCGATGTCTTGGAGCAGCGCCAGCGCTGGTTCGACGAACAATTGGATCTCGATCCCGCCAAGCTCGTCTTTATCGACGAAACCTGGACTGCGACGAACATGGCCCGCAGCCATGGACGCTGCAGGAAGGGAGAGCGCCTGCGAATGGGCTTTCCTCACGGCCACCGCAAGACGACGACGCTGGTGGCGGTTTGCGCAGCACGGGCATGGTTGCGCCGCTCGTGATCGACGGGCCGATAAACGGAGACTGGTTCGAGGCCTATGTCGCACAGGTGCTGGTTCCGACATTGAAGCCTGGCGATGTTGTCATCCTCGACAATCTTTCCAGCCACAAGAGGCCCGCTGCCCGCGCGTTGATCGAGACTGCCGGTGCACGCATGCTGTTCTTGCCGCCCTACAGCCCCGACTTCAACCCCATAGAAAAGGCATTCTCAAAGCTGAAAGCACTCCTGCGCAAGGCGGCAGAACGCACTGTGGCAGGCCTTTGGGACAGGATTGGAAAACTGATCGACCTCATTGAACCTCAAGAAGCCCGAAACTTCTTCACCTCCTGCGGATATGATCCAGAATGAACGGGAAACGCTCTAATACTACAGTTGCGTTTACATTCAAATTGTGATTCACTTCCGATGTTTGATGGGAGGGATTTCGATGTCTGTCGCGGGTTGGTCCGGTTCAGTGGTGGCATGGCAGCAGGAACTCGATACACTGAAGCAGCGGCTAGGCCCGGTCTTTGGTCGACGTGAACTTCGGGCATCGGCCAGTGCTTTCCTGGACGGTTTGTTGTCCGGAGTTGAGCGCAAGACCGGCTGGTTGATGGCTGAACAGGCAGGTCTGGAGAGCCCCTATCGAATGCAATCGCTGTTGGGGCGCAGCCAATGGGATGCCGACAAGTTGCGCGACGTCGTTCGCACGTATGCAACAGAGGCACTTGGCGATGAGGACGGCGTCCTTGTGGTCGATGAAACAGGATTTCTGAAAAAAGGCACACACTCGGTCGGCGTCGCACGACAATATTCGGGCACGGCTGGACGTATTGAGAACTGCCAGGTCGGCGTCTTTCTTGCCTATGCAAGCCGTTTTGGTCAAACCCTGATTGATCGGCAGCTTTATTTGCCCAAAGACTGGAGCGAAAGCGAAGCGCGTCGTGGTGCGGCTCATATCCCACAGCAGCAAGCCTTCGCGACCAAGCCGACCATTGCAGCCAAGCTCATTGCCGATGCGCTCGATGCTGGCGTGCCTTGCGCATGGGTGTTGGCTGATGCACTCTATGGATCGGATTCCAAGTTACGCCATATGCTGGAAGGCCGCGGCCAGCCGTATTGTCTGGCAGTTCGTTCCAATCATCGCCTGCGCTTTGTCCGTGAGCAACACTTCGAGCAAACTGATCCGGAAACAATGGCTGCGGAACTAGACGCGGGAGCCTGGTCCAGTCATGCAGCCGGAGAAGGTGCCAAGGGCCTTCGGCTCTACGATTGGGCACGTATTCCTTTGAGCTCTCGTCCTGATGGGCAATGGCAACGTTGGCTTCTCATCCGTCGCAACCGGCGCGAACCCGACGCACACGCCTATTATTTTGTCTTTGCGCGTGCTGGTACAGAACTGAGCGAGTTGGCGGGTGCCGCCGGGCTGCGATGGACAGTGGAGGAGTGCTTTCAGCGCGCTAAGGATGACCTCGGCCTGGATCATTGCGAAGCACGCTCGTGGCATGGCTGGAACCGACACATGACACTTGTCATGGCTGCCGCAGCTTTCCTCGCCAAGCTCGGCGCTGATCTACGCCGCGCGGCTACTGGCAAACCGAACGAAAGGAGTCCAAATCCTCCAATCGCCGCCTGACCCGGACACTCGCGCTACTGCCGACCGTCGCAGAAATCCGCTATCTGATTACGCGACTACTGCTGCCGCCGCCCATCAGAGTTCGCCACATCCTTGCGTGGTCACTATGGCGACGAACCCATCAGGCTTCCGCAATGACATCACATTACAAAACACGCCATCAAACGCAACTGTAGTACTAATGTTTCTTGTTGCGATGTATACGTCCCTTGAGCTGCCTGTTTTTGACGTTGGAGGCGCCAACCGGCGTTTGAGGAGACGCCGGTTGGCAAACGTTTGTTTCCGTCGAGACTGCGTAATAGGTTGCGCGATATAAATGAGGCGAAGCAGCGTATTCTCCGACTGGCCGTTACACTACATCATCGGCTTGCTTCCTTGACGAAAAATGTGGCGGCACATATCAATGTCGACTGCCGCAGGCTCCTGTTCTCACGTGTTGCACCTAACTAAAGGCGCTCGGCTACGGCTACGAAACCCGCTTGTCGTAGTATGAGGCTTTTGCTCGATACATAATTTTATCTGCACGATCGACCGTGTTTGATAGTGGTTCGTCCAAACAGGTTGTTGCAGCTCCTATCGACACGCTTAAGAGCCCCCGTTCGCTGGACTGGTTGTCAAGTCTGACGAGCCTCTCCAAAGTCTGAAACACTAATTGTGCTTCAGTTTGTTCTGCGCCGGGCATTACCAACACGAACTCGTCGCCACCAAGTCGGGCTGCAAAGAATGCTCCATGGGCAAGTACAGTAAGTATTTCGCCCATCCTCTTCAAGAGAGAGTCACCAGCAGTGTGCCCATCGGTGTCATTGACCGTCTTCAAGCCGTTCAGATCCATCATCAGAAATGAAATTGGGCGAATTGAGGACGCCTGAAGCTCGCTCAGCCGCTTTTCGAAAAAAATACGGTTGTGCAGATTTGTAACAGGATCATGTGTCCCGGCATGACGCAGTTGCTTTTCAGCTTTTTTTCGCTCTGTAATGTCTATCCGCGCAATTTGGACCTTGGCCCAACTCGACTCATAACCCGGCATCACACTAAGTTGGAGCTCCACGTCCACATCATGTCCATCGAGAGTGAGGTCGCTCGTATCGAGTTGCTGAAAAAAATTGCCCTTCCAGAGACCAAGAATTTCATTCACGAAATCGTCAGGGTAGCCGCCGCAGCGTGGTTTCTTCGCATCGTTCAGAAGGCTATCCTTTTCAACGGCACCAAAAAGTCGCATGGCTTGGACATTTACGTCGAGAATACGAACTGCGTCTAAGCATCTGTTTTTAAAAGCCGAATTATGTTCAAAGTAAGCCCGCAAATCAAGAACGCCTTTGTCTCGAGCTTTGTCCAGCAGACATTTCACTGCACTAAAATCTTTTACCCATAGCGCAACCGGAGAATTTTCAAATAAGCCCTGTGCGTACCTCGCAACATCGCTTGCTGTACGTCTGGCTTGTTCCAAAGCTGTTACGTCTTCAATTGCGATGAGCACTCGGCTCCAGTCTCGCTCATGGCCGGGTAGCACATGACCCCGAATTTGAACATTCAGGTCGCGACCCGACAAGGTTGTGTTAACAGTTTGGCCAAAAAAACTGGTCTTGCCGTCCCAAAGCTCAACCCATTGGTCGATAATACCTTCCAGGCTTTGAGCTTTAAGTATTCTAGGGATTGCGGCGAAAAACTCAGAAAAATCGGACGCTTCGAAAAGATCTAGCGTTTTCCTGTTTACTTTTATGACATTGAGCTTGGAAAGGCAGAGCGTTAAAGACTCAGGCTGCTTCAGATACTCTCTCAATGATACCATGCCTCGCGCTTGCCATGTCTCGAACAGCGCCTTAACGGCACTGGCGTCCTCCAACCAAAGGGAGACTGGCGCAAGTTCAAATATGCTCGAATTATCCAAGCGCTCTATTTCAAAGTTTCGAGTGAACTCCATGTGGCACCTTCGCGCAACTACCTCACTAAGGTTCTAGATCGTTTCTATTCCGGCGCCGTAAATGACATCATTCGTAATGTAACTAAGTGCAATTATTTGGTATAAATACCCTCTTAATGTTGTAAATTGTACTAGAGGTGGCCGCCTGCTGCAGACATATACGGACGAGCAATGGCCGATTGCAGTTAATTGGAATGGCCTTTGCAAAGTGAATTTAGCTTCTGATACATTCTGAGAAAGCTACTAAGAGCTGACGATCAAAATGCCCATTGCTTTGAAACATCCATCGGATCGCGTCAGTGACGGTCCAAGGCTTTTTGTAGGGACGCAACGAGGTTAAGGCGTCAAACACGTCGCATATAGCCGCTATTCGTGCGTATTGGCTGATTTGTGAATTCGTCAGACGATCGGGGTAGCCGCTTCCGTCCACTCGCTCATGGTGATGTCTGCAAACGTCGAGAACGAGCTCCGGCAGCCCTGGCTGTCTCCCGAGAAATCCATGGCCCATTGCTGGATGTTTGCACATCGTGCGCATCTCTCCAGGCGTGAGAGCTCCTTCCTTTTGCAATATGTCGGAAGGAACGAAAAGCTTACCGATATCGTGTAGCAAACCGCCCACACCCATAATTTGAGTTGTTGGAACGTCAAACCCTAAGTGATCCGCCATGCGCATCATTAGTGCCGACACTGCAATCGAGTGGACGAAAGTGGCACTGTCCTTAGACTTTATCCGAGTTAAGTGAAAGATCATGGCTTTACCGACCGCCTGAGATTGCGTGATATCCTCAACGATTGGCAGCATGTTAGCAGTTGTGACTGGACTACCGTTGAGCGCTCCCCGGAAAATATTTTGAAGGGACAGCGTTGCGCTATTAATATGGTTTTTAACGGAGATTTCTACGACAGTGGAGCTGAGACATTTCGTGTCGTCAAAGCTCATAATCACTTTACTCGATGTCGGAAACTTTATGATAGCAGGTGCAACCTCTGCATACAGACCCGCTATCCCAGCACGCTTCCTCAAAGGCATATTTCGCTTGGCGATATTTGTGAGGGTCTTTTTTTGTCGCAACGCAGCGTTGACTAATCTTTCGGTTGGGCACGCTTGGGAACTTCCTTGCTCAACTTGATCTTGGGCAACTTGTTTTGCCATCTCTGCTGCTCCATTGGTCTGGCGACACAGGGCTTGTGTTATGATCTGAGTTGAATATTTAGGCGAGAGATTAGCGGTTGAATATATCGGCGACTGTGAATCGGATATTGCTCATGCTGGCCCTGCCTACCAGCGCCTTTCGTACCCATCAAAGGCGATGTTCCGAACTCTAGATCCCGTGTCGTCTAATTGCTTTAGAATTTTAATTCTCGTCTGACGTTTTACACTTGGTACAAGGTTTGAAGGTTTTGAACACGCACAGAGTCTCCACTTTGGCCTATCACCCTTGGTATGAGCAACTGCTTGTTAATCGCGAAAAGCTCCGGCAACTTTAGCGAGGAGACGGTTCGCTGGGGATGATGCCTGTGGATTGCCTACTGGGATACTTGGCTCAGTGGACCGAGGACCGGACACGGGTTTGCCAATTTTGAACTGCTTAATTAGGGAAAACAAAGCGTCTGCTTCATATGCTAGTCCGTGACTAGCTGCCGTCGATTGCTCGACAAGAGCAGCATTTTGTTGTGTTCCTTGGTCGATGGTGTTGACGGCGACATTTATTTCTTTCAGGCCTGTTGCTTGCTCTCTCGATGATTCAACGATCGCTGTCACGTTGACATTGATGGCGATCACCTGGGATACAATTTCGTTAAGTGCATCGCCTGTCTTAGCTACGAGCGAGACGCCGTCATTGACTTGTTGACTAGAGGCGTTGATCAAAGCCTTGATCTCTTTAGCCGCTCTAGCAGACCGTTGCGCCAACTCCCTCACTTCTTGTGCCACGACCGCAAAGCCTTTGCCTGCTTCTCCCGCGCGAGCTGCCTCCACGCCAGCATTCAGAGCTAGGAGATTCGTTTGAAAGGCGATGTCGTCGATAACACCGATGATATTTGAGATCTCTCGTGAAGAAGACTCGATGTGGCCCATCGCTTTTATAGCTTGTCTAACGATCTGCCCGGACTTTTCAGCGCTGCTACGAGTGTCACTGACAAGTTTGCCCGCATCGGCCGCTCTTCGACTTGAGTCTGCTACAGTTGTGGTGATTTCTTCCAATGCGGCAGCAGTTTCCTCCACTGAGGCTGCCTGGTGCTCAGTTCGCTTTGCCAAATCATCTGCTGCAGATCGTATTTCGTTAGAACCGGACGCAATGGCTTGCGCATTCTGGCCAACTGCGGCCATTACCGTGCGTAGCTTCAAAACTGTGTTATTGAAATCGACCCTTAACTGCTCGAGCGACGGAATAAACGGAGCGTCGAGCTCAGTGCGGAGATCACCTTCCGACAGTGAGCGGAGCCCGTCGGCAAGCGTGCCGACATTCTTCACGCGAGGAGTTATGTCAGTGGCAAATTTAACCACTTTGAACACACGCCCGTCGGGGTCGAAAATCGGATTGTAAGACGCTTGTATGAAAACGATCTTTCCACCCTTACCAAGCCGCATAAATTCTTCCGCGATGAACTCACCCGCTTGTAGCCTTTTCCAAAAAAGTCCATACGCATCGCCTTTCGTGTAAGACGGATCACAGAACATCGCGTGATGCTTACCAACGACGTCTTGCAAGCTGTAGCCCAAAACTGTGAGAAAGGTCTCGTTGGCATCCAGAATTTTGCCGTCGGGCGTAAACTCAATGACAGCTTGGGCACGGGATATAGCTTTAATCTTGCCTTCGTCATCGGCGCTCTTTAACTTAGCCTGTGTTATATCCGTCGCGAGTTTTACGACTTTGAAGGGCTTTCTCCCGTTTGATACCGGATTATAGGAGGCCTCGATCCAAACTTCGCGCCCACCCTTTCCTATCCTCCGATATTGGCGTTGTTCAAATATGCCCAATCGAAGCTTGTCCCAAAATGCATGGTATTCTGGCGATGCTGCCTCTATTGAGTCGACAAACATGCTGTGATTTTGTCCGACAATCTCTGCCACTTCGTATCCCAGCGCCTGGCAAAACTTCGAATTCGCAGTAAGGATTTTACCTGACATATCAAATTCGATCATCGCTTGTGATTTGCTGATTGCAGCCAAAACCGCTCGTTCGCCGCGATCTATCATAAAGGCCATCAAGATTCCCCTGTCAGCGGAGCTGAAAAGCGTCAATACATTTTCGACGTAACTTTCTCTTTGTCATACATGATCAGTCGCCACGCGTTACCTGACAGTTAACGCGTTAATGCAGTAGCTTATCGCATTACGTATATTTCGTATTTCGTCTACATTGTTCGCTTTTTGTATATTTATGTTTTTTGATTTTAAGTTCCAAAAGTCTTTTTTATAACGTAACCGCCCGATTGTTACCGCTGAGAGTTCGCTTTGATGCGAGCAACGAGTTCCTTGTCGTCGACGAAACTGTCGAGGAAGTCGTTCTATTCTTGGAGTGAGCGGCGCGCGTCTTTGAGCATCTGCTCCAACTCGTCCATGCCGTCGTCTGTCAGCGCGGTCACGGATTCGTCGTCTCCTGTGTACACGGAGATGATGCTGCCGTAGCTCAGATTATCATCGTTGGAGACGATTGCCTGAAGAAGCTCCTGATCCTCTTCGAGAATTTCGGCAACAAATTTGATTGTACGGACGTATGTGACTGTCGCCATCAGGCTGCCTCGGCGGAGATTTTGACGAGACCAGTTCCACGGCAGCAGCTCGTCAAGGCGGTTGATCTTGTGATCGTGGATGCGGTCGAGCACATCAGTCAGATATGCCTGAGGATCAAGACCATTCATCTTGGCCGTCTCGATGATCGTCATGGCCCGCGCCAAGGTCTCAGCCCCTGTGTCGGCTCCTGCGAATAGCCAGTTGCGTCTTCCAACGCCTATCGGACGCAGAGCCCGCTCGGCGGCATTGTTGTCGATCGCGATAGGGCCGTCATCGAGGAACAGGCAGAGCGAAGACCATCGGCTCAAACCATATCGAAAGGCTGCCGCCAGATCACCCTTGCCTGGTATGCGGGTCAGTTGGGCTTCGGCCCAGAGACGGAATGCTTCAGCCTTGGGCTTGCTCTGCTTTTGACGCGCGGCAAGGCGGATCTCGGGAGGCTGACCGTTGATGTCTCGCTCTATGTCGTAGAGCGCACCGATACGATCGAGGGCTTCCCGCGCGATCTCGGATTTGTTCGATGTCCAGATATCGTGGAAGTCGCGTCGCCAATGCGCCCAGCAGGAAGCTTCTTTGAAGCGCGAGAGCCCATCCGCTCCAGCTGAATACAGCTTCCCGTATCCTTTGTAGCCGTCAGCCTGAAGGATGCCACTTGATTGCTTGAGATGGCGGTGGACGTGCTCTTCTTTCCAGTCAGGCGCAAAATAGTAGACTGCACCCGGCGGGGAGGCTCCAGCCCAGGGACGTTGATCGCGAACATATGTCCAGATCCTGCCCTTCACGCCTTTCCCCAGCCCTTTGTCTCGCAGCGAGCGATCCAGCACCCGGATCGGGGTATCGTCCGCATGAAGGAGATCACTTGCCATGATCGCCGTTTCGATCCGTTCGATGAGAGGCTGAAGGACCTGCATGGCGCGACCACACCAATCGCCCATCGTGCTGTCGGGAATGTCGACGCCCATGCGGGCGAAGATCTCGTTCAGACGGTATAGCGGCAAATGATCATCGAACTTCGAGACCAGAATGTACGCCAGGAGGCCAGCGCCCGCCATGCTGCCAGGGATCGGACGGCTGGGCGCAGGCACCTGCACCATCTTCTCGCAGCAGCGGCAGGACTTCTTCAATCGGGCGACCTCGATCACCTTCATCTGCGCCGCAATCATGTCGAGGATTTCGGTGGCGTCCTCACCGACAAGACGCAACTCACCTCCGCATTCCGGGCAGCAGGTGCCGGAATCGAGTTCTCGGCGCTCGCGCACCGCCTTGTCGAACACGCGTGGGCGTCGGCGCATGATCTTTTCCGACGCATGCGCCAGAGGCACAACAGACGGCGTCTCATCGGCTTCATCGATCGGGGCCGTATTGCCCTCAGCGGCGGAGATCAATAGATCCTCAAGCGCCAGTTCCAACTGCTCGATTTCACGCTCGATCTTTTCGGAAGACTTGCCGAAGACCTGTTTCTTCAGCTTGGCGATGCGCAGCCGCAGGGTTTGGATTAACTGGTCGTGCGCTTGCAACGTCGCCGACATCTTCGCGTTTTCTGCCAGCAAAGCGGCAATCATTGCCTTGAGAAAGGCTGGATCGTCGGTCAGATTTGTCGTTGCGTTTGACATGATCCCGACTACCATAAGTCAGGAGAAATTGCCATAAAAACGAGTGGTTTCAGAGGGATAAAATCACCCGACACGAGCCGGTGGCGCTCCCCAATCCGGACGACGCCAATCGATCCCTTCCCACAACATCGCCAGTTGGGCCGACGTCAGTCGCGCCGTCCCGTCGGACGCCGAAGGCCATGGGAACCGACCTTTCTGCAAGATCTTGTACCTCACAACAGAATGCAGCCACTGCCAACGCAGATACGCAGTTAGTGCGGGTTACACATCCGTTTCATCCTTTATTCCCACGACAATTGCCGTGCGTCGGCAAGCGCTACAACCGGCATGGTGAACGCCTTTTGCTGCAGACCGAGGACGCCACTGTTTGGTCGGTTCCTCCGCAATGGACTGATCTTGTAAGCTTGGATCCTGAGGTCGTCATGAGCAACGGACGATCGCTCTTGCGGGTGGTCGACTTAATGGAGTTGGCCACTCTGGTGAAGCGCCTTTCGAGCAAATTGGGGCCGCGCTGACGTGCAGAAGTGTAAGGATAAATATGCCGCATTTGTAAAGTGGATTATGCCGCAAGAGGTCGCTTTTATGAGAGGATATGCCTGCAATTACGAGTCATTTCGTCAAATAGACCATACGCATCAGCTTGACGAGGTAGTAAAATGCGTCATAATTAGAATTACTCTAACGCCGCTTCGTGTCCTCGGAGCCATTGATGTCTGCGAAGTACGACAGCAAGCGCACAAAGACGGATGTCCTCATCGAAGAGGGCACGTTCAATCCCACCCCCGAGAAGGTGCGCGATCCAAAATTTCGGGGCAGCGAGTTCTTCGATCCGCACGACGCCGTGCAGGTCAAATACGAGATGCTGCGTCGCGTCTCCATCGACAAGGTTTCGGTGACGGAGGCCTCCGACGAGTACGGTGTTTCCAGGCCAACCTACTACCAGGCCAAGGTGAACTTCGACATGGCCGGGATTGCGGGATTGGTGCCGACAAAGCCGGGCCCCCGCCGTCCCCACAAGATCGACGACAAAGTCCTGGCATTTCTGCAGGCGCAGCTTGGCCCAGGAGAACCCGTTCGCGCCCGGGAACTGGCCAAGCTGCTCCGCCAGGAACTCGATATCGAGCTTCATCCCAGATCGATCGAGCGGGTTCTAAAAAAAAGCAGCAGGTAAACACTGCCGCGGCGGTGGCATGCCTGATCCAACCGTCGACCATCGCGTCCCAGTACGAGGTATTGCGCCAGGCTGCTTTCGGCGCAGCGCTGCCGCTTATGGCCCGTAGCGGTCTGATGCTCTTTCTGCGTCGGGGCATGTGGGGATGGGCTCAGGCGCTGACAGCAACAGCAAGCACCCCGCGAGAGCAGCTTTACCCATCGTCAATTGCTTGGCCGCTGCACGGCGGGCACAGCGCCGTTGTTCACGTCCTTGCGACAATCGCAATGAGCATCAACGATCGGAGATCACCATGAATGTACACCTCAAAGTCCAGCCTCATCACCTCGAACGCGGCGCCTACCTGTACATCCGCCAGTCTTCAATGCGGCAAGTCGTTGAGAACGTCGAGAGCGCCAGGCGGCAATATGCGCTTCGGGGACGCGCTGTCGCCCTCGGCTGGCGCGACGAGCAGGTTATCGTCATCGACAACGATCAAGGAGAGTCCGGTGCATCGGCGGCGTGGCGCGAAGGGTTTCAGCGGCTGGTCAGCGATGTCGGCATGGGGCATGCCGGGATCGTCATGGGCCTGGAAGTCTCCCGTCTGGCGCGCAACAATGCCGACTGGCAACGTCTGTTGGAGATCTGCGCCCTTGCCGACACCCTGATCCTCGACGAGGACGGCGTCTATGATCCGGCAAGTTTCAACGACCGGCTCCTGCTCGGCCTGAAGGGAACAATGAGTGAGGCCGAGCTGCATGTGATCAAAGCCCGGCTACGCGGCGGCATTCTCAATAAGGTGCGGCGCGGCGAGTTTCGTTGCCTCCTGCCGACCGGGCTGGTCTATGACCATTTCGGCAATGTGACTCTTGATCCAGACACGCAAGTCAGAGAAACGATCATTCATTTCTTTGAGATGTTCTCTCGCCTCGGGTCCGCCTCCCAGACCGTCAAGGTCTTTCGCAATGAGGGACTATTGTTTCCATCGCGCCTACACAACGGCGGCACGCTGTTTCGGCCGCTGACCGCATCGACGGCGATGCGTGTCCTGAACAATCCGCGCTACGCTGGCGCCTATACCTATGGCCGACGACAGTTTCGACGCACCATCGACGGCAAAAAGACTCTGCGTGCGCGCGACATTGATGACTGGCCGGCCTGCATTCCCGATGCTCATCCCGGCTATATCAGCTGGGAGCGACATCAGGAGAATCTGAAGATCCTCAAGGCGAATGGCTGTGGATTTGAAGCGGCACGAGCTTCAATCCCAAGGGAGGGACCGGCACTGCTGCAAGGCCGAGCCGTGTGTGGGCAGTGCGGCAGCCATCTTAGGGTTCGCTATGCGGCGCGGCGTGGCCGGCAGGAAGCCTGGTACATTTGCAATCGTGCCCGTATTTATCGTGGGGAGCCTATGTGTCAGTCGATCGCCGGGCCTCCCGTCGATGAAGCCATCGGTATGCTGATTGCCGAGCAGATGACGCCGGCGGCCGTCGAGCTCGCTCTCGAAGTCCGCAAGGAGATCCAAGCCCGCCATGAAGAAGCAGACCGGCTGCGCTGTCGCGCCATCGAACGCGCCCAAACGGAAGCCGAGCTCGCTCAGCGCCGCTTCATGCTTGTCGATCCTAGTAACCGCCTCGTCGCCGACACGCTCGAAGGTGAATGGAACGAGAAGCTTCGCACGCTGGCCAGTGCCCGCGAAGAACGCGAACGTGGTCGAGAGCACGATCAATTCATCCTTGATAAAGCTGTCCACGAACGGTTAGTCGCGATGACGGCCGACTTCAACCAGCTCTGGAAGGATCCGGATACCCCATGCCGCGAACGCAAGCGATTGCTGGCCCACATCATTGAGGATGTTACTCTCCTAAAGTTGCCAGCGGAAGGAACCACCAAGCTTCACGTTCGCTTCAAGGGCGGCAAAATCCAGACGCTTACCACCATGAACCCAAAATCCTCTCCTCAGCAGATCAAGACAAAGCTCAGTATCATTGAGCTGGTCGATAGGCTTCTCGACGATTACATTTATCCCGAGATCGCCGAGATTCTAAACGAGCAGGGACATCGCCCAGGTGGAACCGCACGTCGCGGCTGCCAGGACGCCCGCTTTACACCCCTCAAAGTCGCCTATCTCATCCACGAATATAAGCTGCGATCACGATATGATCGACTGCGACAGCGGGGAATGCTGACAAGGCAGGAAGCGGCAGCGCATCTCAATATCAGCGAGCAAACAGTCGCCAGATGGGCCAAATTTGGCCTCATCACCAGACATGCCTATAACGGGCACTATAGCCTGTACGAAATCGCCGATGGAGACCTGCCGCAAAAGCAATGCAGCCGATGGAATCCACTCGAAGATCGCGCTGCTGCGTATCAACAAACGCAAACAGAGCCAAGAACATCAACTGGCGAGGAAAGAGGTGTAGTATGAACGCCGATCGTTGTAATACAGGCAGAAGCCTTGGCCATCAAAATACAGCAGCTTCAATCGATCGCCGCGTTTGCCCCGAAAGGCAAATACAGCGCCGCCCGTTGGCTTCTGGCGCAGGACATCCTGTGCAAGGGCTGCCAGGCCTTCTATTCCTTTGCGCATGTCCGTGATCCCACACGCAAGATAGACCCGAACGCCGGTCCCAGGCCCGATCATGCTGCTTCCACCGCCCGAATAAGCTGCGTCAGGATGGCCGTATCGACCGTACTGTCGAAGCGAAGCGTGCGACCGCAGCTCAATCGTAATTCGATCATCCCGGAGCTGCTCTCCCTGTGCTCCTGAACATCAGGTCTGTACGGAATTCATATCGATAGGAATGAACAATGCATCCGCAGACGCCGACAGCAGCCCCTTCTTTTTGAGTTCGCCACGCCAGGTGTAGATCTCTTGACGCGTTACATCGTGACGATGAGCAACCTCTGTGATTGTGGCTCCCGCAACCCCAACCGACATGACAATCGCGAGCTTCTCATCGTCGCGCCATCGACGCCGGCGTTCCTGCTCAAGAATCTCAACGCGCATCGCAATCCCCGACTAAGACACGTCGCTAACGACGTCGTTAAACACATGTCTTAGTCGACCAAGCCGTTAAGCGGCAGGCGGTGCCAATCGGACGGTTACTTTATAACATGCATTTCAAGGTCTTAATCACAGGTTGTATTCCAGGGGTCGCTATCGTTTATTCAGCGTAGTTTTCTTATTGTCTCTCTCGGTGTTTCGCCGTGTACTTGAAGATACAACTCAGTAAAGCGAGCTGCATTTGAAAAACCCCAACGCTTTGCCACAGCAGCAACCGTCACCTCGCTGTCTCTAGTCGCGATTAGATCTTGTCGTGCATGCTGTATGCGTAGCTGCCGCAGGTAGCTTAATGGCGTGGTATCCTTGAACTGTTGGAAGGCAAGCTGCAATCCTCTCGAGCTTACCCCGGCTGCGCCCGCAATATCATTGATAGTGATCGGCAAGTGAACATGTCCGACCATATATTCAATCGCAATTTTAACATGCCGTGGAACTGCGGGTGAATGACGCTCTTTGAGTAGATCCACACGATGAAGATTTTCGAACAGCTTTAGCGTGATGGCGCGAAGCAGCAACTCGTTTGACTTTTGGCGGATACCCTCCTCGGGATTAGCTTGCAGATTGCGCCAGATTAGCTTGCACATCTCTTCAAGTTGTTTGCCGTCGCCCTCAGTATTTATCACATCAAATATGTCAATATTTCTGTCACCTGGGCGGCCTGTCACCGCTTCCAGATGCTCGGCGACCATCTTCTTATCAAACGCAATTCCGATGTGAGAACGCTGAGGGTGTAGAAGGATCGAGTCGATTGATGCGAGATCGCAAGCAAAGATAGTTCCGGGAGCTGAGATCAGGGTTGAGTTTTGCCGCTTGAATTCCATTGTCCCCGACAAGGGAATATACAATGCGTAGAGATCGGGAGGTTCGGTGAAGGATACTCTCATTCCCGAGGAACACCCGCCTGCCCAAATATCAAATGCTGCCAGTTTGATATGAAGATCATGCACTGAGATTGTTCTATTGCTATCGATTGGATCGATACGTACAGGTTTCAAGGTTTCCGCATAGTGCTGTCTGAGTTCATCCACGTCTGAATTCGTAAGTCCTAATCGCGAGATGTTCGTTTTTTGCATCCGATTCCTCGTTTATGAAACGCGGGCACAACATTCACTGATTGATTTCTCTCAGATGGAGATGTCGAGACCAATGCATGCGAGCGGCAGTGAGTGATTCTGCAGCTCTCGTCCCAGCAACAAGCCTGTGGAAGGCACGATCCTGATCAGCAAATTCGCACGATTTTGACATTGAGAAGTTTTGCCAGCTTTTCGATCTTGCTTGCGATATGGCCGACGCCAACCGCACAATGATGCGCCGGTCCCTGGGCATTCCAATTCTCCGTGAACGCGCGCGCGCCAATGGAAAATTGGTACCGGCTATTCGTGTTCCCAATTTCCAAAATAGACCCTTTTACTGAGTGACCCTCCGCGCATAGCAGTTTAAGCGTGCCCGCGCTTTCCACGACTGAAAGCAGTGTTACCGGTCCATGTTTGACCGACATTTCGACGCTGACACCCGAGCCGACCTTGCCATGGAAAACCTGCAGAGGGCGGATCTTCGTCCGGCCTTCGGCAATCTTCGGGTGACCAGGGCCATCATGTCCCATGAGAACGACGTCAGCCTTGAAGTCCATCGCATAGTATTCGGTGAACGATCCGCCGGCGCCGAAACTGTCCATGATCTTCATTGCCTGCGCGTTCTTGATCTCGTATTCACCAGCAACCGGAATGCCGTCTGCCGTCAGCATCGAGCAACCGACAATAACGGACGTAATGACGTCCTCGTATTCATGACCCGGAACGGATTCGTAGTAATACGCCAGAGAACCGATCTGCTTGACTTCCACGAGTTTGCGGAGCGCAACAGCCGTTCTCGCCGCCCGAGTGAGTTCCTTTTCGTCGCAATCGGCCTGCACATCGAAATCGGATCTGATCTTATCGAGACAAGCCATGATTTCGCCGTCGGTGATTTCGCGCCTCAGGCGCGCCAAATCGTCGATTTCCAGGACCTCGATATGCGTGCCGAACACCGCGCTTTGCGTGGTGATATCGGAGTAGATATCGAGCATGCCGTTATAATAATGCCCCATCACGCCGAGCCTATTATGCGCCATGACATGCGCGACACGTGCAGCCTCGATCCATTCCTCAATCGCATTGTCGACGATCGGGTCGTCCTCGAGAATTCCCGTGACCTGGTGAAAGTCGATGCCTGCACGAGTGAAGACGTTGGCGATCTCCGGCACCGGGCACGCCGCGCAATGGGCAAGCCACTCGCCCGTCATAGCCGTCCTGTCGCCGAGCGCGTTGAAGGATGCATAGTCGATCGCAGCCACCGGCTGTAAATTTAGAATGATGACCGGAACTTTGGCGCGGCGGACAACAGGCAGCACCGTCGAAGACAGCGCGTAGGTCGTTATGTAAAGGAAGATGATATCGACGTCGGCCCCCCGGAAGTCATGACCAGCGTCCAGAGCCTTTTCCGGCGTATCGATTAGACCGAGATTCACTATGTCCACGCCAGGGCGCTCGAGCTTCGAGGCAACGACGTCGATATACCCGCGTAACCGCGCCTCGAGCCCTTCGAATTGCGGCCAATAGGCTTCCAGGCCGATGCCAAACAGGCCAGCCTTCAAGGGACGCTCAGACATTCTGGTTCTCCGGAAAAATGGGGTTTCAGCCTTGCAGGCGGACGCGGAGTTGATCGAGACCAACCGCCAACAACAAGACGACGCCGCGCGTCACATCCTGCCAGAAGCTCGACACATTCATGAGCGTAAGGCCGTTGTTCAGCGTTCCGAGAATCAACACGGCGATCAGCGTGCCCCATACGCTGCCGCGCCCGCCGAACAGGCTCGTGCCTCCCAGGATGATAGCCGCAATGATGGTCAGCAGATGCTGACTGGCGGCATTCGGCGCTGCGGCACCGAGCATGGCTGACAGAATGATGCCAGCAGCTGCTCCAGAAATGCCGGAGACCACGTACAGGATCAACTGCGTCCGCTCGACAGGTACGCCAAGAAGGCTGCTTGCCTCCGGGTTGCCCCCGGTCGCATAGACGAAACGACCGAACGGCGTCTTTGAAAGCACCAGCCAAAGAACGACGAAGACGACCAGCATCAGGATGACGGGGAACGGTATCGAAAGAACACGACCGGACCCCAGCCAGTTGAATGCCGGAACGAATAGCGGCTTGCTCAGGCCCCCCGTCATGACCATGGATATCCCGGAGAAGATGCTCATCGTTCCCAATGTCACGATCAACGGGTTGAGGCGCAGCTTGGTGACGATCAGGCCGTTCAGGACGCCGACCCCTGCGCCGACGAATAAAGCCGCCAGACACCCGATCCAGATGTTCATACCGTTCGCATGGATCAATGCGACGATGACACCTGCGAGACCCGCGACGGCTGCGACCGAGAGATCCAGTCCGCCACCGATAATGAGCGGCGTGCCCGCTGCGGCCATCAACCCGATGAAGGCCATGTTGGTACCGATGTTTGCAAGATTGCTGACTGTAAGGAAATAGGGCGACAGCAGCGCGAAAGCGGCGAGAATGACGACGTAAAATACCAGGAGCACGACGATGCCCGCGGCCGGCCGTGCCAGAACGTCCGCCAAAGAGGGACGCCCGGGCTTCTCCGCTGGCCCATGTTCCACGATCGAACCAGACTTGCTCATGCTTTCTCCAATTCATTCGAGGCGCTCGAAACGGACCTCGTTTCTGCCGCCTGCATCAGATCCGCCGCCGATGCCTGTGGTCCGAGGACTGCGACGACTTTTCCGTCTTCAAAAACGAGGGTCCGGTCTGCGAGGCCGGCAACCTCTTCGGCGTCCGACGATACGAGAAGTATCCCCATGCCGCCGACCGCAAGGCGGTGGATTTCGTCGTAAATCTCCCGCCTTGCGCCGAGATCGACGCCGCGTGTCGGCTCCTCGAGGATTAGAAGCTTTGGGCTGCCGAGCAGCCAGCGAGCAAGACACAGCTTCTGCTGGTTTCCGCCCGACAACAGGCGTATCTCCTGCTCCGGTCCCGTGGTCTTGACGCGAAGGGTTTTGATCCAGTGCTGCGAAATCGCACGCTCTCGCGCGGTGTCGACCACTCCAAAACGTGTGAAGGATCCAAGGTATGGGAGAGTCGTGTTCGTCCGGACCGTGAGATTGCCGATCAGACCTTGCCGCTTGCGTTCCGCCGCGACAAAACCGATGCTGTTTTCGATGCTTTGTTTCGGACCGGAGAGTTTGATCTCCTTGTCAGCCATCCGCAGGGATCGCGCCCTTGCAGATGGTTCCGCGCCGTAGACGGCTCTCCCCACTTTCTCGATACCGGAGCCGATCAGGCCGAATGCGCCCAGGATTTCGCCGCGTCGCACCGAAAACGAAACGTCCTCAAGCCAACCGGGCAGCGAGAGCCCGTCGACCGTAACGACGGTCTCTTCCGGAAGAGCGACGGATTTCGGAGGAAACAGGTCACCGAGGTCACCACCAAGCATCGCCCTGAGTACTTCCTCATGGCTGGTGTCGGCGGTCCGGAATTGCCCGCGCACTTCGCCGTCTCGCAGCACCACGATCCGATCCGACAGCCGGAAGACTTCGTCGAGATAATGCGAGATATAGATGACCGTCACGCCGTCTGCGCTCAGTGCATCGATCACACCGAAAAGCGTTTCGGCATCAGCCTCTCCCATTGAAGCCGTCGGCTCGTCCATGATCAGAATTCTGGCTTTCCCGGCCAACGCTCTGGCGATCTCGACGATACGCTGCTCCGGCAGAGAGAGGTATCCCATCCTGCGATCCGGTACGATGTGGGCGAGACCCAATCTCGAAAGCAGTGCCAGGGCCTGGCTTCGCATGGCGTTCCTATCGACGAAACCAATCCCGGCCACCTTCCGTAAGGGCATCGACCCTAGAGCGATGTTTTCCGCAACCGACAGGTCCGGATGTACCGAAAGTTCCTGCGGCATCAAGCGAATGCCGGCGGCGATGGCAGCACGAGCAGACGTGATGTCGACGGGTATGCCATCGATTTCGATGAGGCCCGCATCACAGGAATAGACACCGGACAGGATTTTCATCAAAGTGGACTTGCCGGCGCCATTGGCTCCGAGCAAGGCCACGACTTCTCCGGCGTCTGCCGAGCAACTGACGTTTTTCAGCACCTGCACGCCGGAAAATGCCTTTGTGACATCGGTGATCCGGAGCCGCGGTACGCGGGTCCCTATGACTGGTTGCGTTTGCATACCTCTCTCCTCCGCTCTCATCCTATTGTTGCGGGAGGATCGCCTCGTAACCCTTCAGCCAGTCTTCCTTCTTCAGACCCGCGAGGTAACTTGCAAACTCTGCCTCAGGGAAGACATAGCCGTCGGCTTCCCCTGCACATTCGAATTCCTTGTAGAATTTGCAGATGTTGGCCTTCGTAACCATCTGATGCGTAACGAATATAGCTTCCGGTACGGGTTTTCCCGCAAGCGCTGAAAGCGCGATCGGGATCAGATAGTTGCCATAGCTGCCGGGAAAGGACCCTGTCGCCGCGATCAGCTTCGGATCGGTGGCGAGCGCCTCGGCTTCATCAGCACCATTGCCGACCGCAATGGCCTGGTCGACGCGACCCGCTGCACGCACGGCTTGCAACATGCCCATTGTCGCCTGGTCATTGATACCGATGATCATGATAGGCGCTTCAGGTGGAATGCGGCCAAGGACATTGTTCATCTGCGTGTAGGATTCCTGCAAGGTATTTTTCGTATCGATCTCGATGATATGATCGGCTGGAAAAGCCTTGCTCAGTGCGAGGAACCCGGCGCGCTGTCCTTCGGTACGCATCCGCGGAATGACGCCCGATTGCGGCAAAGCGCCTATGACCAGGTAGCCCTTCTTCACGCTATCAGCACCAAACTGCTTGGCCGCCGCCGTCGCCAGATAAGATCCGCCCATGAAGCCAGATCTTGGATTGTTCACACCGAAGAAACTTGCGCCCGGCATCGGGATGTCGATGGCAGTGACCTTTGTGCCGTCCTGCTTGAACACATCCATGACGGCCTGGCCGAAATTGGCGTCAGTCTGGAATTCGATGACGTAATCGACCTTGCGCTCGGCAAACGACTTGGCGTTGGCAAGCGCTGTCGGTCCGTCGAGACGATTATCGGCGATGACCAGTTCCACGCCGGCCGCATCCGCATTCTGCTGTATGCCTTTTTCGACAAGGACGCCAAAGGCGATGTCTCGCTGAAGATTGGCAAAGCCGATACTGTATTTGCTGCCGTTCTTTGGCGGCGTGACCTTGGATGCATCCTGAACCATGGCCTCCAGGGTCTCGGCAGAAAGCATGTTTCCGTCGAATTTCAACGGGTCGAAACCGTGGAAATCGTCGGCGTAGGCAGCAGATGCCAAAAGGCAGGATACTGCTGCGAGCAGTCTGATTGGGGTTCTCATGTTTCTCTCCTCCCGTCCGCTACCCTCCCCGGCAGCGGCTAAATAACAGTTTTGCGCATGGCACCATCACAGCGAGTTGCCCAGCAATCGAAACGCTAGCATTGCCAAACCGTATTGACACGCCGGAAAAAACCGCAAAAGTGATTTTTGCATACAAAAATTGATCTTATCTCTGAGGTCTTGAAATGGCGGATAATTATTTTGTCTACATGCCTGAAAACCGAATATCCGATGCTTGGGGATGCACTGCAGTTTCGACCGGATATTCGGTTATAGCGCCACACTCCAGCTATCCTCCGAGCCGCCATCCAGACGACCATCATTTCAGCTGGTCGCGTGGCCGTATCCTTCACGCGTACCAAATCGTGTTCATCAGCAGCGGGATCGGAAAGCTCGAATTCGGGAAATCGCGGCGGAAGATGAATGTGACGGAAGGGTCGGTATTCCTCCTTTTTCCCGGAGAATGGCATCGCTTTGCCCCCGATCGGCCGAGTGGCTGGACGGAGCACTGGATAGAGTGCCGTGGAAACGCTTTCGACTTTGCGCTACACACGGGTTTGCTGAATAAAGAGCGGCCAATGAGCCCCGCAGGAGACGAAATCGCGGCAGTGTTCGCCGCGATCCATACTCTCGCCCGCGAAGATGCCGTTTTGCACCAATTGGTAATATCGACCCTCGGCTTGCAGCTGCTTGCATTACTCAGCCGGTCATCAAGCCTTGCGGCCGAGGCGAACTCGCGTTTGGTGGATAGGGCTCGTGCAATTCTCATGGAGCGCTGCGGGGATGGCCAGTCGGTCGAAGATTTGGCGGCGGAGCTGGGTATCAGCTATCCGTATTTCCGGCGGATTTTTCGCGAGAAAACGGGAATGTCTGCCAAACAGTACCAGATCACCGTCCGGATCCAGCGGGCTCACGACTTTCTCTCCAATACCGACAAATCGATAAAGGAGATTGCCGGGCTACTAGGCTTTAACTCAGCCTTCCATTTCTCCAATCAGTTCAAACAGTCAACAGATCTTTCCCCAAGCCAATTCAGGCATGCGGTGGGGAACTCTCAAGCTTGACGAAAGCGATTTGATGGAGAATGAAAATCGGACAATTTTCTCCGAAAGGACTGCGAAAGCAGGGCGCCGTAAAATCAACCTTCCGGCGATCGAGCTGTGCGATGTTGCAGGATTACCCAAGTCGCTTGTGCGGTACCGGGAGGATAACCGTGTGCTGATAGGAAAGCTTGGAAGAGACTGGTTGAGTGGTACATCGCCCATGGTTCCGACGCGCTGTTTGCCGTCTGCCAGTCGAGCGAAATGCAATTGCTCAGCCTGGAGGAGCGCGTCGAGCTTGCGGCTTCGTGCTACAGGCGGCGGCTGGCCGGGTCCCGGTGATCGCCTCGGGCCATGTCAGCGAGAATCTCGAGGACCAGCTTGCCGAGCTGAGCGCGATTGCAGCCACAGGCGTTGACGGCATGGTGCTGGTCACTAACCGCCTTGACGCCAAGCAGGCAGGCGGTACGCAGTTCATCGACGATCTGACCTGGCTGCTCAATCGTCTTCCTGAAGATCTGACACTCGGCCTTTACGAATGCCCGGCTCCCTACCGTCGCCTGCTCAGCGACGAGGAACTGATGTTTTGTGCCAATAGCGGCCGGTTTGCCATTCTCAAGGATGTCTCCTGTGATCTGGAGACCGTCAGGCGCCGGGTGGCGCTGACCAGAGATACGCCGCTTGCGATCGTCAACGCCAATGCGGCGATTGCCTCCGATGCCATGAAGGCCGGTTCGCGTGGCTTCACCGGCGTGTTTACCAACTTCCACCCCGATCTCTACAAATGGATGCTGACGAGGAGCGCCGCCAATCCGGCCCTTGCGGAGGAAGTTGCGGTCTATCTTGCCCTGTCCGCCATGGCCGAGCCGATGGGTTACCCGAAACTCGCCAAGCTCTATCACCGCCGTATCGGCACCTTTGCCGGTATCACCAGCCGCGTTGTCCCGTTCGACATTCACGAGAAATTCTGGGCGCTCGACGCGCTAATGGACAAGATCGTCGAAGGCACGGAACGATTCAGAGAACGCGTCGCCGCTGCGAGCTGACACTTGGCGGCCTCTAACTTCCTCCAAACTACGCCGTTAGACAGGTGTTTTAGGCCATTAACGGGTTTGATCATGCACTTTCTTTAAAGTCAGCGTCAATAGAATCTGGTCCCCCCATCGACATATCGAGCATCCACCCCTTAACACGCGCTTGCTGGCTTGCGACCGAATGGCCAACTTTGAATGTTGCAGTTCTTGCTGCTGGTTTTACCGGGATATTGCTCTTCGGTCGAATTTTGGCCGGCTGACCCTCAGGAATCCCCTCATTCAAATGATCCCGAAAGTACGTTTGAGGATTTGATGGTCGCGGAAGAGCGTCTCGAACTGTAGGATGAGAGGGCGTAATCTTTCCTCGGGCATGTTGGGGATCAGTTGATAGTACATCACGCCCTGCCGGAAGAGTGAATGCACGCGTCGCGATGTCGTGCTCGTGCGCAGATGGCGGTCGTAGCCGATGGCCTCTCCGGCAGCGCCCAGCAGGGTTAGGAGCACAATGGCAAGAGCGGCGATCAACCACAGCCTGTCGCGCCGAGCGGGCGTGGAGACGCGGGTTGCCGACATGCCCATCCCGAACCGCCAATCCTTGGCATCGCGAAACGCGCATTCGATGCCCCAGCGCCGGGAGTAAAGATCAATGAGGATCTTTGCCGTCACCTTGGTCAGGCTGGTTGCGAGGCACCATGGCTCTTTCATGTCCTTGGCGTGGACGCACACGACCGCACCGACGGGGCATCCCTGCGCCGTGACTGTCGCCTCGCGCAGCAGCCTGGCACGTCCCGAGGGGCCGATCCACTCCTTCGCCGGACGGCTCTCACCGCCGGTCGTCACCTGGATGTTGCCGCGAAAGCGGATGACATAGTCGAAGTGCAGCTCGTCCTTTAGGACGCCGTAGAGCTTGGCGTCGCCAAAGCCGCGATCGGCGACGAGCAGCACCTTCACTTCTGTTGGCAACAGCTCGGCAAGCCGGGTCACGATCCAGTATTCATACTGATTGCGCCGCGCTTTCAGCTCCGCCTTGCGTACCGTCAACCACAGGAGTGGCGTCGCCCGGCCATGTTCGGTAAGCAGCGACAGCATCAGGGTCGAGTGCCCGTCGGCATCGAAGTCGGTCCAGTCCATGGCGACGACGATATCGGTGCGGCTACCAAGACAATAGTCGGCCCAGTCGGCCATCAGCGCGTCGACTTCGATCCCGTCGTTCGACAGCATCCGGTCGACCTGCTTGATCGCATGACGCGAGAGCCCTCCTTCGGCCAGCGCAAGACCGTGGCCAATCGCGCTCACCGCCAGCGACGACGCCTGCAGCGTGCCAACCGTCGCCTTCGCCAGCGACGTTACCCGCTTCGCGTGCAGGCCCTCGCCAAAAAGTTCGTCAACAAAGGAATGCACCGCTTCAGAAGAAAACTCCGCCTTGCCGTTCATCTGACTCTGCTCTCCGTTCGAACGGAAATGCAGAATCATCTTTCCCGCCCTACGTCATCTCAAAATGAGGGGATGCCTGAGCGGCTGACCCCGAGATGGCTGCATGTTATCAGTTCCTGCACTATTGACTTTGAAGAAGGCGATAGAGGCTTGGAGTTCCTCGGCCTGTGCGGCAAGTTCTTCAGAGGTAGCCGACATTTCTTCAGATGCTCCGGCATTTTGTTGGGTCACTTTGTCGAGTTGTTGGATTGCTTCATTGATCTGACTGGCGCCGACATCCTGCTCGCGGCAGGCTGCGGAGATTTCAGAGACCAGTTCTGCCGTCTTGCGGATATCTGGCACCAAGCGGGTCAGCATCGCGCCTGCTTCCGTGGCGACGTTCACCGTTTCACTCGAAAGTCCGCTGATCTCCGCGGCAGCTGACTGGCTGCGTTCCGCAAGCTTGCGTACTTCAGAGGCAACGACGGCAAAGCCCTTGCCATGCTCACCTGCACGCGCTGCTTCCACCGCTGCATTCAAAGCAAGAAGGTCGGTCTGGCGGGCGATTTCCTGAACTATGGAAATCTTCTCGGCGATCGTGCGCATCGCAGCCACGGCGCGATTAACCGCCTCACCGGAAGCTTCAGCATCCTTTGCTGATTGGCGGGCAATCTTTTCGGTCTGGGCGGCGTTATCAGCGGTCTGCTTGATATTGGACGCCATCTCTTCCATCGATGCGGCGGCTTCTTCAGCCGACGCCGCTTGTTCGGTGGCGCCCTGCGAAAGCTGCTCAGAACCAGATGAAAGCATCTGCGAACCCGTTGATACATTCTCACTGGCGGTCAATGCATCGGCAACAACTCCGCGAAGCCGCTCCACCATGGACTGAAGCGCGATTCCCAGTGTGTCCTTGTCGGAAAGCGGCTCGGGTTCGACCGTCAGATTTCCGCTCGCGATCTCGTTGGCCATGACCGCTGTTTTACGGAGGTTGTCTACCATATGGTTGATCGCGTTTTTCATGCGCTCGTGGTCGCCTTCACATGCGATTGCCACATGCTGTGTAAGATCGCCCACGCTCACCTGAAGAAGCACGCGATTACCCTCCGAGATCGGAAGAATAATCGCGTCTAGCATTCCATTGATACCGGAGACCACCTTGGCGAAATCACCGACAAAACGATCGGGAGCGCCCCGCTCCGAAAGCCTGCCGGCCGTGGACGCAGCAATTAGCCGTTGAAGTTCCATAATAATCGCTTTTAAATTTCCGCGCAGCGTTTCGATAGTCTCGTTGATAAATGCCTTCTTGCCGGGGAACTGCTCGAGCGGTGCCTCAAAATTACCCTGGCCGAGTTCCTTGATGCAGGCCATGGCCTTCCTTTTGACAGCTATATGACCGCTGACCATGCCGTTGATGCCCCTCGCCATCAAAGCAAAGTCGCCTTTAAATTTTTCGACCGGCACGAAGACATCAATGTCGCCCTTATCGTGCTCAATCGACATTGTATTCATTTCGGCAATCAGGCCCTTGAGATTGGCGCGCAAGGTTTCGATAGTTTCATTGATAAAAGCCTTTTTGCCGGGGAACTGCTCGAGCGGCGCTTCAAAATTGCCTTCGCCAAATTCCCTGACACAAGCCATCGCCTTCCTCTTCACCGCGATATGGCCGTCAACCATGTTGTTGACGCCCTTGGCGATTAGCGCGAAGTCCCCTTTAAACTCATCTGTGGACAACTTGACATCAATATCGCCTTTGTCGTGGTCGCTTGACATACGCGCGAGAGATGCCCCTAGCTTTTGCATTGGCTGCATGCTGGCGTCGAGTAAATTGTTGACGGCGATCAGCATCTCCTTCGCGTCGCCTGTTGCCACATCGAGGTTCGCGCGTTCGGAAAGGTTGCCGCCCGAGACGCTGATACAGATCCGCCGCATCTCGACCAGAGCAACCTGAGATTTAGAAGATTTCTTCAATTGAGTGTAGAAAGACATTTTGTTTCCCCTGTTGGAAGTCGTTTGGGAGTTGGCGCACCTTTGAGGTCTCGGGCGCTGTATGATCGCCTTGTTGACGTCAGGCTTGCTGAGAGTCTGGCGGAGACCAAAGCAAGCAATCGGCGCGCGGCCACAAAATCCGCACCGCACCATTTGCTGAGCCGCGGTCCCCTAAGTGTCGCGCTTTATGATCGATGCCCTCTGACGCCAGAGCTAAGACGATTGACGTGAAATATGTGTCAAACGAAGATTGAATCATGATGCTCCGCTAAGCAGTGCACAAACGCTCTGCCTATATGAGCATGATCTTCGTAGTCATGAGAATATCTGCAGAGTTGTTGACGACGCGTGTATGACCGCATGCGCTTGCCCTTTTGGTAGAGTGAAGCGAGCCGTATTTTACACGCCTGCCGGGAATCTAGGTGAATGATGCGCCGGTAGAGTTAACGAAGCCTTTCTAAACCAATGCGATTATACAGTCGTAAATCATAAAGGTCTGAACGCGATATTTGTAATGGAAGACTGACCAGCCGCTGCGAATGCCTTCAGAATTGATGAGAGCTCGGCTCAGGCCTCGTTAAATCAGAGCCAGAAGATGACGGCGGCTGCGATGCATATGCTTGAGAAGAAGGTGTGGCGCAGCGGTCGTATCGGGTGTGTATTCTGCGCCAGTCCTTGAGCCTGCCAAACTTGTTCTCGATCTTGTGGCGCTTTTTGTAGAGCGTCGGATATGAAATGCATCACTCGGGGGGAAGAGGCTTGATGACCGAAGCGGTGGAGGCCGTCACCAGATGCGGCTTCACCGACTTTTCTCTGAACCGCATCGAGGCGTGGACCCTGCCAGGTAACGTGGCGTCGGACCGTGTTCTCGAAAAAGCCGGGTTTTGCTATGAAGGTACACTTCGTCAGAAGGCGTAGTTGAAAAATGTCTTCCACCATTTCCGAATGTTCGGCTGTTTGGCTGGTGAAGCGCCTATCCCGCCGCGCAAAGCCTGATTTTGTCCCACACTTACGCAGAATCAGAAGTCGGACGAATGCAGGATTCGGGAACAACCATACGAGATGAGTGGCTGAGAAAATTGCATGCACAAAGTAACGTAAATCTGAATTGACCATTTTTACGGACTGGCGAAGATAAAATTGTAACGTTGGGAGATCGGAATGCCGTGGACCGTCCAAGCCTATATGGATTCCGGAGCGCCAGACGAGTTTGAGACGTTTGAAGAAGCTATAGGAAGAGCGGCTTCACTTAGAGACGAAGGAATTATGATCTTTTTCCATGCACCGGCAGAGGCTACCGATGAACAACTTCAGGCATTTGTCGATCTTTTCGGTCCTGAATCTCCCCAGGCTTAAGATCTGGATGCGGAGCTGATTTTAATCTGCGGCCTCCAGGGTTGTACCGGCAGTGGCAGAGCCCTTCATACCGGGTAGCGTAGATTTCACCGCCGTTCCCGTCGTTACTGCCCGGCCGCTCGTCGAAGCGAAATTTTCGCACCACCAAAATTTAACTGAGATATCACGACTGTCGGCTCAAATTTGCGACAGTCTCAAGACTGCCGCTGACGCGCGAGCCAGACAGTGTGACCGCTGCAATCAGGGTCTTCAGGAACATGGGACACAACGTCAAAGCCACTCCGGTCGAGCAGAATGCGGTATTCGTCAGGATCAAGACTTGCATGATAGAGGGGCTCTCCATTAAGCGTGCCTATCGCTTCGCCAACGGCTGGACCACTCGTGAACAGCAATGGGGCCGCCGGTTCGGCATGGTCTCGGAAGATAGGGAACATCATCCGCTGATCCTGAGGTGCTAGGTGAAAGAAGCTGTCCCAAGCAATTAGTCCGCCGTATCTCCGATCCAATTTCAGAAAGCGCATATCCGCCACTTCCACTATCGCGCCGGGCAGATTGGCCTGAAATAGCGCGATCATTTCCGGCGAACCGTCCACACCGGTAACCGGATGACCTCTGCTGGCAAGATAACGCGCGATAGGCTCTCCTGATCCGCACCCAATATCGAGCACGTCCGTCCCTCGACGCAGCATGTCGGCAAACCGCCCGATCCACGCGTGCTCATGCAGCACTGTGCCGCGCGCAGTTGTCCATGCGGCAGCATGGCGACGGTAAATATCTATGACGCTGAAGGAGGTGTCGATCATGGTCATACTTTGGGTTTCTGCCTCCAGCCGCTTTGTACGATATCGAGATAACTGATGACCTCGCATAAGACAAAGTCTGTGACCTAATATGACGGCGGCCGCTCAGGTGCAACTGAACACCTTCAGCGGATCTGAACCGTCGATGCCGTTCCTGAACACGTCAAGTGCTTGATGAAGGACTTTAGGCCATAAAAGGAATTTATGGAACCCTGCGGCGTTGAGCAGGCAACGAGCGTCCGCGGTTCGCGTCGTAGACGCCTGCTTTCGAAGATCGAAAATGGAAAGCGACACCTTTGCTTCTGATTTCGCATCGGCTGGTTGGGGTGCTCGGCACGAACAGCGGCTGGATTTGCGAGGAGGGTTAAGTTGATGAAGCCATTATTTCCGCGCCGACGACCGCCCGCGAACCGCGCTTGATCGCTTCGGCGCGGCGAAGGGATTTCGCTGGAGCGGGTTGCCCCAATGTGGGCGTTGCTGCGCCACCGGTTATGCCGCGTCAGCTTTGCGACGTGACGGGGGAGTCGCGCCGCAGCAGTGAATGCGGAAGGCAGTCCAAGCAACTTCGAGCCCAGCGCGTAGGCTGCGCAAATCGCCTCCGGCCAGCTTGACGCCGACCCCGGCCTGGCCTGGCAGAACGCTGGCTGCGGCATAGAGGTTGGGGATGGATTCCATCCGAGCCGATATCTGTAGCGACAGCCGCTCCAGCGTCTCGACCGGCTTGGCGGCGACAAGAATCATACTGCCGTAGGAGGTGTACTGCGCCTGCCGTCTGCCGCTCGAGAGGTTGGTGATATCCAGGCGATCGACCATGACTGGTTGGCCGCCGTCAATTCTCAGCCTGGTCGTTGCTTCCATCCGTTGGAACGATCGGCCACGGTTCTCGGGGTCGTAAACCGTGAAGGCGTCGGAGACGATCGCCGTGGCATTGGCGGCGCAGTTGATGTCGATGCTCTGGCTGAGGGCCGCATCCGGAAAGAGAATGCGCGGCTCGGGCAGATATTCCAGAAAGCCGCCGGCGGCGACCGAAATATCGATGGCTTCGCGCGCCGAACATCCGGGATCGGCACGGTGCACCGACGTTGCGCCCTGGGTGGTAAGATGGACGCTGGCACCCTCGCCCAGCCAAATGCGTTGTGCCAAAAAGTCCTCGCCGTGCATTGCGCCGCTGCCGGTCTGCAGGATGACTGTAAGCATGTCTGCCGGACATTGGTCTAGCCAGAAGGTACGGGTGATGACGAAGGGCCAGGAAAAAAGTCGCCGATCAATAATGGTTCGGTCGCCGCGGCGGACGAAGCCCAAATCGAGCTGTGGCTGGTAGACTGGCTTTTCCGTCTTCACGCTCGAAACAGCACGTCGCGTTCGATCATCGCGACGACGGCATCAATGCCTTCCCCCAGGCGGCAATTGGTCATCAGCACCGCCCGGTTGTCGCGCACGGCGAGCGCCTCCTTGTGCATGCGCTCCAGGTCGACGCCGACATGCGGCGCAAGATCGGTCTTGTTGATGATGAGAATGTCGCTACGGATGACACCGGGACCGCGCTTGCGCGGGATATCGTCGCCGCCGGCGACGTCGATGACAAACATCCAGAAATCGGTGAGATCGCGCGAAAACGTCGAGGCGAGATTGTCGCCGCCGCTTTCGAGCAGGATCAGTTCGACGCCGGGAAAGCGCCGTTCGAGTTCGTCGGCCGCCTCGATGTTCAACGTCGGATCCTCGCGGATGACGGTGTGCGGGCAGGCGCCCGCCTCAACCGCCGACACCCTTGCTGGATCGATCAAGCCGGACCGACGGATACGCATGGCGTCTTCGGCGGTGACGAGGTCGTTGGTGATGACGGCAATGTCAATGCCGCGGGCCATCAAGGCTGGGATAAGCCGTTCGACCAGCGCGGTCTTGCCGGAGCCGACCGGGCCGCCGATGCCAACGCGGGCGGCGGCAATGCGGGCGGTGGGTGTGACAAGCGGGTTCATCGCAACATGTACCTCCGCGACAACGGCACTTTGCGCGCTGGCGGGCACATGAGCAGCGCACCGTCGGCGCGCACCTCAAAAGTTTGCGGATCGACCTCGACATGCGGCATGGCGGCGTTGCGCACCATGTCGGTCTTGCGCAGCTTGCGGACACTCTTGATCGGCACCATCTGCTTCACCAGCCCGAGCTTGCGGCCGACATCGGCTTCCCGCGCCAGCTTCGAGACAAAGTTGACGCCGAGATGCGCAGGCGCCGCACCCAGCGCGCCCCACATGCGCTTCTGGATCATCGGTTCCGCCAGGCCGAGACTACCGTTTCCGTCGCCCATCGCCGCCCAGACTATAAAGCCATTCTTGATGACCATGTAGGGTTTGATGCCGAAGGAGGCACGCGGCCATAGCACCAAATCGGCCATCTTGCCGACGGCGATCGAGCCGACATGATCGTCGATGCCGACGGCGATGGCCGGATTGATGGTCAGTTTGGCGATGTAGCGCTTGATCCGTTCGTTGTCGGCCTTCGCCGTCGTCTCCTCGGCCCGCCGGCCGATACGCTCCTTCATGACGCTGGCCAGCTGCCAGCAATTAGCAACGTTCTCGGCCAGCCGGCCCATGCCTTGCGTATCGGTGCCGAAAATCGAGATGGCGCCCATGTCGTGCAAAAAATCCTCAGCCGCCATCGTCTGCGCCCGCACTCGCGACTCACCGAAGACGACGTCCTCCGGCGTGTTGTAGTTCAGCTGGTGGCAGATCATCGCCATCGGCACGCCCTCCTCCATGCCGTAGGAGGTGTAGGGATTGGTGGGATTGGTCGAGGATGGGATGACGTTGTCATAGGAGACGACTTTCAGCAGGTCCGGCGCATGGCCACCGCCAGCGCCCTCGACGTGGTACATATGGATGGTGCGGCCATCGATGGCATCCATCGTGTCCTCGCAAAAACCGAATTCGTTGATCGAATCGGTATGCAGATGCACCGCGAAATCATTGCGATCGGCGGCCATCAGGCTCTGGTCGATAACCGACGGGGCCGCCCCAAAATCCTCGTGGATTTTTACCGCCATCGCGCCTGCAGCGACCGATTCTTCGACTGCTTCGGCATTCGATGAACCACGGCCAAACAGGGCATAGTTCAACGGCGAAAACTCGGTGGCCTGCAGAAAACGGCCAAAGGTAGCAGTGCTGCCGCTGCCGACGTCGAACAGCGGGCCGGGGCCATTGCCGATCATCGTCGTCGTGCCACCCGACAGCGCGTGGTCGGACTGCTCCGGCGAGCCGAGATGGGCGTGAGATTCTATTGCGCCAGCGGTCACGATGAAGCCGGCGCCGGAGACCGGCGAGGTCGTCTGGCCGACGATCATGTCGGGATGGACGCCCGGCATGACGTCCGGATTGCCGGCCTTGCCGATGCCGACGATGCGGCCGTCGCGGATGCCGATATCGGCCTTGATGATGCCGGCGACGGCGTCGATGATCGTGGCGTTCTTGATGACGATGTCGAGGATCTTGTCGGACGACGTCAGGTAGCCGTTGATGCCTTCGCCATCGCGCAAATTCTTGCCGGCGCCGATCAGCAGTTCGTGGCCGTAGACGGTGAAATCGTGCTCGATCTCGGCGAACAGCTCGGTATCGCCAAGCCGCACCAGATCGCCCTTGGTCGGCCCGTAGTGTTCGGCGTAGGCCTGTCGGCTGAGGGTTGCCATTCTATGCTCCGAGGTAGCCGCGGGCGCGGGCGAGATTTAGGGAACGATCAACGGCGCCGGGCTCATCCAGCGGGCCGTTGACCAGGCCGGCGGCGCCGCGGACGATGCGGCCACCCTCGATCGGCACCAGCCGCACCGACTTGACAGCGCCCGGCTCGAAGCGGATGCCGGCGCCGGCCGGGCGGTCGACCTTCATGCCCCAGGCGGCGCGGCGGTCGAAATCGAGCGCCCGGTTGACCTCGAAGAAATGCGTGTGGCTGCGCACCTGCACGTCGCGGTCGCCGGTGTTGACGACGTCGATGGTGATGGCCGGCAGGTCTGTGAACATGGCGATATCGCCCTGGGCTGAAACGATCTGGCCGGGGACGACGTCGTCCAGCAAAGGCCTTTCACCGCGGGCGATCGGCTCGAACAACGCCATGACCTTGGTGCCTTCGGCAAACAGGCATTCGATGTAGAGCATCGGGATCATTTCGGCGACGCCGGGCTCGACATCGTCAGTGGTCAGCAGCCGGCCGGCCATGTCGCGGATTTCGGCATAGGCCATGTCGCGGCGGGCGGCGAACATTACTTCGTCGGTGAGAAAGGCGACCGCTTCCGGATGGCTGAGACGCACGCCGGCAGCCCGGTTGCGGCGCGCCATCTCTGCAGCGGTGAAGATGGTCAGGCGATCCATCTCGGTCGGCGACAGGTTCATCATGGCAAGAGCCCCGGCATCAGGTGGAAAACAGGCGGACATGCCGCGACGGGCCGCGCGACACGGCGATGTCGATCAGCGGCGTAAAACTCGACGCTTGCCGGCTGGTATCAACCGGCTCCGCCAGCAGATCGGCCAGCACCACGCGCGCCGAAGTGAGGCTCAGCTGCCCCTCGATATGGCCGACGCTGCCGAGCCGGACCGCGGCGCTGACAAGCCCAGTGACCAGCGTCCAGCCGGACAGCAACTCGGCCGCCGCCCAGTCGAGGCCGGCATCACGGTAGACGATCGCCTGGACGACCGGCAGGTGACCATGGCCCTCGCCCGCTGTCAGCTGCGCCCGGAAGGATAGCGACAACGGTCCGCGCTGCCGGGCCGCGACGCCGAGCAGCGCCCGTCCGGCGCGGCGCGAACCGTCGCGCATCTGCGCCGAGAAGGTAGCCGCCTCCGCATAACGGTCGACATCCAGCAGCGCCTCGACATCAATGGCCGCATCAAAGGCGCGACGCAGCAGTGGCCGGTCCATGCTATTCCAGCGACGGGCAAGATGTTCCTCGATCAGATCATCGAGATCGGCCGGACCGTCGAGGAGATTATCGGCAGCTAGGCCCTCGAGGCCCCAGGAGAAGGCAAAGCCGCCGGCGGGATAGGCGCTGTCGCCGTATTGCATCAGGGTCAGCGCCTGGGCGGTGTCAAACATCGGCAAGATCCTCGATATCACCCTCGTCGATCAGAGGAGCGATGCGGGCGCGATAATCGGCCCGCGGGCCGTCGAGCAGGATGACGATGCAGTCGTCCTCGAAGCGCACCCTCCAGTGCAGATTGCCGGCGTTCCAGCCGAGTTTCAGCGCCGCGGCGCTGTTCGCCGGCCGCAGCCGCCAGACGGCCTGTTCGCCGAAACGGGCGACGATGGCACGGGTCGGATCGATGAAAAGCACGGCGCCGTCGGTCAGCTCCTGGTCGCGGTCGATGCTGATGGCGCAGTCGGTGCCGCGGTCGGTCGATAGTCGAAACCGCTTGCGGCCGGCCTCCGACGGCGGCACGAACAGCAGCTCGATACCGTCATGATGTTCGAGACGGTGCAACTGATCGCGATATTGCGGATCTTTCTCGCCACCGAGGATTCCATGAAGTCGGAGCATGTTTGGTCCTTTGCCGACTAGTGCGTGTTGAAGACCGCCTGATAGGCGGCCAGCGCCGTCTTCAGCGCCTTGATTTCGTCGTCGGTCGGATTGGCCGGGTCGCTTGCTGCCGGCAGGCTGCCGAACCTCATCAGGCAGGCCATCAGCAGCAGCCGCGCCTTGGTGGATGTGAGGTTCATGCCGGCGAGGCTAAAAGCCTGCGGATCGGCAAAGCCCTCCGGATAACCACGGCCGACGCGCACCACCGGCAGGCCGCAGAAACTCGCCTTGCGCAGCATCATGGTGCGCAACTCCGACGTCGCCTGGCCGTACGGCACAAGGCCCTCGACGACGAAGCCGGCCAGCCGGCCGCCGCTCAGCTTGTGGCGGATGAGGAAATCGAGGTCGGCTTCGGGCGCCGGATCGTCGCCGAACATTTCCGCCGCATAGCCGCCATCCTTGACGATCGACACCGAGGGGATGGCATCGGCCAGCAGTTGCCCGCCCTCGTCCTTGACCCGGACATCGACAGTTTCGACGACATCGCCGCTGAGCCTTGTCCCTTTGACCGCTGCGGGCAGCCGGGTGATGTTGACGTCAGACTCTGCCGTATGCTTGTAGGCCGGCACATACATGACATAGGGCGCGCCGGCGTGGGTGATCTGCCCCAGAATGCCGCCATGGCCGCCGGTGGCGATGTAGCCACCGGGCCGGGCGTCGACCTTGGCGACCTCGCGGGCGGCAAAGAACTGTTGCTCCTGGATGACCACCGTGCCGCAGCGATTGCCGCCATTGCCGTCCGACCAGATACCGGATTCGATGTAGGTGACGGAATCGACGATATTGGCCGGGCCGTCATTGCTGATCTGCCCCTGCGGCCGCTGCGCCGCATTGCAGGCGATCGGCAATTTGGTGTCGATCAGCAGATTGAACCAGTAGGCGGTTTCTTCGACCTGCGGGCTGCCCTGCGTCCAGATGGCGCCGTCATATATGCCGGATGCCATGACGGCCTGGACATCGTTGGTGATCTTAGCCAGCATCGGCCGCGGCGGCGATTTTGCCAGATTGTACGGTTTATAGGCGAAGAAATCCCAGCCCATGCGCTCGGCCGAAATGGCGCCCTCGCCGATATCGGCGCGCTCGGCAGGATCAAGGCCCTTGGTAAAACCGCCGGGCGGCGCGACGCGGTAGAAATCGACATCGGCCCGGCCGCCGATCAGATTGACCTTGCCGTCGGCACCGATCGACAGCCGGTCGATCTCCTCAAAACTGCGCGATCCATCGGGAAAGAAACCCTGCCGGGCTTTCGGGCTGTTGAGATAGGTGGCTTCTTCTTCCCAGGGCGAGCCGTCCTTCTGCATTGCCATGTAGGGCAAGGGATAAAGCCCGTCTTCCGGCGTCAGTTCGATCTCGTAGACCGGCTTGTCGCTGTCGGCGCGGCGCGCCTTGTTGAAACTGCCATCGGTGCCGACATAGCCGTCGGGTTCGTCGTAAAGCTCGGCGGTGTCTGCTTCGAGCGGATGGGCTGAGAATTGCTCGACGTAGACTTTGACCGGCGCCGCCAGCCGCTGTGCCCTGAGCGGATCGAAGGCGGCGGCATTGCCATTGCCGGCGGTGATGGGCGCCAGCCCCTTGCGCAGCCGCGCCTTGTTAGAGGTGACCAGCGGCGGCGTGTTCTGGATCGTCGCCGTTGGGCCGGCCAGATGGGCGATGCGGATCTTGCTCATGTGCTCTTCCCCGCCACCACGTTCTTCTTCTCCATCATCATATGCACGCCCTTCGACACATTGACGGTTTGGGTAATGTGCAGGTCGCCGGCAAGGCTGCACAGCATGTAGGCGTCGGCATGCGACAGGCCGGCCTTTTCGCCGAGGAGCGCAATCATCTCGCGCAGCGCCTTGACGGCGCATTGGTCGAGATCGGGGTCCATGCCCATGGTGATGTGATGGGTCGGCGTCTCGGCGCGCGGATAGGTAAAGCTCAGGTCGTCGCGGACGATGAACTCGAACTTGCCGCGCAGCGCCGTCTCGATGGCGGTGACGCAGACCTCGCCGTCGCCCTGGCAGCCATGGCCGTCGCCACAGGAAAACAAGCCGCCTTCGACGAAGACCGGCAGATAGAGCGTGGTTCCGGCCACAAGTTCCTTGTTGTCGAGATTGCCGCCGGTCGCCTGCGGCGCCACCGAGGTGATCCGCCCCCAGCCCTTTGGCGGTGCAACGCCCATGACGCCGAAGAACGGCGCCAGTTCGAGCTCCAGCCCCCAGGGCATGATGCCTACGTTGCGCTCCTTGTCGAGCGGGATATTGACCAGCCGCGGCTCGTCATAATCATGCGGCAGGGTGCCGAGCAGCGGCATGATGACGTTGAACCCCCAGTCCTGCAGCAGCGACACCTCATGGATGCGCACCTCCAGCACATGGCCGGGCTTGGCGCCCTCGACATAGACCGGGCCGGTGAGGATATGCGGCCCCTCGGGCTTGAGGTTGGCATAGATGGATGCGAGCGCCGGCGGGATGTGGAATTTTTCCGGATCCGGCAGGACGTTCGGCGCGCCGGTGACAGTATCGATGGTGACGATATCGCCGCTGGCGACCTTGATAGCCGGCGCCTTGGTGGCATCGAAATAGCCCCAGTGGCAGGTTTCGACGCTCGGCATGAGATGATGGTCGGCCATTCTCTGTTCCTCTTGTCGGAGACGCCATGGCTTGGTTTTTTGTGACCCAAAGCCGATGGGAAAAATCGTCCGCAGACCAAACGGTGGAGCGTGTCGCTGAGCTCCCGTGATATCCAACTATCGCGGCGCGCTCCGGTTTAGTCAATAATTCAATTATTTCTTTTGACAGTAATTTGAATGTCTATAGCTGCCCCATGGCCAACGGGGGCTCGACGATTTTCGGATCGAAGAACAGCCGTTCGCCGGCGACGCCGACCTTGAAGCAGCGGGCCATGTGGCCGGCAGCGTCGGTGAGAGGCGGCGGCATCGCGATGGTGCAGTCCGGGCCGGCATAGGCGCAGCGCGGCGCAAAGCTGCAGCCCTCCGGCAGGGCGCGCAGGTCCGGCGGCGTGCCGCCGATTGCCTCGAGCGGTTCGCCGCGCGCCTGATCCTTGACCGTCGAGGCCAGCATCGCCTTGGTGTAGGGGTGCATCGGGTGCAGCAGCACATCGCGCGCCTCGCCATATTCGATGATCCGGCCGGCATACATCACCGCCACCTTGTCGGCGATCTGCGCGGCGACGCCGAGATCGTGGGTGACGAAGATCATCGACATGCCCATCTCGCGCTGCAGCTTGCGCAGCAGCACCAGCACCTGGATCTGCACCGAGGCATCGAGCGCCGTTGTCGGCTCATCGGCGAGCAGCAGGCTCGGGCGGCACGACAGCGCCACGGCGATCATTGCCCGTTGCCGGAGCCCGCCGGAAAGCTCATGCGGATAGGCGCGCAGCCGTCCCTCCGGCGATGGCACGCGCACTAGCTCGAGCAGCTCCAGCGCCCGCGCCCAGGCAGCTTGCTTGCCGATATTTTCATGCCGCATCACCGTTTCGGCGATCTGGTCGCCGATCGTGTAGAGCGGGTCGAGCGCCGTCATCGGCTCCTGGAAAATCATCGAGATGGTCGAGCCGCGCAGCTGCGACATGGTCTTGTCGCTGACATCGGTGATGTTGTGCTCGCCGACCGTCATCGTGCCTTCGATCACCGTGCGCTTCTTGGCATGCAGCCGCAGCAGCGAGCGCATCATCACCGATTTTCCGGAGCCGGACTCGCCGATGACGCATAGCACCTCGCCGCGCGCCAAATCGAAGGAGACGCCGTTGACCGCCTTGACCGTGGCGTCGCGGCTGACGAACCGGACGCGCAGGTCGTCGACATGCACGAACGGCGCGATCTGTTGCGCATCGGGCAGTGGGCGGTTTGAGAACATCATGTCATCCATGTCGCATCTCCTTGGTGGCGGCTCAGGCATCGGCCATTGCGGGCGCACGGCTGTGGCCCGAACCGGCATGCACCATATGGCAGGCGGCCAAGTGCCGTTCGGGGGTGGCCTGGAGCACATTGCCGAGATCAGGCATGGTCGAGACGCAGACATCTTCGACATAGCGGCAGCGAGTGTGGAAGCGGCAGCCCGACGGCGGATTGACCGGATTGGGCGGATCGCCGGCGAGGGGCGCCTGCTCGACGCGCTCGTCCGGATCCATGCTCAGCCGGCATTCGAGCAGCGCCTGGGTATAGGGGTGTTTCGGGTCCTCGTAGATCATCCCGACCGGACCGATCTCGACCACCTGGCCGAGATACATCACCAGCACCCGGTCCGAGATGTAACGCACCACATGCAGGTCGTGGGAGATGAAAATATAGGTGAGGTTCAGTTGCCCCTTGAGGTCGGCGAGCAGGTTGAGCACCTGCGCCTCGACCGATTTGTCAAGCGCCGACACCGCCTCGTCGAGGATCAGCAGGCGGGGATCGAGCGCCAGCGCCCGGGCTATGTTGACGCGCTGCTTCTGGCCGCCGGACAGTTCGTGCGGATAGCGCTGGCCGAACAGGTTCGGTTTCAGCCCGACCTTCTGCAGCAAGGCCCGTGCCTGGTCCTTGGCATCCTTGGCGGAGGCGCCCTGCACTTTTGGCCCATAGGCGATCGAGGTCTCGATCGGCAGCCGCGGATTGAGCGACGAATAGCTGTCCTGGAACACCATCTGCAGCGAACGACGCAGGCCGTTGAGCGGCACGCCGCGCGCTTCGCCGACCGGGTCGCCATCGAGAATGAGATGGCCTTCATCGCGGTCGATCAGATACATCAGCAGCCGCGCCAGGGTTGACTTCCCGCAACCGGATTCACCGACGATGCCGAGCGTCTCGCCCTTCAGCACATAGAAGGAGATGTCGTCGACGGCCTTGACCTCGCCGACCTTGCGGCTGAGCAGCCCGGCCCGGATCGGAAAATACTTCTTGAAATTCTCGACAATCAGCATCGGCTGCGCCGGACCACCGCGATCACGCGGATCGACGGGCGCCGGAGCGGGAGCAAGGATCAGATCGGTCATGGCTGTGTCCTTTCGATCAGGCTTTGACGTCCATCGCCTGGCGCAGACCGTCGCTGACCAGGTTGAAGGCGATCGAGGTGATGAGGATGGCGACGCCGGGGACGGCGGCCACCAGCGGCTGAACATAGATCGACTGGCGCAGCGTCGACAGCATCAGGCCCCAGTCGGCGGTCGGCGGCGAGACGCCGAGACCGAGGAAGGATAGGCCCGATGCCAGAATGATCGACACCGACACCAGCGTCGAGGCATAGACCATGACCGGTGACATGACGTTGATCAGCACATGGGTGAACAGAATCGATACCGTCGAGGCACCGCTGGCGCGGGCCGCATCGACGAAATCCATGGTCCGCACCTGGCTGGTGGCGGTTTCGGCGACGCGACAGAGCGGCGGGATCAGCACCACGGTCAGCGTCAAAAGCTGATTGGTCAGGCCGCCGCCAAGGCTGCCGGAGATGGCGACGGCAAGCAATACCGAAGGAAAGGCGAAAAACACGTCCATGGTGCGCATGATCACCATGTTGACCTTGCCGCCGAAATAGCCGGCGATGACGCCGAACAGGCCGCCGATGGTGGTGGCAAACAGCACCGGGACAATGCCCATCGTCAGCGACACGCGGCCACCATAGAGAATACGGCTGAGCATGTCGCGGCCCTGCTCGTCGGTGCCGAGCAGATAGTTCTTGGTGCCAATCGCCTTCAGGCGGTGGGCCATGCTCGATTTGTCCGGATCCATCGGCGCCAGCCACGGGGCAAAGATCGCCGACAGCACGACCAGCAGGATGACGAGCAGACAGAACAGCGTGACGTAATCGTAGCGCAGGCGGTTCCAGACACTGCCCCAGTAGCCGCGGACATGGACGGGCTTCGCTGCAGGGGCGACGGTCACGGGCATGGAGTGGATCGGGATATCGGACATGAAAACTTCCTCAGCTTCGCTTGATGCGCGGATCGATTACCGACTGGGCGAGGTCGACGACGAGATTGATCAGCACGAAGGCGGTGGCCAGCACCAGGATCGTCCCCTGCAGCAGCGGAATGTCGCGGGTGAGGATCGCCTTGTTGAGCAGAAAGCCGGTGCCTGGCCACGTGAACACCGTTTCCACCAGCACTGAGCCGCCAATCAGGTAGCCGAGCTGCAGACCGAGCATGGCAACCGCCTGCGGCATGATGTTGCGCACCGCATGGCGCATGATCTGGAATTCGCTCATGCCCTTGGCGCGCAAGGTCTGGATGAAATCCTGGTTGAGGATTTCGGCCAGCGACGAGCGCGTCGTGCGCGTCATGATGCCGAGCGGCGGCAGCGCCAGCGCGATGATCGGCATGATCGCGAACTTGAAATCGGCCCAGCGCAGATAGCTGAAATTCTCCGAGCCGCTGGCGCCCATGCCGGTCGCCGGCAGCCAGAAGAGATTGACGGCAAACAGGATGACCAGCACGACGCCGAGCCAGAAGGTCGGCACGCTGATGCCGAATACGGCCACCGCCGTGATCAGCTTGTCGACCCAGGTGCCGGCCTTGTAGGCGGCAATGACGCCGAGAACCATTGACAGGATGAAAGCCAGCACCACCGAAATCAGCGCGATGGTCAGCGTGTTGAAAAAGGCCCGCACGACCTCGCCCGAGACCGGCGAATTGTTGGCGATCGACTGGCCAAGATCGCCGACAAAGACTTTACCGATCCAGATCAGATATTGAATGGGGATCGGCTGGTCGAGACCGTAGGCGGCGCGCAGCCGGGCTGCATCGGCGGCAGAGGCCGTCGGCGACAGCAGGTTCTGGATCGGATCGCCAGGGGCGATATGGACCAGGGCGAAGCAGATGACCGTGACGCCGAACAATATCGGTATGGTCAGGACGAGGCGCCGAAGCGCGTAGAGCCACATGCAATGTCTCCAGTTTCATCAGGCTGTCGTCGCACGATGCGAAACGGCCGCAGGCAAAGCTGCGGCCGCTGTGTCAGGTCAGGGGGCTACGACGATCGGCGTCAGGTCCTGAAACCAGCTCTGGGCCTGGACGAAGCCGGAAAGTTTTGGCGACAGGGCGCGCGGGTTGAGGTCGTGGACGATATAGAGTTCTGAAGCGTCGGCGACGACGGCTTCGTTCATCTGGGTCAGCAGGGCGTCGCGCTTGGCCGGATCGAATTCGGCCGTCGCCTCTGCGCCGAGCTTGTCGACGGCTGGATTGGAGTAGAAGCCCCAGTTGCAGCAGTTCGGTGGCGCGTAGCTGGTCATCCATTTCTTCAGGATGCCCTGCACCGGATCGATCGGCGCCATCGAGAAATTGATGGCATTGTATTCGGTGCCCTTGGCGCCGGACAGGAAGACGCCGATCAACGCATTCCAGTCCATCGGCACCAGTTCGACCTCGAAGCCGGCCTCGTCGAGCTGCTCCTTGACCAGTTCGTTCATCGGCAGCGGCTGCATCTGACCGGAGCCCGAGGTCGAGATACCGACCTTGATCTTGCACGGGGAGCAGCCGGCTTCCTTCAGCAGCGCCTTGGCCTTGTCCGGATCATAGTCATAGGTGACCGGCTTGCCGTACCACGCTTGCGACGGGATCAGCGTCTGCGTCGCGGCGGTGGCCACGCCCTGCAGCATGTCGACCATGTCCTGACGGTTGACGGCATAGTTGGCTGCCTGACGAACCTTAAGATTGTTGAACGGCGGGACGTCCATGCGGAACATGTAGTCCCAGTTGTGCGGATAGGGCACCGTGACGATCTGCATGCCGGCGCCCTTCAGGCGCGGAATGGTGTCGGGCGACGGCGCCTCGACGAAGTCGACCTGGCCGGAGAGCAGGGCGGCCGCGCGGGTCGAGGCCTCTGGCATCGGCAGCAGCACCAGCCGGTCATGTTTTGGCACGCGGGCGGGGTCCCAATATTTGTCGTTCTTCACAAGTTCCAGCCGCTCGTGCGGACTGACGGAGCTGAACTTGTAGGGCCCTGTGCCGGAAGGGGCTGCCGCATAGGCCTTGTAATCATTCTTGTCGGCGGTGACCGCACAATTGGAAATCATGTAATACATCGCCATTTCGTAGGGAAACAGCGAGTTGGCGACCTTGGTGTTGATGGCGATGGTGTAGTCGTCGATCTTGTCGACGCTGGCGATGTTGGCGACATAGGTGCCCATCTGGCCGACATGGCGCGGGTTGAACTGCGGCGATTTCGGATCGCGGACGCGGTCGAAATTCCAGATGGCGGAATCGGCGTTCCAGTCGCAGCCGTCATGATATTTGACGCCCTGGCGAAGCTTGTAGATCCAGCGCTTGCTGTTGGCGGGGTCAATCGTCCAGGAGGTGGCGAGACCGGGCTTGATATCGGCCGCCTTGTCGGAGCTCGACAGATCCCAGAGCGCCAGCGCATCAAAGAGCGTGTAGCCGGCAAAGCGATAGCCTTCATAACCTTGGTCCGGGGCGCCCGTGTAATCGGGAATGTCGGCTGCCGTCATGGCGACGCGCAGCACCGTTTCCGCCGATGCCGGGGCGGTAAAGCCGGCGGCAGCCATCGCTGCAAAGGCTGCAAAGGCAGCCGATTTGAAAAGGCCTCGCATTCTCAGTGGTGTCATCGTGCTTTCTCCTGTCCGCGGATGCGCCGTGTTCGGAGACTATCTTGCAAAGCCCGTGCCAGCCGCCGAGCCGGTAGCACGACAGCACCGACGAAATTGCTCTAACGAATTGTAAAATATTAAAAATTAAAGCATTTTAATTATTTCCAACGAAGCGTGCATCTTTGCGACGCGTTGGAATGTTGCGCGTTGCCAATATGATAGGGCGTAAAATTGAATGCTGCAGTGCAAAAAAGTGGCATCCGGGCTAATATTTCACCAATAGATATTATCGTTTTCAATTATCAATTTTTACATTAACGTGGCGAGATCCTGAAGGAGATCGACCATGACGCACCCCCCCTCACCGCCCGATATCGCTGCCATCGAACAACGCTTCCACGATGCCGGAGTCGTGCCGCCGGCCGATCGCGCTGCCGGCACCTATGCCGTTGCCGGGCGGCTGCTGGCCGCCCTTCACTGGCTGCGCCAGCCGCGAACAGCCGCCGCCGAACCCGCGCACGTCTACAGCCTCGTTGAAAAGGACTGACGATGACCGTTTCCAAGCCGCTCCACCTTTTATCCATCGCCGAAGCCGGCGCCGCGTTGCGCGCCGGAACGCTGACCTCGCGCCAGCTCACCGAAGATGCCCTGGCAACGATCAGGGCCACAGACCCCGACATTCATGCTTTCGTTCTGGTCACGACCGAGCGCGCCCTTGCCGATGCCGACAGGGCCGACGCCAATTTCGCCCAGGGTCTCGACCATGGCCCGATGCACGGTATCCCCTACGGCCTGAAGGATCTCTACGATACCGCCGGCATCCGCACCACCTGCCATTCCAACCTGTTGCGCGACAACGTGCCAAAATCCGATTGCGCCGTGCAGGAAAAACTTTCGGCCGGCGGCGGCGTGCTGCTCGGCAAGCTTGGCACCTTCGAATTCGCCATTGGCGGCCCGAGTTTCGACCTGCCCTTCCCGCCTGCCCGCAACCCCTGGAATCTCGATCATTTCACCGGCGGCTCCTCCTCCGGTTCGGCCGCGGCCGTCGCCGCCGGAATGATGCGCATGGCGATGGGCTCCGACACCGGCGGCTCGATCCGCGGGCCGGCCGCCTTTTGCGGCGTCGTCGGTCTCAAGGCGACCTATGGCCGCGTCTCGCGCCGCGGCGCCTTTCCGCTCGCCTATTCGCTTGACCATTGCGGCCCGCTGTCCTGGTCGGTCGAGGATGCCGCACTCACCATGCAGGTGATTGCCGGTTACGACCCGCGAGACCCGGCCTCGGCCAATGTCCCTGTCCCAGATTTTTGCGCGCCGCTCAGCCAGGGTATTGCCGGCCTTAGGATCGGCTATACCCGGAAATTTTTTATCGACAATCCGTCGCTCACCAAGGAGGCGACCGACGCCCTCGACGCGGCAGCTCAACAGATGTCAGCCCTCGGCGCCATCGTCGAGGAGGTCGACATGCCGCCCTTCGAGCAGTTCGACGCCTGCAACCGTGTCATCCTGTTTGCCGAAGCCTACGCCATCCACGAATCCGACCTGAAAACCCGGCCCTATGCCTATGGCCGCTACGCCTATCAGCAGCTGATTTCAGGCGCCGTGCTGTCTGCCTCCGACTTGGTGCAGGCCCAGCGCCTGCGCCGCGAATTGACCGCGGCCGTCAACGGTCTGCTGAAAACCCACGACGCACTGCTCGCCCCGAACGCCCTGACGACAGCCGGCCCTTTTTCCGCCTTCGGCCCCGACGCCGGCCGCTGGGCCGGCATTTTGACCGGCCCGTTCAACGTCACCGGCCACCCCGCCCTGGCCCTGCCGATCGGCTTTGGTGCCGACGGCCTGCCGCTCAGCGCCCAGATCATCGGCCGCCCCTTCGACGAGCCGACGATCTTGCGCATCGGCGCCGCCTACGAGGCGGTTGCCGGCGTCACCGAGCGCCGCCCGGCCCAATTCCAACCGGCCAGGGCCGCCTGAGCGAGGTTTTCTCTTGACCGTCACCGACCTGCACTATGCCTCCCTTCTCGAGGTCTCCGCCCTGATCGCCAGCCACGACCTGTCCCCGGTCACGCTCACCGAGGCGATGCTGGCGCGCATCGAAACCGTCGATCCGGCGCTGAATTCCTATCTCTCCATTGCAGCCGACAGCGCTATGGCGGACGCAGCTGTGGCCAAGGCGGAGATCGATTCCGGCCGCTACCGCGGCCCCCTGCATGGCGTGCCGATTGCCATAAAAGACCTGTTCCACACCAAGGGCGTCGCCTCGACTTTTGGCTCGCTCGCCTACAAGGATTTCGTCTCGGACAAGGACGCCACCATCGTCCACCGCCTGAAAACAGCCGGCGCCATCATCCTTGGCCGACTGCATCTGCACGAAGGCGCCTTCGGCGAGCATCACCCAGCGCTCGGTCGCTGCCTCAATCCGTGGAACAGCGACTATTGGCCAGGCGGCTCGTCCTCCGGCTCGGGGGCGGCGACGGCGGCGGGCCTGTGCTTTGCCAGCCTCGGCACCGACACCGGCGGCTCGATCCGCTTTCCCTCGGCCGCCAACGGCGTCACCGGCCTCAAACCGACCTGGGGCCGCACCAGCCGCTACGGCGTCTTTCCATTGGCTGATTCGCTCGACACCATCGGCCCGATGGCCCGCAGCGCTGCCGACGCCGCAGCGATGTTCAACGCCTTTGCCGGCCCCGACCCGATGGACCCGACGAGCGTGTCGGCCCCGACGCCCGACTATCTGGCCGCGCTCGACGGGGTGCGCGGCGCCCGCGGTTTTAGCATCGGCGTCGACGAGGCTTATCTCGAAACTGGCGTCGATGACGAGACGATCGCCGCGATCATGGACGTGATCGCCGTCTTTGCCGATCTGGGCGCCATCATCGTCCCCGTCAAGGTCCCGGACCGCAGGGCCGCGACGTCGGCGCAGATGATCATCACCGATGCCGAAAGCGCCAGCTTTCACCAGCCGGTCTTTGAAGCGGACAAGGCACTGTTCGGCCCGCAGCTTGCCGCCGCCCTCGAGCGCGGCTTCGCCTACAGCCCGATCGACATGGCCAAGGCCTACATCACCCAGGACCGTTTCAAGGGCGAACTGGCGCGTATGTTCGTCGGCATCGATGCGCTGATCTCGCCGGTCTATCCCTTTATCGGCGCGCGCTACGACGAAATGGACGCCCATCTGAAGAATTTGCACGGTTTCCTCGGCTACACTGCGCCGTTCAACATCGCCGGCAGCCCCAGCGTCACCATGCCCTGCGGCCTGTCGGCTGTCGGCATGCCGCTCGGCGTGCAGCTGATCGGCCCGCATCTCTCGGAAGCCGAATTGCTGAAGGCTGCCCATGCCTACCAGCAGGCCACCGACTGGCACACCCGCCGCCCGCCGCTTTCCTGATTTCGAACAACGGAGTTTTGCCGCATGTCCCTCGAAAACATCCATTTCCAGTCCCTGACATCCGTAGCCAAGCAGATCGAAAGCGGCGCCGTTTCGCCGGTGGCCGTCGCCGAGGCGATCCTTTCGCGCATCGAGAAATACGACCCCGGCCTGAAGAGCTACACCACCGTCACCGCCGATCTGGCCTTGCGTCAAGCCAAAGCCGCGGAAACAGAAATTGCCAAGGGCATCTATCGCGGCCCGATGCACGGCATCCCGATCGCCGTCAAAGACCTGTGCTTCACCAAGGGCATCACCACGACCGGCGGCATGAAAATCTACGAGGATTTCAAGCCGGATTACGACGCCACGGTGGTGACCAAACTGGCCGAGGCCGGCGCCGTCCTGCTCGGCAAGCTGCACATGACCGAGGGCGCGACGATCGAGCACCATCCGGACATGCCCGAGCCGGTCAATCCCTGGAAAAAAGACCTTTGGACCGGCGTCTCCTCCTCCGGCTCCGGCGTCTCGACGGCGGCCGGCCTCACCTATGCGGCGATCGGCTCCGACACCGGCGGCTCGATCCGCTTTCCCTCGGCCTGCAACGCACTGACCGGCATCAAGCCGACCTGGGGCCTGATCAGCCGCTACGGCATTTTCGATCTTGCCGCCACCTTCGACCATCTTGGCCCGATGGCCCGTTCAGCCGCGGACGCCGCCGCCATGCTGCAGGCGCTCGCCGGCTGGGACAGGAACGACACGACCACCTTGAGGGCGCCGGTTCCCAACTACCTCGAAGCGCTCGACGGCATTTATGGCGCTCGCGGCATCAAGATCGGCCTCGACTGGGATTATGTTGCGCCAGATGCTGATCCGGTAACGATCGGCCTGCTGAAGGACGCCATCACTGTCCTCGAGGAGATCGGCGCGCTGACCCAAAACGTCAAATTCCCGGCGATCGACACGCTGCTGACCTACGCCATGTCGATGACTATGATGGAAATGGCAGCGGCCCACGAAAAAACCTATCCGTCGCAGGCATCGCGCTATGGCGGCTGGATCAGCCAGGGCATGGAGGCCGGCCGCAGCGCCAACCCGGTCGATATCGGCAAGGGCGTCATCGAGCGCTACAAATTCCGCGGCGCCATCGTCAGCATGTCCGAAGCTATCGATGTCTTCGTCATGCCGGTCTTCGGCCGCGGCACGCCGACCTGGGAAGAAGTCCGGGCGGCCGTCGCCATCGATTTCAACATCATCGGCAAATTCACCACGCCGTTCAACGCCAGCGGCGTACCGACCGTGACGCTGCCCTGCGGCTTCACCGATGATGGACGTCCCGTTGCCTTCCAGCTGGCCGGCATCCACGGGTCCGAGGCGATGCTGCTGAAAGTCGCGCACGCATATCAGCAGGCGACCGACTGGCACACTCGCCGCCCGACGGGGTTTTGAGGCGAGACGGCGGCCGGCAGACGCGCAGAAGATGGAGTGCGTATGTCAATTCAGCGCCTGCGGATCTTGTGGCTGCATCTGCTCGGGCAGGTTCCAGCGCTTCGCTCTCACTTAGGATGTTGAAATTTCTTTTTTCGCCCGCCGGAAGCGAAACAAGGAGGCCCGGATGCTTTCCTTAGCTGGAAAGAGAGGCAGACGAAGACTCAGCGCAGCTAAGGATCAGATCCTGACAGAGGATAACCACCACTCCACGAACCAGCCGCTGGGCAGCTTTCAGCGCCCGGTCCGACTTGCTCTTTGACAAACACCGATGGTTTTCATCGCGTGACCGTTTCATCCTACGTATCAGCAGGCTTCGTCGCGGTCACAGCGGTCGATGGCCCGCCAGCCGACCGCCACTGTCATCCATTTACTGGATCAATTCTCGCAGCAGGTTGCGCAGTTCTGCCGCCCGGTCGGATTCCAGCAATTCGACGATCCGCTGCTCCTGGGCCGTTGAGACCCCCCGCAGCCGCTTGAACAGCGTCTTGCCGCCCGGCGCCGTCAGGATCAGCACGCGGCGGCGATCGTTCGGGTCCGGCGCGCGATAGACCAGTCCTTCGGCCACCATCTTGTCGATGATCTTAGTCAGCGTCGGCGGCTCAATCAGTGACAGGCCGGCGATTTCGCCCATGGCACAAGGTTCGCTGGCATCCAGCACCTCGAGAATGCGAAACTGCTCGATCGGCACGCCGCCCGGGCGCAGCCGCTCTTCGAGTTCCTGCTCAAGCTGGCGATTGACACTGGCGATCATATAGGCCAGCTGGTCCTTCAGACGAATTGGAGCCATTTCCTCCCACCCCGACACTTTGCTTTTCTTTAGTTTCATTTTCTAGCAATAGACGTTGTCTGCCGGCGTCATTTCAACCACACGAGCCGGCGTCGACACGCCAGAAATGCCATGAAGTGATTTCGGATTCCCTAATACTGCTCGACGCCCTGATAGCATCAGGGATGGAAACTGACAATATTTCGTTTTCAATTATTCTTCAGTGTGCCAAGGCCGCAACAACCCGCAGGGTGGCGCCTTCGGCCTGGCCGAGATAGACCCCCGGAGATCGTCCGACCGGCTTGCCGCTGAGCATGTGGCGGGCCGCCGGTCGCGTCAAGGAACGCTTCAGGTGATGGGCAAGCCTGCGGCTGTCGCGCGATTGGAGGTCGCGGGCAAGGCCGGCGAGCACATGGAAACCCTCATAGCAGCCGACGCTCGCAGCCGATACCGGCGGCGCATATTCGCCGAAAGCATCGTGATAGAGCTCGAGGAAATGATCGTTCGATTGCGAATGATGTTCGGAAAAGTAGTTGGCGGCGGTGAATAGATTGTTCGAGGCATCGGCGCCGATGCCGCAGATCACCGTCTCGTCGACGATCAGGCCGAAGCGCAGCATCTTTTCGTCCAACCCGGCGGCGGCGAAGGCTCGGTTAAATTCGACCGAACATTGGCCGACCAGCGCCTGGATCACAACCTGCGCGCCGCTGCGGGCGATCTGCCGCAAGACCGCCGTGTAATCAATTGGATGGGTCGGCACCAGCAGGTCACCGACGAGCTTGCCGCCCTGCTGCAACATCAGTTGCCGGGTGGTCGCCAGCGCCGAACGCGGCCAGATGTAGTCATTGCCGACGAAGAAGAAGCGCTCGGCGCGCTTGTCGTTTCGAAACCAGTGTAGCGCCGGCGCCATCAATTCGTGATCGACGCTACCGATGGCGATGGTCGAGGGACCGCAGGCAAGACCTTCATATTGCGGCGTGTAGATATAGGGAACGCGGTGCGACACCCGATCACTGATCGTGTCGCGGATATTGCTCGGATGGCCGCCGATGATCGCCTCGGCACCATCGACCTCCAGCAGCATATTGACGGCAGCCAGCGCCTCGCCGTTGGAAAAGCCGCAATCGCCGAACACCAGTTCGATCTCCTCGCCGAGGATGCCGCCGGCAGCGTTGATCTCGGCCGCCGCCACCAGGGCGGCCGCATCCATGGATGGCGCCCACATGCCGGCAACGCCGGTTCGGGGATGTAGCAGACCAACTTTCATGTTGCTGTCCCTTCTGTGGGCATCGAAGCGGCAGTTCGTCCCATGCCTCGCCCATGGCTGACGGTCTGCCAATCCGATTGGATTAACAGTTGCCCTGGAAAGTAATCCGCTGTGTGCCGTCATAGTGCATGGCTTGAAGGAGGCTGTCAAACAGTTGGCGCAATTTTCATCGACTGACGGCGCGGCCTATTTAATCACCACGCCGATAATTAAAATACTTGCCAAGCTGATAGTTTCGTAATTAATTATTTCATTCTGATCATGTCGACAAGGCGCCAGGCTGCCGCCCGATCACTCCCGACCCTGATCATCAACCCTGACCGAAGGAGAGCGACATGCATAAGATTTCGATCCCGCAGCACATCATCGATCGCGGCCGCAAGCAGCGCGGCGGCAAGGAATACGTTTTCGACAGTCTCGACATGGCGAAGGTCGCCCATATCATCGTTGATCTGCAGGTTGGTTTCGTCGCCGAGGGTGCGGCGGTCGAGGTGCCGGTGACGCGCGAAATCGTTGGCGCTGTCAACAGCATTTCCCGGGAGGTGCGGGCCGCCGGTGGCACCAATGTCTTTCTGCGCTACACCTATGACGCGGCCGAAAAACTGCCTTGGAACGTCTGGTTCCACAATTATATGAGCGAGACCCAGTTCGACATCATGACGGAGGCGTTTTCGCGCGGCGCCGACCAATGGCAGCTGGCGCCGGAGCTGGATGTCAGGGACGCTGACCTCGTCTTCGACAAGACACGCTTTTCAGCCTTCATTCCCGAGACCTGCGATCTCGACCAGCAACTGAAGGCACGCGGCATCGACACACTGATCATCACCGGCACGTTGACCAACTGCTGCTGCGAAAGCACGGCGCGCGACGCGTTGCAGATGGGCTACAACATCATCTTCATGACCGACGCCAACGCCACGCTCAGCGACGAGGAGCACAACGCGACGCTGATCAGCATGTCGGCGATCTTCGCCGATGTCATGGACACGCCGCATCTGCTGGGCCTCATCGAAAGCTCGATCGCGACTAAAGCAGCTGCCTAGCCGAGGCGGCGACAGCGTCGCGCACGTTTCCCATCCACCACGTCTGGAGCATCATCGTGAACGCATCTAGCCCCATGTCTCCCCTCGCCGATATTAATATCGCCGCACTGACAATTGACGACATCCAAGCCGCCTTTGCCAGCGGCGCCTATACGTCAGAGCAACTGACGCTCGCCTGTCTGGCGCGGATCGAGCGCTTTGAGCCTTACTACAATGCCTTTACCTTCATGAACTCTGCTGCCTTGGCGGATGCGAAGGCCATTGACGCGCGCCGGGCTGCCGGCGAAACGCTCGGCCCCCTGGCCGGCGTGCCCGTCGTCGTCAAGGAAGCGATGGATTTTGTCGGCCTGCCGTCGACAGCCGGCTGGGCGCAACTCTACAGCGGCACGGGCGGCATCGATCTGATGCCGGAACGCGACGCGCCTGTCGTTGGCCGGCTGAAGACGGCCGGGGCGATTATTCTCGGCAAGACGAATATCCCGGCCTTCAGCCATGATGGCGCCCGCGCCAATTCGAGCTGGGACGGCCCGACCTACAACGCCGTCAATCGCGCCATTGCCCCCGGTGCCAGCTCGAGCGGCACGGCAACGGCGATTGCCGCCGGCTTCGCCGTCGTTGGCCTGGCCGAGGAGACCGGCGGCTCGATCCAGAACCCGGCCGCCGCCCAGAGCCTCGTCAGCGTCAAACCGACGTTTGCCCTGGTGCCGAACGCCGGCGTCGCGCCGCTGGCCGGCTCGACCCGCGACGTCGTCGGCCCGCATGCCCGTACTGTCACCGATGCCGCCCTGCTGCTCGACGTCTTGGCCGGCTATTCCGCCGAAGACCCGAAAACGGTGGCGAGCATCGGCAATATTCCCGAGGGCGGCTACACTGCAAAGCTGAGCCTTACCGCCCTCAACGGCGCGCGTGTCGGCCTTTACGGTGCCGGATGGCGGACGAAGCCGCTGTCGAAGGAAGCCGCCGCGCTTTACGCCGTGGCGATTGACGAGCTCAGGCAGCGCGGCATCGTCGCGGTCGACGATCCTTTTGCCGGCACGGAATTTGCCGCTCTCAGCGCCCTGGAGGGTGATTTCGATCCGCGAGGCATGGAATCGATGGCCCATGACTTCGACAATTATCTCCGCCGGCTTGGCCCTTCGGCTGCAGCAAATTCGCTGCTGGCTTTAAAGGGCTTGCTGGCGGACGACCCTTTTGCCGATGACAAGCTGCTGGGCAGTCACCCGAAGACCATGCCGATCCTCAGCAAATCCCTAGAAAATCCGGCGGCAGTCCCCGATCTCAGCGAATTTCTGGCGCTGCGCCAATCCTATCTGCGGGTGTTCAATGCCGTCATGCGGCAGAACAATCTCGATCTTCTTATTTTTCCGCAGGTGTCCGAGGCGCTGCCAGGCATTTTCGACGAAGCCACCTTCCCGGCAACGACGGTGTCGGAAATCAACATTGCCGGGCTGCCGGGCGTAACGGTGCCGGCGGGCCAGTTTGCTAATGGCGGCCCGTTCAGCCTGATATTCGTCGGCCGCCTGTGGAGCGAGGCGGACCTGCTAACTTTCGCCTATGACTACGAGCAAGCGACTCATCACCGCATCACGCCAAAACTTGTCGAGGATTTTTATAGTGAGCCCAACTGATCCCGTCCAGATAATGGCAAGGCCGGTTCGAGCACGCGGCGGAACCATCGGTACGATCGAATGGCTGGCAGAACAGGGTTTTTCCAGGAGCCTTTTAAGGCCACGCAATGTGAACCTCATTTCGACCAGCGGGACGCCATTGGCGCAAACCTCAGCACGATCGAGGGTACCAACGCCCTAATCGTCGTCATCGAAAAGGCTTTCGAAAAAAAATCGAAGGTTGTCTCGACACCCTTGTCGACGGCGCGAGGCTGTAAAATTCCGTTCCTGGATCGCCTGTTCAGTCTTAAGGCATCTGTTTTAGTGTAAACGTCTGCTCTCCGATCGCGCTTACCAAGGATGCTGAAAACGTTTTGCAAGGACGGGATGGACATGTCATTAACGTCGCATCGGCTTTCGGAGAGGTGGCGCGGCCACCTGGTAACACCCTCTATATCGCGACGAAGTGCGCTGCACGACCTCACCCGAGGCTTTTCACGTGCGAACTCAGCCAGCTTGGCATCATCGTCAACGGCGTTAAGTTCGACCCGATTATCACCGAACGTTTTGTGCTTGTACTTCGTCATTCTGCGATTCCAACGCCTTGATAGGATTTGGACCTGCGACCCGCGAATGACCTCAATGTGAAGCTATTGAATTATCGCGGTTTCGCGAGGTACATCTCCCGACTTGGGTGCCAGCAGTCTTTGGAAGACTGACCGCGAAGTGACTACGCGGCCAATTCCGGGCATCTCACAACCTCGTGTGCCTCGACATAGAGAAATGATACTGCGCAAGCTAGCGAGGCTATCTAAATGCCGCTCATTTTATGCCTCAGTGCAGTCTAAACCACAGTCTGCTAGGTGGCGCCCACCGGGTATGAACGACTGCCACCGATCAAAGCAGTTGCAAGTCGCAATTCACTGGAAACTCGGAAATCCGATGATGTCCGACACGCTGACGGTAGCGTGTCGGTTTGCCCATTCTACGCAACCTCAAACTTGATTGCCTGGGCACCCCGCCAAAGCGTCATTACGCCCAGTTCAGCGAGCTTGTCCAAATCAGAGGTGATGGTGATGAAGTGGTTTCCGGCAAGCTGGCCCATTTTTGACGAGAAGTCGACACCGCCATAGGCAAGCAGAATTTCCGTCTCGCTGATCCCACCGGGATACAGAATGATATGACCAGGGGCGGGATGGCTCGTGTGGTTTTCATAGCCGACGCCGAAGTCCTTGTCTCCGAGCGGAATCCAGACGCCCTCGCCCGACCAGCGAACGTGCACAATCTCCCCGCTGAAGGGCAGGTGCTTCAAGAACGCCTCCGCGGTTTTCGGCGCTTTCTCGACCTCCAGCTTGGCATCGAAAGTGAACGGGCCTGCGGTAATTTTCAGTTTCATTGTCGATCTTTCTATTTTTCAGTTGTGATAATCTTTTTCGGCTGGCCGAGTTGCAGATGGCCGGTATTTGTCCCGCTCTTTTACATCGCCCAGGAACAGTGCGACGCGGTGGCCACGTTGGCGCTTTTGATGACGAGATCGAGTTCGGGCATGGCAACGCCTTTCAATGCTGAAGAATCTTGCCGAGAAACGCTTCCGTCCTTGGATTGTGTTTCCCCGAAAAAAATTCTTCGCTCGGGCAATCCTCAAGGATCTCGCCCTGGTCGATGAAGATGACTCTGGTGGCGACTCGGCGGGCGAAACCCATCTCGTGCGTCACCACCATCATCGTCATTCCGTCCTTCGCGAGCCCGGTCATCACATCGAGAACCTCCGAAATCATCTCCGGATCGAGTGCCGAGGTCGGCTCGTCGAAAAGCATGGCGAGCGGATCCATGGCCAGGGCACGGGCAATCGCGACACGTTGCTGCTGGCCGCCCGAAAGCTGGCTAGGATATTTCTTTGCTTGTTCGACCAAACCGACGCGATCGAGAAGCTCCATAGCCTTCTTTTCGGCACTGACTGCCGTACGACCGAGGACGATCTTCTGGGCTAGCATGATGTTCTCTATGATCGTCAGATGCGGAAAGAGCTCGAAATTCTGAAAAACCATCCCGACGCGGGTGCGCAGGTTTGGCAGATCCGTTTTCGGATCCCCGACTTCGATGCCGTGGACACGGATCGAACCCTGGTCAAAGGGCTCCAGGCCGTTGACGCATTTAATGAGCGTGGATTTGCCGGATCCTGAAGGCCCGCAAACGACGATGACTTCGCCTCTTTCCACCTTTACGGAACAGTTCTTCAGCACCTCGAAGCTGCCGTAGAATTTTGTGATGCCTGTGATCTCGATCATGATCGACCTTTCGAGAAGCGGGATATGGAAAAAGGCTGCAGCGCCTGACCGGTCTCGCGCCCAAGCACCAGCTGAGCCGTGAGATGTCCGATCAGCGGGCCGAGTGTGTAGCCGTTCGATGTGACCGCGTTGAAAAACCCAGGCTGCGACGGGTGCTCTCCGAGGATCGGGGCGCCATCGATATTGATGTTCATCGCCGCCCAGCTGCGAATGACGTTCAGCTTGCGAAGGGCGGGCACGACATGCTGGGCAACCCAAAGATTGCCTTCAAGACTGGAAAACGACGGTCGGGGGTGCTGGTGAACCGGATCGAGACCTGCGGTCCATCCGCCGCCGATGATGAAGTTTCCGTTGAACGCTTGCTTCAAGGTCAGATGCCGATCAGCATGCGCGACGAGGCAGGTGATAAGGGGCGCTGCTGCTTCGGTCACGACCATCTGCAATGGCGCGCCGAACACGGGGATATCAAGACCAAGCATTGCGCCGATGCGTGAGGCGAACGCGCCGGCGGCATTGATGACGCGTTTTACTCGAATGTTGCCGCGCGACGTTCTCACGTCGAAGCCTCCGGAGGCTACCGAGGCGATGGAGAGGACCTCGCAGCGCTCGAACACGTGGGCACCTTGCTGTTGCGCCGCTTCGAGAACGTATTGCGTGGCAACGAGCGGATTGATCTTGCCTTCCTGCGAGCAATAGGCTGCACCGACGAAGTCCGGCGACAGATGCGGCTCGATATGGCGAAGCTCGTCACGGTCGATCAGTCGACTGTCGATGCCAGCTCCACGTTCTGCCGCCACCTTGGCCGCAAGAAAGCGCATATGCGCGTCGGTCTCGGCAACCATGACGCCGCCTGTCACTTTCATTTCGAAATCCCGGCCGAGTTCCTTCTGCAAGTCGGCCCACAGGCGAATGGAATCGCGCTGCAACGGCAAAGTTTGCACTGCAGGCCCTCCCCCGGCCTCGGCGCGGCTGCCGTGATCGAAGGAAAGCAGTTGGGCGTGAAGACTGCCCGCGTTGCCGCCCGACGCCAACGAGTTAGGGAAGGCGCGTTCGACGATTGCGACATCTTCGCCGGCTCTGGCAAGAAAAAGCGCCGTGGACAGGCCTGCGATCCCTGCCCCGATGACTAGCGTCGAAATGCTCGATATGGGTAAAGGCACAATCTCGACACGGGGTGACCTCTCTGGCAGCATGGCCCTTTTATGACCACCCCATTCCGGTTTCTCGACCGCAAGTGCTGCAAGCGGAAGAGGACGAAGTGGCATCTGAGGGGCAAGGAAACCCTGAGTTTCGCTGCCTCGACGAGTCTCGCCCACTACGTTCGCCACGCGCTTACTACAGTAGCGTCCTTGGCAACGACCCATACCAGCACGTGACAGCCGCTTCACCGTCGCGACGTCATTTGCGCTACGCGCGCTGATTGCCTGCAATGTCCCTAGAGTGACACCTTCGCAGCGGCAGACGATGGTCTCCGGCGGCTGAATTTGTACCGCATTCTCGATTGGCGCGAACAGGTTCCAGAGTGCCTTCTGAAATGCGCGATGGCGACCGAGTCGTCGCTGCGCCTTGATATCTGGCGAGGCATCCAGACCGAGCTTTTTCGCAACGGCCAAGCCCGCTAGACGCCCTTCTGCCATTGCAACATACGCCCCACCGAAGCGAGCAGCTTCACCGATGACGTGGATACCTTCTATCGTGGTCTCGCCACCCTCGCCGCAGATCGCGGACAGCTCGCCACCGACGACTTCATGGCCGCATCCAAGCAGTCGGGACAATTCGTTGGATGGGGTGAAGTCGCCGCCGATCAATACAGCGTCAGCGTCTATAGTTCGCTCACCCTTTGGCCCCGAGATGGTGACGCTCTCCACCTTCTCACGCCCGTGAATCGCTTTGAGGGTGGTCTCCCAGAAGACCTTCGTTCCGGCAGATCGCAACGCCGAGAGTTGACGACAGCCCAGTAACGCAAGCGTGGCATCGGCAGCAAAGAGTTGCGCGCCGGCTCCAGGCGACTTCCACGGTGGCGCCGCCTTATCGGCAAGAGCGACAACTATACCGCCCGCCTTGCGGATCTCGTTTGCCACCTGAATGTTCAAAGGGCCATTCCCGGTGACGACGATCCGCTTTCCCGGAACGGTCGCATAGCTTCTGAGCAGCGTCTGTGCCGCACCTGCTGTCATCGCACCAGGCAAGGTCCAACCCGGCACGGCGGCGGGTCGTTCGTAAGCACCTGTCGCTATGATCAAAAATTTCGGCTGGCAGTAGAATGCACCGTCAGGCCCGAAGCATCCGATAGTCGCTTTACCATCCTCGTTCAGCTGAGCACCCCAGACCATGGTACCCCTGAGAATGGCGACGCCGCTTTTCTCGAGCAAGCGAATTAGATCGGCACCCTGGCTCGCCTGCGCGTCACCACGCAGATGCTCTTTCGCATGGTCGCTCGACGGTTGCTTGAAGTATTGGCCACCGGGCGTGGCTCGCTCGTCTACAATCGTGACGCTTGCGCCCGCCGCGACAGCCGCTTGGGCAGCGGCGAGACCCGCGGGTCCCGCCCCCACCACCAGCATGTCCATCACGCGCGTAGGGAGCGACGAAGGGACGTCGCAGAGATCGGCGATGCCCGACGACGAGATCTCAGCCCGAGGTGAAGGGCGTTCAATGCGCATTCCGTCCGCGACGATCGTCATGCATGCCCGCTGGCTCAGTCTGCCGTCGACCGCGACGAGGCAGTCCTGACACGCGCCCATGCCGCAGAAAAGACCGCGCGGCTCTCCCTTTAGACCTCGGGAAAATCCGTGAGAGCCCGATGCCTCGATCGCGGCTGCTACAGACAGGCCCTTCTCGACGGCGATGCCGACGCCATCTACAAAGAGGTTGATCAGCCCGACTTCTGGAGTTTTGGTGAGAATGTCGGGCATGCAGTCGTCCCTTAGGCGTGGAAGCTGAGGCAGAAGTCGGCAACCATCTTCTTTATCGCAGCATCCTGTGCAGCCGGCAACGGCAGGCGCGGCGGCCGCGGCTGTCCCGCTCCGAATCCCATGTGATTGAGAAGCGACTTCGATCCTGCAACGTAGGCCTGACCTCCGACGGCCTGGATGACCGGAAGCCACTTCAGATAAAGCGCTCTTGCTTCGTCGATGTTCTTCTCGTCAGCAACCAGCTCGAATATCCGCGCCATCGGCCCCGGAGCGACGTTCGAGGCGACGGCAACCCAGCCCTGCGCGCCAAGAACGAAGGACTCGAAACCCAGGATGCCGCCAAATACGGTCATGTTGTCACCGGCCAGACGGATAATGTCACGGACACGGGTGACCTCCAGTGTCGACTCCTTTATGTAGTCACAGCCTTCGATCGCCGCGATCCGCTTCACCAGTTCTGGCTTGAGATCGACATTGGCGGTCGCCGGATTGTTATAGACCATGATCGGAATGGAGATCGACGATGCGACAGTCCTGTAGTGATGGACGATCTCGTCATCGGTAGGCGTAGAATAGAATGGCGGGATGATCATTACCCCGTCCGCACCCATCTCTTCCGCCTTCTTGCTGAGCCGGACACATTCCCTGGTGTCCTCCGCGCCAGTGCCGATCAATACCGGAACACGCCCCGCGGCCGTCTCGATGACGGTCCTCGCAACACCATCCCGCTCGTCTTCGCTGAGAGACAGGAACTCGCCCGTGGAACCAAGGGGAATGAGACCGTGAATGCCTTCGCGGATCTGCCAGTCGGTAAAGGCGGCGAGTGCCGTCAGATCAACAGCACCGTCTTCGTCCAACGGTGTAATCATCACGGTGTAAACGCCGCGAAATTTCGAGGTCATGTCTTTAATTCCTGAGGTTAGCGTCGTTGGTTCGCCGATAGCCGCGATTCGGCATGGCCCAAGCGCTTTTCGATGTGATTCTGGAAAAAATCCCAGAGGGTGGTAAGAAGAAGATAGTAGATCGCTGCCACGGCGAAGAGTTCGAGCACCATGAACCGCTCCTGGATCAGCACCTGCGTCCGCCTTAAAAGCTCCTCGACCGAAATGACCGAGGTAACTGAGGTTGTCTTGAGAAGGCCGTTGACCGAATTGCCGAGCGGCGGAATGATCACCTTGAAGGCCTGCGGCATGACGATGTAGCGCATGATCTGTCGCTCCGTCATACCGAGCGCCCGCGCGGCTCTCGTCTGTCCGTCCGGCACGGCCTCGATGCCCGCGCGTATGATCTCGGCCAGGTAGGCGGCCTCGTTCAACGCCAGTCCGATGAGCGCCGACTCAAGCACCGTGAACTTGATGCCGAAGAGCGGAAGCGCGGTGTAAATCGCAATCAATTGGACCAGAAGAGGCGTCCCGCGGAACAGCCAGATGTACGCCTTGGCGAGGTAATAGAGCGCCCGGACCTGCGACCGCCGCATCAAAGCAAGCGCAAACCCGATTATCAAGCCGGTCATCAGCGAGACGACGGTCAACCAGACCGTGGTGAATACGCCGCCGAGAATGAAGGGATTGACGAGGTACCCGAAGAAGCCGGACCAGTTCCAAAGCGTCATTTGCAAGACTTTCCTGAAGAGGACGGCGCAGGAAGCGCCATCCCGTTCTTAAACCAAATCGCGCGTTGGATCAGCGACCAGGACCCTTTACAGAATAGTCGCTTGAGACCATCGGCAAGCCGTACTTGTCAAAGAGGGTCTTCAGCGAGCCGTCGGTCTTCATTTCCTTCAGCGTTGCGGCGACGGTGTCGGCAAGGGTGGGGCTTTTGAATGCCAATGCGACCGGAGCTGGGTATAGGCCGCTGATCGCGCGCTTGAAATCACCACGGGAGTCATAGTCCTTGGCGACCGCGTCGATCGACACGACTCCCTGGACTTGGCCAGCGCGCAAAGCTTGATAGGCCAATGCGAAGTTGTCGAAGGTCTGGATCGTGAGACCTTCCTTGCCTGCATCACGAAGCTCCTTGTCGAGCGCATGGGCCTTGGTTTCTTCAAACCCACCGATTTCGACGCCGACAGTCATGCCAGCAAGATCGTCCTTTGTCGTGACCTTCTTGTCGGAACCCGGCGCTACAGAGACGCTGATCGCCTGATCTTCGTAAGGGATCATCTGCATGATCTTGGTTCGCTCCTCCGTGAAGAAGATCCCGGTATTGATCATATCCCAACGTCCGGCCTGCAGACCGGGAACCATCGCGGAGAACTCAATGCGAACATACTCGGGCTGAAGGCAGAGACGCTTTGCGATTTCGGTGCCCAGCTCGATGCGCATCCCCTTGAGGTCGCCGGTGGAATCGATGAACTGGAGTGGCGGCAGCGTTGGGTTGGTCGACATGACAAGCGTGCCCGGCTTTATCAGCTCACCTGCGGCGACCTTGGGCTGGCAGGATTGGGCGAACGCGGTCGATGCGGTAATCGAAAGAACGGATGCCGCAAGAATGCAGCGCTTGATGTGAGAATGGAGCATTTTATCCTCTGGAGTTTTGTTATCGTTGGGTCCCAGGCGTGCATTCATATGGGATCCCACTTTTATACAAAAGTATTTTGGTGATGCAAGCGCGATTTTTCGATCATTCAGTAATTTGAGAGAACGCCTTGCCTGACCACCTCGAGATGATTGATCATCGCCAGCCGGGCTGCATCGCCGTCGCCCTTGGAAAGGGCTTCGAGTATTGCGCGGTGCTCGCCGACGCCGGGCTTCGCCCGAACCACGGCCATCTGCCTTTCGAAAATGGTCGTGTAGCGCCGCATCTCCGCAATGGCGGCGGACATAAATGGATTTCCGCTCTCAGTAGCGATGTAACCATGCAGTGCATCATCGAATTGCCATACGATCTCAGGGTCAGGATCGGCATTTGCTTCGATTGCGTCGAGCATGTCGAAGAGCGATTCAACGCGATCTCGACGACCGTGCAGAGCCGCCTGGACAGCGGCTGGCGGCTCAAGAAGGGCGCGCATCGCCAAGCTGTCGAGATAGTCTTTGAGGCTGATCACCCGAACAGACAGAACTCCCTTTTCGTCGCGAACAAGGAGCCCCTCGCCTTCCAGTCTCCCCAGTGCGTGGCGCATCGGCGACCGCGAAACCGAGTGCTGCGCAGCCAGTCTGCGTTGCTGCACAACCGATCCGCCGACAAGTCGGGCGGCAAGAATGTCCGCCAGCACGCTGCGGTATGTATTATCCGCAAGACTGGTATCGACCTGCTCATCAAGTTCATTGTCACCAGGCAATTATGTTGGTCCCTTTTCGATATCGGTTATCATATGCAACAAGAGCCATCTTGAAGGAAGTGGCGCGTCGCGCGAGAGATCGGGCGGAAGCGGATTGGAGATCGACAGGACTGTGACAGACGTTTCAAGCGGGCGGGTGGAGACCGCCCCAGACAAGAGCGGGCATAATCTCGCATCCATGGCCTACAAGGCCATATCCGACATGATTAGGCATCGCAGGCTGAAGGGGGGCCATGTCATCGTGGAAGCTCGGCTTGCCGAGACACTTGGCATCTCGAGAACTCCCTTGCGGGAAGCCCTTCAACGCCTTGAGGGCGAAGGTCTCGTCCGCAAGGGCAATGGCCGGAACTACGTAGTTCGTCATGTGGACATCGGCGAGTATTTGCAAAGCCTGAGGCTTCGCCTGCTCATCGAACCCGAAGCCGCAGTCTTGTCCATAAAAGCGATCCCCCGTCGCCAACTCATAACAGTCAGGAGAGAAATTGACGAACTGCTTGGGGCCACCGCCTATCATACCGATCAGCACTGGTTCTCAGACGACAACCTTCACAACATGATCATCGACAATTGCGGCAATGCGGTTATGGCAAAGGTCCTGCGGGAACTTCGGGCGACGACGCGGTTGTTCGAAATCGAGCGGCTAAAGGACCGCCTCAGGCCGGATTCGACCGAACATCTCGTCATAATCGAAGCGATCGAGCTTGGAGATGAGAAATCTACCCGGGATGCGGTGGCGGGCCATATCGTCAGCCTGATAGAGTTCGCTCGAAGACATCTGCAATCGACGGAAATGTGACCTGGGATTGGTTTGCTTATTGATCGTATGAGAGCGTGAGGTCACCAAATAGAAGGCACTTTCAGAAGTTTACCGGTGCCAAATTTCTACACGGAGGTACCGGACGTTCCCACCGATTGAGGTGAGACCGTCATCACGGCAAATACTTAGGGAGCGCTCCAGCTTACCCTTCGCTATCCAACACGGATAAATCGCTGTTTTTAATCCTCTACTCTTTCGAAAGTAATAGACTGTGCGCCCTCCCACAAAGTCTTGCGGCCCAGCTCATACAGCTTATCGAGGCTCGACGTGATTGTTATGAAGTGATTGCCTGCAAGCTGACCGACCTTTGAAGAAAATGCCACGCCGCCGTAGGCGATTAGTATTTCGGTTTCGCTAATGCCGCCGGGGTAGAGAATAACATGGCCTGGCGCCGGGTGACTTGTATGGTTCTCATAGCCAACACCGAAATTAAAGTCCCCAAGCGGTATCCAGACGCCCTCGCCGGACCAGCGCACATGGACGATTTTCCCCTCGTAGGGCATGCGCTCCAAGAAAGCCTTCGATGTCTCGGGGGCTCGTTCGATCTCAAGCACCGCGTCGAAGACATAGGGGCCAGCGGTTATCTTCAGTTTCATTCTCTCTAGATCTCCATGGATGGGGCAATGAAATCGGTATGCGCCGGGCGGGCGATCTTGCCGATAAAGTCTCGGGTGCGCTGAACTTGAGGCGCGTCGAATATCTGCTTCGGAGTCCCTATTTCCTGGATCCGGCCGTTCGCCATGAAGACCACACGATCGGATACCTCGCGCACGAAACTCATCTCGTGCGAGACGATCAACAGGGTGATGTTTTCGGAAGCGAGGAGCTTGATCGTGTCGAGGACCTCGCTCACCCGCTCGGGGTCAAGGGCGGACGTGACTTCGTCGAGCAGCAGAATTTCCGGTTTCAGGCAAAGCGCGCGCGCCAGCGCCACGCGCTGTTGCTGGCCGCCCGAAAGCTCGTCCGGATAGGCGCTCAGTTTGTCGCCAAGGCCGACCTTGTCGAGCCAGATCTTGGCTTCGGCCTCGACCTCGCGTTTGTCGCGCTTGCGGATTTTTGCCGGCGCGATCATCACGTTGCCGAGCACGGTCATGTTTCCGAACAGATTGTATTGCTGAAAAACGATCGCCAGCTTCTCGCGCGCAGCCTGAAGCGAGCGCCGATTTGCATAATCGATCCTCTCTCCATCGAGAATGATGTCGCCTCGCTCCGGCTTGAGCAAACCCGTGATGACGCGCAAGAGCGTGCTTTTCCCGGACCCAGATGGTCCGATCAAGCTGACGATCTCGCCGCGCTCCACCGTCAGGTCTATACCGTCCAGAACGGTGAGATCAGCGTAACGGGCTGCGAGACCGCGAATGTCGAGATGCGCCAATATAGCTCTCCAGATAAGTCCCTAGCCGAGCCAAGGGATAGGAAATCAAGAAGTACAGAACCAGGATGGTCGTGAAGACCAGCAGAGCCGAAAAACCCTTGGTATTGAGAATTTTGCCGGCCTGGGTCAGTTCGAGAACGCCGATCTGTGAGGCGAGTGCGGTGTCCTTGATGAACAGCACGAAATAACCAAACACCGGCGGCAGTATCAATGGCCACGCCTGCGGCCAGCGGACATGGTAGAGAATTTGCCACGGCGAAAAGTTCATCACCGCGGCCGTTTCCAACTGGCTCGGGCTGACGGCAGCAAGAGCTGCGCGGATAATTTCGGCGACGAAGGCAGTGGAAATGATCGAGGTGCTGATGACGGTGATGGCAAGCGGCGACAGATCCAGTCCTATCACCTGCGCCCCGAAGAAGAACATCAGCAGGGTTACCAGGAAGGGCACGCGGCGGAAGACCTCGACGTAGACGAAGGCCACGGCCTTGAATGGAAAAACTAAGGGTGAGCGCGAAAGGCGGGCCAGGGACAGGAGCGTCCCGAAGACGACGCCGACCAGGCAGCCGACTGCCGAAAGATAAAGCGTCGTCAGTGCCGCTTCTGCGAGCAAGAGTATATTGTAGCTTGTGAAAACCTGAGGAATCTGGACGAGAATGTCTTTCAGCATCAAAGCACCCTGATCCGTGCGCGGAAGACCCAGCGTCCGACCACGGCAAGCAAGATCGTCGCGATAAAGGTGATGACGACGTAGAGGCCAGCTATCGTCGAAAAGATTTCGATCGAGCGGAACGTCGTCGCGTTGACGTTGAAAGCCCGCCCCGTCAGCTCTTCGAGCCCGAACACGGCGGCCATCGAGGTGCCAAGCGTCATCAGGATATATTGGTTGCTGAGTGGAGGCAGGGCAACACGGAAGACATGCGGTATGATGACATGGCGCAAGCTTTGAACCCGGCTCATCCCCAGCGTCTCAGCCGCGTCGATTTCCTCGGGCCGCACGGATGCCAGCCCGGCCCGCAGGATCTCGGTCAGATAGGCCGCCGCATTCAGCGTCATGCCGATCAGCACGGCTGCGAACGGTGAGAAGACGATTCCCAGATCCGGCAAGCCAAAGAAAATCACGTAGATCTGCATGAGCTGTGGCGTATTGGTGAAGAATACGACATAGCCGCGCACCAGGCGCGAAAAGATCGGGCCGCCTTCCTTTCGGATGATCGCGAACGCGAACCCAAGAACCATCGCGCCCAAGAAAGCCAGGACGCTCAACTCAAGACTGAGCAGAGCGCCCCCTATAAAATATGGCAGATAGGACGTAATCTGACTGTAGTGCAGAACGTAATGCATGACCCGATCCCGTCCGTATCAGTCGTCGCCGCTCAGAAGTAAGATGTGACAGGAATTGGATAGACCATGTCGATCCCGAACCACTGCTTGTAGCTCGTCTTCATGAAGCCGTTGGTCTGCAACTGGTACAAGGCGACGTTGATCCAGGATTTCAGCGCCGTATTGCCCTGGGCAATGCCGATGCAGTCATAGTCGACTGAGGCAGACTTGTCGGTAATGACGCGCATCTCCGTGCTATAATTCTTGGTGTAGGCCCCGAGATAGTCGACGACGTCGACGATGGCATCGCCACGGCCCTGCTCGAGCGCACGCACAGCATCCGGATAGTTATCGAAGAGCGTCACCTGCGCCTTCGGCAGGCGGTCCTTGACGAAATCGACAGGCGTCGTCCCGCGGACTTCGACAAGATGGACGTCAGCGGAGTTCAGATCGTCGATGGTCTGGTAGGGCTTATCCTTTGCCACCAGTCCACTGATTGCTTCGGTCTGAATCGGCAGCGAAAAGTCGATTACCTTGGCCCTGTCGGCTGTTCGGGTCAGTGCGCCAAGGACGATGTCTGCCTTGCCGGTGGCCAGGAACGGCACCCGGTCGGCCGACGACACCTGCACAAGCGAAACCTCTACGCCCAGCAATTCGCCCAACTTTTTGGCGACGTCGACGTCGAACCCTTCGATTTCGTTTTTATCGTTGAAGCGCCCAAGGGGCGGCAGGTTCGGATTGATTCCAACGACAATTTTCTTAGCCGACAAGATTTCATCCAGGCTGTGCGCGTTAGCAGCCCCTGCCGAAAATGCCAGCCACGCTGCGCCGGCAAGCAGACAAGCCCTTTTTAAACCATTCATATCGTTCCCCTTTTTTTAGTCTACTTGAAACGTTCCGCAATATTTCCGTATGCGAGCCGTTGCGTATTCAGTCTTGACGGTGTATCTATCGTATACCGTTCGTAGACGAGAAAAACACTGTGCCAGATGAAAGTCAACCCATTGAATCGAACCCTAGGCATCTACGGGAGCGCAACGTGGAGCGCGGCAAGGTCGTGCGCTTCACGTTCGAAGGTCGCTCAGTTGATGCCTATGCGGGTGAATCGATAGCGGCGGCACTGTTGGTGGCCGGCTATAAAACGCTTCGCGAGAGTCCGAATGACCATGCCCCGCGCGGCCCGTTCTGCTGGATGGGCCTTTGTCAGGAGTGCTCGGTTGAAGTGGATGGCGTCCGTCGACCGGCTTGCCAGTCGGAATGCGCCGATGGTCTGGTTGTCCGAAAGGGAACGATCGCATGACCGAGATCTATGATGTCCTTGTTATTGGTGCCGGCCCGGCCGGAGGCGAGGCCGCTCTGTCGGCTGCGTCTTGCGGTCTCCGGGTATTGCTGGTCGATGAGGCCCAGGCGGCGGGCGGCCAAGTCTATCGCGCGGCACCTCGTAGCTTCGAAGGTCTAAAATCCACCCCCGAAAGCCGGGCTGGAGACGCCTTGCGCCGCCGTCTTGCAGAAAGCGCTGTCGACACGCGCTTCGGTCACGCAGTCTGGTCGGTCTCTCCCGACTTGCGAGTGGATGGCCTTTCCAAAAGCGGGCCGGTGTCCTGGCGCGCCCGTAAGATCATCGTGGCTACCGGCGCGCAGGAGCGGGTCGTTCCCTTTCCCGGCTGGACGCTTCCCGGCATAACAGGCCTTGCCGGCGCGACGATCCTCCTGCAGTCACAACATATTTTGCCGGGACGCCGGACGCTGGTGGCAGGACAAGGGCCGTTGCTGCTGGCTGTTGCCGCCGGAATTCTCAAGGCCGGTGGGGAGGTCGCTGGTGTCGTTGATCTTGCCTCACGGGGCGATTGGCTGGCACATGGCGCGGCTTTCCTGACGCGACCCGACCTTGCGATGCGCGGTGCAGGATGGCTGGCGCGACTTCATCGCGCAGGCGTTCCCTTCTTCAACAGACATGCCATCCGCAATGCTGCTCGACGGGGCGAGGACGAAATCGAGGCAACGATCGGTCCGGTCGATAATGATGGCCTGCCGTCGGAAGGCGCGGAGCGGACGATCGTCGTTGATGCCGTCGCGGTTGGAAACGGCCTGACGGCATCAACCGACGTCACGAGGCTGCTGCGTGCCGAGCATGCGTTCGATGAGGCGCGTGGCGGCTGGATTCCGCAAACGGATTCGGATTTTCGCACCAGCGTGCCTGGCCTTTACGTGATCGGTGACGGCGCGGGAATTTCGGGGGCGGCTGCAGCTGAGGTGAACGGGCGCCTCGCGGGTCTTTCTGTAGCTCGCGACCTTGGAGTTCTGTCCGATGAAGTCTACCTCTCGAAATCGTCTGTGCCGCGGCAAAAGGCGCGACAGGCACTCCGTTTCGGCGGCGCCATGGCGCAGTTGATGGCACTGAAGCCAGGGCAGATCAAAGGCATCGCCGACGACGCCATCGTCTGTCGCTGTGAGGACGTCAGCCGGCGGGACATCGACATTGCCTGCAGCGAAGGCGCACGCAGCTTGAACCAGCTGAAGGCATGGACCCGTTGCGGCATGGGACCGTGTCAGGGGCGCATATGCGGAGACATTGCGGGAGCCCTGCTGGCCGATGCAACAGGACAGTTTCCAAGGTCTGGCATGTTCACGGGCCGCACGCCATTTCGTCCGCTGCCGGTCGCCCATCTTGTCGAGACGGTCGATTATGCCGAACTCAAGCTTCCTCCGCCGGCTCCGCTATGACGTCGATGAATCCATCTCAGACGTATGATATCGCCGTGGTCGGTGCCGGCGCGATGGGTGCGACGGCCGCGCTTCATCTTGCCCGCAGCGGGATGCGTGTTGTGTTGATCGATCGAGGTGACATTTGCCGCGAGGCCTCGGGCGTAAATGCCGGTACGCTGACCCTGCATATGACCCGGGCCGGCCTCATCCCCTATGCGATAAAAGGCCGTGAACTCTGGCTCGACGCAGAGAACTGGCTGGGCATGGATGTCGGCGCACGGTCCGCTCCAGGACTGTCTCTCGCCTTTACGGCAGCTGAACAGGAGATGCTGGAAAAAAGGGCGCATGCGCGCGCAGCAATGGGCGCGCCCATCCGGCTGATTACTCCCGCCGAGGCACTTCGAGTGGACCCAGGCGTGAACCCTTCGCTGATCGCCGCTGCATATTGCGAACTCGACGGTCACGTGACGGCCTATCTTACAGGTCGGGCGTATCGAAAGGCTCTGGTCGCGGCCAATGTCTCCATTCTCGAAAATAGGCCTGTAGGCGGCATAGAGTTTGAGAAGGGCAGCTACACAATCCGCCACGAGGACGGCAGACGCACCGTGGCCAAGCGCCTTGTGCTTGCCGGCGGCGTCTGGCTGGAGTCGATGCTTGGCTGGCTTGGCCTGCGCGTCCCGATCAAGTGCCTGATCAACCAGCTTGTAGTGACGGAACGCATGCGGCCTGTGATGCGCAGCGTGGTCGGCATTGCCAACGGACTTCTGTCGCTGAAGCAATTCGAGAACGGCAGCGTGCTGATTGGCGGCGGCTGGCAGGGCATCGGCGATCCGATTCGTGGAGGGGTGGAGACCATCCCGGAGAACCTGATCGGCAATGTGCAACTTGCCCGTCACGCCATTCCAGCGCTAAACGACACCCGTATCGTACGGATCTGGCTCGGCCTCGAATCCGAGACCGCCGATGCCATGCCGATCATTGGCCCCCTCCCCGGGTTCGAGGAAGCCTATGTGATCGGCTGCGCCCATTCCGGATACACCAGCGCTCCCTATATGGGCAAATTGCTTGCCGACCGGATCCTCGGACTGGAGCCAGAACTGCCGCTGTTCGACCCTGCCCGGCTGATCAAGAACGAGGAGGATACACCTTGATACCTGCCATAGATCACCCTTTTCGCGGCATCTACGTCGCAACCCTCACGCCGTTTCGCGATGACGGCACGATCGATGAGGAAGTGCTGGCCGATCATTTTCGTAGCGTCACCGCCGAAGCGGGCATCGTCGGCGTCCTTTGCAACGGTCACGCCGGAGAGAACTTTCTGTTGACCCGCGATGAACGTCGCCGCGTTACCGAGATCGCCGTTGAAACGATTGGCCGCACCCATATCGTTGTCTCGGGACTGTTGTGTGAGTCAACGGCAGAAGCCGCTTGCCATGCCGATGATGCAGCCAGGGCGGGCGCCGATTCCATTCTGGTCTTCCCGCCGTTTTCCTGGGCGTTGTCGCAGGACAACGCCATGGCTGTAACCCATCATCGCCAGATCGCCGCGGTGGCTTCAACGCCGATGATGCTCTACCAGGCTGGCGTCGCGTCCTCGCTTGCCTACAGGCCCGAGGTCCTTTCCGAGCTGGTTCAGCTGCCGACCGTCGTGGGTATCAAGGAAGGGAGCTGGGAGAGCAATACCTATGACCGAAACCGCCGGCTCGTCAAACGGGTGGCCCCGCATGTCGAGGTCATGGCATCCGGCGACGAGCATTTGCTCCCTTGCTTTGCGATTGGCAGCGAGGGTAGTCTCGTCAGCTTGGCAGCCATCATGCCGCGGGAGATCGTAGCGCTTGATCGTGCGGTGCAAGAGGGCGATATGGATATGGCGCGTGCATTGAATGAGCGCATTCAGCCCCTGGCAAACGCCATCTATGGCGCGCATCCGATGGGATGGGCCACGGCCCGCCTCAAGGCGTGCATGCAGTTGCTCGGGCTTTGGCGCAATGGCAGTCCACGCGCTCCGATCACCGACCTTCCGCCGGCAGAAATGACAAGACTTCGGCAGGCGCTCGTTGACGCCGGACTTCTGGGTTGTGACGCATGACTGATGATGGTCTCATGTCGGTTATGACTGGTGAAGCAAGCCTCGCGGAGCGGGCCTATGACGAACTTAGCCGCCTTGTCCTGACGCGCAAGCTGCCTGGCGGCAGCCTTGTCGTTGAAGGACGGCTGGGCCAGCAGCTCGACATTTCGCGCACGCCGATACGAGAGGCGATCCTGCGGCTGGCCGCAGAAGGCCTGCTTGTCAAGCAGGGGTCACGCTCCTACGCCGTGCGCCAGGTGCAGCCGGTGGAGTTTTTTCAGGCGCTCAAGGTTCGCGAGCTTCTGGAAGGCGAAGCCGTCGAGCTCTCGGTCGGCCGCATCAAGCCGGAAACAATCGACGCGCTGCGTAGCGATATTCTCCGCCTCGGCACGTTGGAAGCGCAGGCCGCGGAACATTGGGATACAGATGACCGATTGCACATGCTTTTCCCGCAGGCGCTTGGCAACGATGTCCTTGTGCGGATGATACGGCAACTGCGTGTCACCACGCGTCTGTTTGAACTCACCAGTCCGGCTGGTCGAGTTGCAGCCGATGCGGCGGAGCATGTTGCCCTTCTGGATGCCTTTGCCAGGGGCGACGGCCGGCGCGCAAGGGCGATGATGGTGACCCATCTGCGCAACGTCGCCTCTGAAATTCTCGATATCGTAAGCGGGCGCGACATTAGCCCGGCTCGTCGGAGGACATGATAATGCAGGAATTTGATCTCGTTGTCCGCGGAGGCACCATCGTCACCGCCTCCGATACGTTCAAGGGAGATATCGGCATCAACGACGGACGCATCGCCGCGCTCGGGCTCAGGCTGGATGGCCGCGACGTGATTGAGGCCGAGGGCAAGCTGGTGATGCCGGGGGGCGTCGACAGCCACTGCCATATCGAGCAACTTGAGGCCGATGGCAGCGTCCACGAAGAGACCTTCCTTACCGCGGGCATTTCGGCCTTTGCCGGTGGCACCACGACCGTCATTCCCTTTGCACCTCAGTTCAAGGGCGAGCCGATCGCCGCCCATTTCGGCGACTATCAGGCGCGCGCCGCCCGATCGCCGATCGATTACGCGTTTCATCAGATCATTACCGATCCGACCGATTCAGTGATCGGAACGGAGATTCCCGCTCTGATTGAGGCCGGGATACGAAGCCTCAAGGTTTTCCTCACCTACGACCCGCTGCACATCGATGACCGGCAGTTTCTACGCGTGCTCGAAGCAGCCAGACAGTGGGGCGCGACAGTGTGTGTTCACTGCGAGAATTACGATGCGATCCGCTGGCGCTCAGAAAAACTGCTTGCGGAGGGTCGCAGCGAACCGGCGTCCCATGCGCTCTCACGACCCAAGGTCGTAGAGCGTGAGGCGACATACCGCGCAATCGCCCTTGCCGAACTCGTTGGCCAACCGATTCACATTTTTCACGTGTCGTGCGCGGAAGTGGCGGAGGAGATTGCCAGGGCGCAGCGTCGCGGGGTCAAGGTGACGGCGGAGACCTGCCCGCAATATCTCGTGCTCACTGCCGCCGACATGAGCCGGCCGGACCGCGAAGGTGCCAAATTCATGTGCAGCCCGAGCCCGCGCGACGCAGGAGATGCCGAGGGATTGTGGGCTGCAATCCGCGCCGGCACGCTGGATGTGATTTCCTCTGACCATTGCGGCTACAGCTTTGCAGGCACGCAAGGCAAATGGATGAATGGCCCCGACGCCGACTTCACCCGTATTCCAAATGGCGTTCCTGGCCTTGCCGCGCGAATGGCAATCGTCTTCAGCGAAGGCGTCGTGAAAGGTCGCATCGATCTCAACGACTTCGTGCGATTAACCGCAACCAGTCCCGCAAAGCGTTTTGGACTTTACCCGCGCAAAGGCACGATTGCTCCCGGCGCCGATGCCGATCTGGTAATATGGGATGCCGAGAAGCGGGTAACACTCAACAACGGCCTGATGCAGCATGCAATCGACTACACACCTTATGAAGGCCTCGAGGTGGTCGGCTGGCCAATCGGAACGATTGCTCGCGGCCGTCTGGTGATGAGCGAAGGCAAGGTTTCTGTGACGCAGGGCGCAGGCAAGTTTTTGTTAGCTGGGGTGGCTTAGGCTATCCGCCAAGGGAGGCGCCATGTCTAAGATTGACATCTATTGCCATAAAAGATGAGCTGCGCCATACTGTAAAAGTAAAGGAGGGACCGATTATGCCAAACGTCGCGCTCGGAAAACATTACGAGGAATTCGTCAAGAAACAGCTGGAATCTGGCCGTTATAGCAATGCCAGCGAAGTCGTCCGGGCCGCTCTGCGGCTCCTGGAGGACAACGACGCAGCCCGCGAACGTTGGCTGAACGAGGAGATCCCACGTCGCTATGATCAGCTGATAACGGATCCAACGATGGGCGTCTCGGCCGAAACGGTCCGCGCCCGTTTTGAGGCTAAACGCCGAAATGCTACGAACGCCAAATAGGAATGGCTTACCGCATTATCTATAACTTGCAGGCGGAAGCTGAACTCGACGCCCTGTATGTAGATATCGCCATGGAGGCAGGCGACCGGATTGCCGCCGAATACGTGGACGGCGTGATGACTTTCATTGAGGGCCTGGAGAACTTCCCGCACCGTGGAACCATTCGGGAAAGCTCGGTTCCCGGCTTGCGCATCATTGGCTACAAACGTAGCGTCAGCGTGGCGTTCTCGGTACGGGGCGATGATGTACTGATCCTCGGCGTGTTCGCGCGCGGCCGCGACATCACCGAGGAAGTCCTGAAAGAACGGAAGCAGTGAGCTCCGGTTTTCGCCGCTCTCTCCATGATTGCGGGAATTATTAAATATTTTCAGGACCGGGATGTGCCGTATCCTGCCTATCGGCCCCGCCCAAGCCCTCAATAAGATCGCAGCCCCAAACAAATCGGGGGCTGCTTCGTGAGACAACCCGCATCAAATAGAGGTCGGCCAACACCGCAAGACGAATGAAATGGCATGAGTACCGTTCAAAGAAAGGTCGCCTTGATAGGATTCGAACCGTTGGCCCGGCTGTAGAAGCCCTTCAAAGACGGATCCCAATAACAGATCCCTCGGTCTGGATGTCTATGAGAACTGGGACTCACGAGCCCGGTGACGCCGCGATCTTGTGCGGCTTACACCGTCGTGATAATTTTACTGCGTTTTTACGCTGGACGAAGATCGTTTCCCGGCACAGGTGAATGATTGAGGCAACAGGTTATCAGCAAAGGAACGACACACAATGAAATACCTGCTTGCAGCCGCAGCCGCAGCGTCGCTGCCGTCGGCCGCGCATGCGATTGACTGCACTCGAGCCTCCAGCCATATCGAGCACATGATTTGCGATGATGCCAGCCTCTTGCGCGCCGATGTGGCAATGGGTAGGGCCTATGCTGAGATCCTCAAAGCCGCCCCGGACCCACAAATCCATACCATGCTTATTGTCAGCCAGAAGCGTTGGGTGGCCGCTCGAGATGATGCGTTTGGCAACCTTGACGGGGCCACCAATGGTATGACTGGCGAGGGTTACCCCAAGCCGTTGCAACGCAGCCTCGTTCTTCACGCCACCGAGGATCGCACGAAAATCTTGAAAGCGAAATCGGACGAAGGCTCGAAGCAACCAAGCCTGATCCAGGCGGCTCTAAAACAACGTGAGTTCGGCGCTCAGTTCACTGGCGGCCCTTCCGCCGGCTTCTCTTCCTCTTGCAACTTTTTACCTCATAACGCGGGGGACCTTGGTTACGACTACGCCTGTTTCGGAACTGCTCAGTATCAGAACAATGACCGAATCTGTGGCGAGACGCAGGACTGGGCGACCTTTCGTGCTTACACGACGCGGTTTGTCGCAAACGTTGTGGCTGGCCAGGTAAAGGTCACAGCCCTTTGCAAGGACGACATCTGCGATGCGACGCCCGACGGGGGGTGGGATAGCCGTCCCGAAGTGGGGAGCGATGGCCCAGTGGGGGGGGCGCTGGAGAAACTGGATCCCGAGGCGGATGACGGACTAGGGGATGAATGGTTGAAAGTCTGCCTTTCGGATAAGACCTTTCCGCCAACCCAGACCCTCAAATGACTGCAGCAGGCATTGGTCTATCCCCCCAAATGGGATGGAGACGGAAGATACACTGCGACCTCATGTATGGGACGCATAAGCTCAAACTCATCAAACGCCTGATGTATGGGCGTTAGGCACGTATCGTGGGGGCACCCTGACGTCATCGAGATTGCGTCAACTCCTTCGGGAGCCGGCAAGGGTCCCGTTACCAAGCCGATTGACAACGTGAACAGCCAAGCGGCGTGATCGAGTATTCAACACCCAATGTTGGGTCGTAACCACGCGCCTAGCGACGAGGCCGCTTCGTTCCAAGTGCCGGACGCTTCCGTGAAGACCTTGGACGTGACGCCATTGAGCAGCCTTTTGGGAGCATTGAACCGTGCGGGTTCGATGCAAACGACGGCCGGAATCAGGACTGACCATTTTTCCGCGGTCTCCCCAGGAGGACAGCCCCTCTTCCATGTTGGCGAGCACGTCTTCCTCCTTGTCGGATCCTACAAAGATAACCCGATCACGATGGAGACCGACCTGCGCCAGTGCCGGAATGAACAGATCTGGCCGCGTCACCACCAGATTACGGACCTCTGGTTCGGGCGGCAGCCGAGCCATTGACGATGCCCAAACCACCGCTCGCGAACTCGTGCAGCGCGCCACAGGCGATCCTTTGGAACTCGCCGAGATCCGGCACGCTCTTCTCGGTCAGGGCCTTGACGATTTCGCCGCGAGCGCCGACTAACCAGCGCTTATCCTCCTCCAAGGCGGTGGCGAATTTGGGATCAAACTCCGACCGCAGTTTCTGATTCAACGGCAATGGCTAATCTAAGGCCGCAAGCGCGGCTTTCCGACAAATTGCCTTTGGACTTGGCCTTCTCGCAATCGAAGGACGGCACACCAACCGCTGGGCGGCATGGACCGCAAAGAGGCAAAGAACGAAAAGAAAGCATGCAGATGACCCCCATTGGAGTTCCGTCGATTCTGTCAAAATGTCTTCGTCCGCGCAATATAAGCTCGTCGTTGACGGTTGCCTGATGACTTGCGGATAATTACGACCACCGCGATTGCGTTTGACCTCTGCCAACCACCCGTTAGAACGATCTAATTGCGGCCGAAACCTTCTCGCTCGCTACGCTTATAATCTCGCGCTGCTCCCCCCGCAATTTCTCGATATTTTCCAATTTATTCTCGGTGGAGTTCAGCAATTTTTCGAACCGAGATTTGGTGTCTCCCGAACCAACCGATTGAAGATTGCTTCTCGCACGTTGCTGGTCCGCTTCAACACGAGCAAACTCCTCGTCCAGCGCACTCAGCTTCCGGTTTGCCCCATCTTGCTCCGCCTTTGCGGTCGATAGCTCGGCAAGTTTTGCACGCATCGCAGGATCGGCTGCAGCATCCTGCCACTGCATTAGCGCATCGGGTTCTGCGTCCGCCAAGGCTGTGCTTTCTTCATTTACGATCGAAAGGCTGGCTTTGGCAGCTTTGACCTCCCCTGTTCGCAGTTCAATTTTCATCCGATCTTTGGTGACTGTACCCTCGATCATACCGTCTGCTTTGAATGACCAGCCGGGCTGCTTGTCCTGCTCGATGAGAATGGTCCGGGGAGCATCGCTAGCACCCCTGATTTTGTATATGATTTCCTGACTTGTCACGGATGATGTATAGATCAACCCGTTAACGACCCTAATCCGTGTGATGGTGGTTTTTGATTTAGGCTCGGTCGTGATAGAAACCTTCTGGTCAAGCGCAAAGCTGACGGCCTGCTTTTGACCGTTTGGAAGAGCTGGGATCTGGGCGTCGCCGACGAAACCCTGCTTTCCATCGTAGACAGTGATGATGCCAGGCGGCAGGCTCACGCCACTATCGTTGTCGACGAGCGACGCAGCGGTCGGATGCTCGCTCCCGCTTTCGGGACGGAAAAGCGATACCATTTCTGCCTTAGCATCGTGATCCAGGATGGGCACGGCGATTGTGTCACCATTTTTGATATTGTAGCGGCCTGAAAGCACAAACGTCGAAGTGACATTTCCCTCAACTGTCAGTCCGGGATCCGCAGCATGAGCCATCGACCCGTCGTTACTCCTGCTCGTTGCTGCAATGGGAGCCGGCGGTGGCGGCGCTATTGCGAGCGGTGGCATGCTTCGTTTGGCCAGTAGAGCCCCAGGTGGTGGCTGATTGACACCAAGTTCGGATGTATCCATAGGGACCTCGAGGCGTTGCCTCCAGAAATGGTCATAGAGCCGTTGCCTCAACGTTACCGGTTGCCCAGATGATAAGGTGATCCCAACATCGCTCCAGTCTTCGCCAGAAGCATTTTCGAATACGGCCCAAGCCTGAAGTCTGACAGAACCATCCACTCCAGTAACCAAACGGTATGAGGTCTTCCAGATTGGCGCCGGTACAACGTACGAAACGTCAACGTTTCGACTGTCTTGCCGGTCTAGCTCGATGTGGATATTCCGGGCGACATCCAAATTAGCTTTCCCAATTATCTGCATAGCCCTTTTTAGCTTTGTCTTGAGCGTCGGATCTACAATGGAGATGGCGGTGCCCGGTATCGCGACCATAGACATGGTGCCGTCATCACGCAGAAGCGACAATTGCCAACTCAAACTCGACTGGGCATTGCCCGGAATGTCGGTCACGCCGAGCACCATGCCCTCTTGCCCGTCGCCCACCCGGATACGGCTCCCCTTGATAGAGTTGAGAAGCGAGGGCAGCGACGCCAAATCAGAAGGCTTGAACGGTGATGTCTTAAATGTCTCGTCTACGGGTTTTGGGCCAGTGAGCGACATACTTTTAACGCGGCCCTTGTCATCGCGGATGACAAGGCTTTTGAGGATGTCATCAACCTGGTCAATGGGAACGTCGATATCGAGCCCTGCACTATCATCGATAGTGGCTGACCTGACAATCTCAGCCAAGCCCCCGGAGGAAAGGGTCACTGATCTGATAGGGCCGTTCACACCAGCTATTGCCGTCGAAGCACTGAGAAGCAGAGTTGCGTAAGACGCAAGGAACCTCGTGGCGGACATGAATTCTCCAATTCTAAAATATTCCCAAAGGCGACGAGACGAGTTTGTTGAGATACTAGGCTCACTTTCACCGCGAACCGGTGCGGCATCGGCAATCGAATGATTGGTACATGGTAAGAGATAGGCTAAGCGCGCCGCTGAAATTAGCAAAAGGACCTGACTGACGTAGGTAGCAATACACTCCGTCCGGCGAGATGCGGTGCGGCTGACCAAAATAGCAACCCGTACGGCAACCACACTGGATCCGAGCGGACGTGGGGATGTCATTGATCGGACGGACCCAACGCATCTGCCCAGTTAACTCGCATTTCCCTGAGCCTGGCGGTATAGGCATTCCTCAGGCAGCGCACATCTTTACACTTGTCACGCACTGTCTTTCGCCAAAAAGTTAGTTCTTTACCAGCAGGATCAAGTGTTTCTCCCGTCTCGGCATCGTGCCCAAATGTTTCGCCTTCAATCTTATCGAACAGCACTTTCATCTGGTCATCTAGCTTAGATAGTTCTGTGTTTTTGCAAATGAGAATTTCGACTTCGCTTCCAGCCGACTTGCAGTCGAAGCCGGCGGCGGACACCGTGCCCGATGCAAGAAGCACGCAGCACGCAACCAGCGTGCCGATGCTTGGAGCGCGCCCACCCTTAGCGCTCATTGAGAAAGCTTGTCTCTGACGTATCATTCCGTATTTCCTCAAAACGCTTGCTACTAAGCCGGCGGAAAAATTGGGTTCGTCGAACAGTGGTCGAACCAGGTGACGTCGCTATCCTCAAGCGGCCAGACGCCCTTGAGCGGGTCGTCATCTAGAGCGTTAAATCCGAAGCAATCGCTTTTTCCGTAGGCGGCTTCTGCCAGAACGGGAATTGATATTGCCAGGACGAAAAGAACGAACGAAAGAGTGCGCCCTGTTGGAAAGTCATATTGGGATCCTGGTAACGAATGATCTCTGCAAAGAATTGTGAGACGCTCGCGACACATTGGTTTGGCTCGTCCGATTGACATGTTTCCCGACCATGGACCGAGAAAGTTTAGTGCAGCTGCGCCGCCATTGTTTGAGCCTTCTCCAGTCGCATGCTCCACGCTTCGCAAACAGACCTATGTCACCCAGCTCTAACTGGCCAGCACACTCGAGCCTTTTTGGAAATATAGACACATGTGCACTTTTCGCGGACTCCAAGGCGTTGGCTCGCCAGCCGGCATTTGATACGTCCCGGTCCCGTTGCGTCTGCGAGTTTGATGCTATCCTAGGCTTTGCACCGGTGCGAACTGAGAGAAGGGCACTCAGAATATCCGGCCAACTGCCAAATTGCTGTTGCTCATGCGCGGTCGCTCTGCACCTGGCGCGAGCTAACCCCTCTTCACCGAAAGAATTCTTGATGCGCAATAAAGCAGTCGTCTGTCTCTTTGTTCTAGTGTCTTCGAGCACGGCATTTTGCGATGATAGCTCAGCGACGCTGGGAGCCGGAGGGCTTGTCCTCCAAAAAACGGACAAGGTTACCATAGTTTCCGAGGACCTGTATCTGTCCCTTAACTCTATCCGCGTCTCCTATCGCTTCAGAAACGTGGCCAACACAGACTTCACTACCACTATCGCTTTTCCGATGCCCGACTTTGTTGGGGGAGGATCAAACTCGACAACGGTCGTTCCAGACCCAGCAAGCGATAATTTCATGAAATTCCAGACATTGGTGGATGGGCAACCTATCGAAGCGCAGCTCGAACAACGCGCCTTCCTTGCCGCCGACGGGGTTGCAGATATAGAAATCACCGAGCGCCTTAAGGCGCTTCATATCCCGCTTGTCCCCACTGTGGAAGCAACTCAAGAAGCGATCAGCAAGCTGACGAATGCGCAACGCAAGAATTTGGTAGAAAATAATTTCGTCGATACCGGCGATGCGGGCGACTACGGTGGGCAATCTCAGACGCTGTACCCTGTTTGGACACTGCGCTCCAAATACTGGCGCAATCAAACGTTCCCAGTTGGGCGAGAGATTGCGGTTCAGCAGACATATGTGCCGGTTCTTGGCAGTCAGTCCAGTCTATCGTTCGGCTCTCCCGACATGGATGCGGATCGCATCAAATCCTATCGCGAAAAATTCTGCACAGACGCCGCTTTCACCAAGGCCGCCCATACCCTCTATTCAAAAGCCGCTGACGACAACGGCAAGAGCTTTCAGTCATTTGAACAGTACCTGTCCTATGTCATCAAGTCAGGGGGTAACTGGGCAGGGCCGATTGGCAGTTACAGGTTAGTCGTCGACAAGGGAGATCCTAAAACACTTGTCTCTTTCTGTGGCGACGGTGTCAAGAAGATCGGTCCAACGCAGTTCGAGCTGAAGAGCCAGAACTATAAACCCGAGAGAGATATCGATATCCTTCTGCTGCGCACCGTCCCTGTTGACTGATCGGCCGCCGCTTAGCGCCTCTAGTACAGCACCAAGTCGTCACTTCTCAAATAGATATCGGAGCCAGATCCGAATGAACTTCTCCGCCAGGTCTTTCGCGACCAAAGCCATCATCGCGCTGGCTACAAGCTTCATCGTCTCCGCAGTGTGCTTCATGCCAGCTTTTGCCCAGACTTCAGATCAAGCGGACACTAGTGCCTCGGTGGAAGCCACACTCAACATCTGGGAGCGTCGACTTACGCAGGAAGGGCTTGTCATACTCGGCTACTATAACGGCTTTGCAGACGGCACGTTCGGGCAGAGCGGCCGCAATGCGATCGCCAGCTATCAGCGCGATCACGACAGATCCGCGACAGGTCAGCTTTCAGCGCAAGACGCACTGGAATTAGGCGGCGTAGCGCTCAACATGAGAAAACAACTCCAATGGCATAAACTGGATAAATCGCTCACAGGAATGATGATCTCATATCCCACCGCTCTTCTCACGCAACGTCAGGAAAATACCCTTGGGGGTGAGAACCTGCAAACCGAGGACGGAGCCATCGTGTTGAAGACTGTGCGTTTCGCAAGTAGCGAAGATGACCGCCTCGACAAGCTATATCAAAGCCTTCTGAACGAGAAGGGAAGCACGATCACATATCAGCTCAAGCGTAAGAGTTGGTTCATCACCTCAGGCACCAATAACAATCGCAAGTTCTACACTCGTTTCGAGCAGCGGGGTGCTGAAGTTCGAGGTTATGACTTAAGCTGGAATAACGACAAAAACGGCAAGCTGCTCGACAATGTCTCTGTATTGATTTCAAGCAGTTTCTATCCATTCGGTGCGGACCCCGCAGACGGCGACCCGAGCTACCCAACGTTGGGAAAACTTGCAGACCTGGCAAATGCTAATCAGGCGCCGAGCGTGAGCGGCTCCAGCGGTCCGACAACCTCCCAAGCTCCGTCTCAACAGGGGACTGATAACCAGTCGGCTGAGGTAAACGACAAGGACGGGCTAACGGAACAGAAAGAAGGAGCGCTTCCACCACCGGCTGATGGTTCCCTAGTAACATCGGATGGAAAGGGACTACGGTTCGTGTATCACTATTTCGCACCGGAAGATCCAAAATTCAATTACGCGTACCAGTGGGCTATCGACACGCATTTGTTTTTGAACATCCCGGAGATCAACGGGCTGGATGGGCTCTTCGTCACGCCACGCCCGCTGCATTACGTCACGCGACAATGCAATACAATCAATGCGTTCTACGACAAAAAAAACGGCGCGGTTTTCCTTTGCTATGAAATGATCGACAGCCTCCTGCAAATGGGCGAAGCCCTTTCAAAAGGTGCATCCGACCCGAAGGCATTAACTGTGGAGTTCGTGCGGGATAACCTTCGTTTCATCCTACTGCATGAGTCAGGACATGCGTTGATCGACTTGCTTGATATTCCGGCAGTCGGACGCGAGGAAGATTCGGTCGACCAGCTTGCGGCAGTGCTGCTGCTCACACACGCTGACGACGGCGAGACAAAAAATGACATTACGCGCGTTCTCCAGCTTGCTTCCGTCTGGTTCAAAGTCAACAGCCAGTCCGGTTCTCCCGATACTGCCGCATTTGCGGACGAGCATGCGCTAGATGCGCAGCGTTATTTCAATCTTCTATGCATGGTATATGGGTCAGATCCCGAAAATAACGGCGCCATGGTCGACAACGGGATGCTGCCCAAGGAGCGCGCTGCTCGCTGCCCCGACGAGGCGTCCAAGATCACCCGCTCGTGGGCGCGGCTCGTATTACCGCACTTTTCACCCAGATTTCGACCTAAAGACGACAAGAGCGGCGACGATCAGCAGACCGCCGCTCCGTCACAACCAGCAACCGGTGGAAATCCTCTCGAGTGGGATAAAAATTCGAACCCGTTCGCCAAGTAGTAGCGCCGAACTGTGGCCCCGCTGCGGGGCTAATCGGCTGATCGCGAAATGGTCTGCGAAGGGATCAATGTTTGCGCAGTTTGCCCGCGCGGCGGTGCGAAACGCGATACCGATCCTTCAATTCGACTCATGCCAACTGGACTGGTCGCAGGTTGCTGCGTAATCTGAGACCTTCGGGTCATCATCTCCAAATGTGGTAACCCCTAGCTCCATATGACCTTGACGATAGTAGTTTCTGCAGTAGGCAAAATCTGTGGCGGAACAATCTGTGGCCTCCACGATCCCTGTTTTGCGAATGTCGTCTCCAACCGGGTCCCGAGTTGACGAGGGCGGGCTCTGATATGGCACCCAGCCCCTCGCCATGATCTGCTTGCGCGCCTGCGCAATAGGCTTGCCGTATACATTTGGCACCAATCCTTTGTCGTCGCAAACGCCCTCCTCTGGAGCTAGCGGGTCGACCTCAATCGTCTGATCGCCACGAAAACGGATCTCGCCTACAGGCATCGCAACCAACCCACCATCCAGAATGCGCACACGGTCCTTCACCGCAGTGATCCGCCCAATTGTTAATTTGCTTTGTTTGTCGGCGTACAATATCGCTAGCAGTTCTGTACCATCGAACAAGGCGACGTTTCCCTGGGCAACTTCACAAGCGCTGCCCGCTACCTGATCGAGTCGGCCTGCAAAACTAACGGCGTCATATTGACCCAGCTTCGCTTCCCCAGTCACGCCCCATCCCAAGGAGGTGGCTTCGCTACCGCCCTGCGTTTTCAACTCTCGCAACACATTGCATGCTGTCGCCGACGATATGGGTTCGGGCGGCTTGGGCAGTTTTGAAAGACGGGCAATTGCTATTCCGGGGACAGTGGTTTTTACGCTAATTCCGTCATTCGCAATCGCTTTTGAGATAAGGGTCGGAGCGTTGAAGACGGAGACAAGCACGGCAATCGTGTAGGTGGTATTGTGCAAGCCGCGGCGGACTGATAAAGACATGGGCGGAGCGCATCCTACATATTGAACCAAATCGCACGCCGGAGGATAGCGACCTCCGGCAAATGATATACACAAACCAAGTGCCTTCTTATTTGTTTCGAGTGCAGATCCGTCTAAGTTTCGCAACAGATCACTCTAGCTTTTCGGAACCCCAAACGGCAATGTCCAGCCCGAAGGACGGATGATCTGTTCTCCAAAAGGCCCGATAGGAACCGTCACGGAAGCAGAGTAATGGAGACCTGTTTTTTCGAGTGTTTCACCCGGGGTATGGCCAAACTCCGCTTTGAACAAACGATAAAAATACTTTTCGCTAGTGAAACCGTGGCTGCTCGCAATCTCCGCGATATGTGGCTTCGGTTGGCTTGGATCGGCCAGCAACTGATGGGCGCGGTGTAGACGTTTGCGCTGTATCTGCCGCATTATGCCGCCGTTGCCCTCAAACAATTGGTATAATTTGGCCCTTGATACACCGACCTCGCGGCAGATTTTTGCTGGAGTCAAATCGGCATCGAGCAAGCGTGCGTCCAGATATCGCAAAATACGACGAAACAAAAGGTCACGAATAGGAGTTGCGGCGACTTGCATCTCGTCGGATGCAGATGAAACGGCGGCAGTCAGCAGTTGCAAGGTTGATTGCACGAGATAAGGAATATCCTGTTCCCTCAACCCTGCAAGATTGCCGAACAGCGAAATAAAATGATCTGCCAGGAGGCTAGCGATGCCGCCTTTGAGCGCATGACCATGTAGCAGAGCCGTCTGGCTCGGCAGCATGTCTCTCGGTACGGCGATCGAAATCACGTTGTTCGTCTCCACCAGGCACTCGTTGACCTGAGACGCGTCCACTACGAACAAATCGCCAGCCAACATCACAGATGTTGGATCCTTCGAACGGTAGGTAAATCGACCGCCCAAAACCAAAGTGAAGCGAAAGAAGTCGTATCCGTCTGTGCGGATACGGCGGTCCGTTCGGAAAATTTCATAGGCAGGCGCTAACCCCTCCCCAAGCCACTGTCGGCCAGAGAGGATCAAAGGGCCAAGCGCGGCACCGGTTGCCCTCGCATCGTAGGCCCGAGATGAAGTGTCCCACAATCGACAATCGCAATGATTGTCCTGGATCCACATCTGGAAGCGATCTCTTTCGGGAAAGTCGATCGTTGAAAAATCAAAGACAAAGCTGGAAAGGTTTTGCATCGTCAAATTTCAAATTTCGCTGCTCTTGGTTCCCAGTATCCAGGCCGGCCTAATTTGACCTGCCGTCGACATGAACGGTGACCTTATTATGTGCCGAGGCGGGTGGCGTCAAAGCCTGCCTGGGCTTTGGAACGCTACAACCTCTATTCACGCGAAGAAGGTCAAGCGGGAGTTAAGGCGTTCTCATCCTGCGTGTCGGATTTTATAAGCTAAACATCTGAATCGGCCACATAAACTGGAGTACTATTGTTGCTTTAGACGTTGCTAAGAATTGGATCGGCACCTCCATTCGGGATCAAGACCTTACCTCCTGACACAAGATACCCGCTTGTAAGAAACACGATAGTTTCCTGTTACGGCGAGATATGCTTGCCTCTTGCGGATTTATTTCGAGCAATGGCTCTGAATAGAACGCGACAAAGTACAGATATCGTCAAGGTCGCGAGCGCAAGTGCCCCCATGGGAACGGTAAAAACTATCATCCATAAGAACATACCCATCTTATAAAGAGCCTCACCGTAATCTTCTCCATGAATTACACACGCGTGGGTCTCACCTTCATTCAATTCACAACCGGCAAGATTCGCGGTCAGACTTGCCAAGCCGGTGACGATAAACGGTGAAATCATAAATAAGATTGTTAGGAAAACCATGAGGACAACGACGTAACGGCGCATTGTGGCTTGCCTCTTGATGAATCTTATTGAGTTTCTTCTGTTTGACGCTCGTTGGGTAACAGAGCAATGCCATGAGACATTTCCAGCCAAGGACTGTAAGATCCGACCATCCAGACACACTTCACTTCCCTAGCAATGACCAAGTGGGACAAAGCTTTTCAGAAGCTGTTCAATAACGTCGCCATAGATTTTTTGATCAGCCTCGGGATACTCGAGGGAGAAATTTCCCATCGCTCCATCGCACAGCGCGATTTCCCGTACGTAAAGTATAAGGTGGTCGCGAGCGCCAGAAAAGCTCACCCAAGAAGGTCGGCGCTTCTCGTAGGAAATGCGCCAACCATCGTCCACGTAAAATTTGCGTTGGCGGTCGCTTTCGGCCTTGAAGTTTTTCTCCATGATATAGTTGCCCCACACCAACAACTTTGCCTTACCATTCAAAGACTCCAGCGTGATCCCGTCATTATTATCCGCCGCAGAGGCGATTTTAAATTCCTTCGGTATTTCGATCCAGTAGCCAAATCTTGGATTTTGGTATGACTGATCGCCGGCGGCCCCGGCCGATCCTGACAGCAGGACAAAGATTAGGGCAGCACGTACAAACATGTTCGCTCCTTGGTTAAAAATAGTAGACGATTTGAACCGCACCTGGTCTGCCGAAGGCCATATCGTTTAAGTTATGCGACCATGGCTGGTTCGTCCAGCATTGTGGGTCCTCGGATTCGACTGGCGGTAAATGCCCGATAGGCTCCTTTTGGGAACAAGCCCTCGTCTCATTGCTGGGACAGATTTGTGCAGGTGCGGAACGCTTCAAACACTGGGGCTGCGCCGGTGAGCGACGCCGTCGTCGGGTCGGTGACCGACGAGGTCACCGTAAGATCTGTGCCTTGCTCTAGGGCCGTTAGCAGGGCGGCCATATCCGTCTGGCTCAACTTTGCCATTATTACATTCTCGTTCGCGACCGTCCCGGGAAATTGGCGCTGCAACGTCCCGGTTGAAAGCGTAATCATTCCAACGGCCTTGCCGATGAAAGATCGATGATCGTCACGGATATCGAGCGTGAGGCTTTGCCCCTGTGCGTGCAGACCGATCTCGCTGGCCCTGCCGATCAAACGCAATGCGATGCATTCATCCGGTGGTGCGCTGGACTTGGCAGGCTTGTTGACACGCTTTTCCGCACGCCACTCGCCGCCTCGAGCTAGGGGAACGGTATCGATGGTGTAGTCGGCGTCCGCTGCCAAATCGGGCACTTGCGCGCTCTCGCCGGCGGGTTGGTTCAGATTCAGATCGATGAAGCCAGCGGAATAGGCGAGTTGAACGACGCAGGCAAAGGCCGCGACAAAGGCAAGAGCGGTGCGAGGGAGCCAGCGTTCACGCCAAGGGCCGTCGTTCCATAACAGCTTGACAACCATGCCAAGGCCGACACTGGCCATAGCGAGACCAAGAACGTTGAACCGTGTTTGCGAGACCGAAACCCCATCCACCGAAACGCTTTGCGAGGCGCCCATGAACACCCACAAGGGTAGAATGCCAAGGGCGAGGCCAATCAGGGGAATACGCAGACGTTGAATGGAAGAGGACGTCCGAGGAAAATCATTCATATCACGTTCTCATCAAATGTTGTTCGATTTGTCATTAGCTTCGCCGATAAAATGCCGCAGGGGCAAGAAACACGAGCCCTCTTTCACCGCATCAGAAGGACTTGGAGACACTGATACGGCTCGCCGGGCTAAGGAGCCACCGAGCTTCCTGCGCTTTCAGGCCCGTGACACCGTGTTGGATGCAAGAAGCAAGCCGCACGCGATCAGCGTACCGCTGTATGGAGCGGGCCCACCTTTTAGCACCCATTAAGAATGCTTTTCTCTGATGTATCATTCGTCTTCCTCAAACGCTTGCTACTGAGCCGGCGGGAAAATTGCGTTCGTCAAACACTGGTCGAACCAGTTGACGTCGCTATCCTCAAGCGGCCAGACGCCCTCTACGTCAAGCTTTGTCAGATTCGATTTCGGTGAGAGGAGACGTTCGTCTCTTTCAGGATGGAGTTTCCACGTTGAATCTTCGTCTCTTCCGTCTCCACTGTTGCAAATGTTGCCTGACTGATCGCCGCATATAGCCGAGAGCTTCGCGACATCGCCCTTAACGGCGCTGACGCCGTGATATTCGGAAAGTGACCAAGTCGCCCAATCCGTTCTGGCACTGCATACTCGATAATTCTGTTGGACATGCATGGCGCCAAAGCATTGGTAGGAGAAGCTGGTTCCGCCACTGTCATTGGGGATAAATTCGCAATTCGTCTCGAACCCGGTGAAAGACCCACCCGTGTATTTGGCCAAAAACCGCCGTTGTGCCGCGGCTTGGGCGATCAATCCCTTGTCTGTGCGGTCTTTAAGCCGGCTGGTCCGCTCGGCAAACGCCTTTTGCAGCTCGCTGATCGGAAGGGGGGCTCCTTCAGAATTTGCACTTAAGCCGTCATCGCGCGCAGCAATCCACCGGCGTTGGCTGTCCGTCAGCATTTTTCGAATTTCAGAATCTGGCGCTGCCTTAAGGATTACGCCGTAAGCTTGGCCCATGGCGGCATCCGCCGCCTTCAGGCCGGCGTTGCCGCATATCCTTTTGTCAATAGGCGCAACCGCCTTATCGCAATTAATGGCCCAGGCCGACGATGATGCCCCCATAGTCAAAAATGCGGTCAAGGCCCCTACTATTTGCTTACGCGTACGAAAGGCGGGCTGGTGACAATGAAGCCATTTTCCCAAGATCCCCCAGAAACTACATTCTAACATAATATAATCCGTCCAATCGTCCAAATTGTCGGCTTTTATGTATCCCAGATGGGCAATCTGGTGAGGGCCCTAATAAAGATTCGAACAGATGTGCACCTTTAAAAGATAGTTAGACACTATTTAAATGACTCCTGAAAAGAAATCGGATGCGCTTGATTTGCTAAAATCGCCCCGGCGATCTTGCAGAGGCGTCTCCGTCATCGCCGCATTGGGCGACCACCGGAGGGGCTTCCCGGCCTGTCATCGTAACGCCTACTGGAAACCTTGTTGACCTCGGAGGAACTCCCGGTTTGACAGATCCTGTTGAACAGCCCTCTGATATTGCTCTTGATCATCTTGCGATGCGTCCTGCTCCATCCCGGATTGCGGTTTACCTTGCGTATATTCGCTGACCTTGTCAGCGGTGACAAAGTGAGGCACGTCGGACCCAGGTGAGAACACCTCATACAGTTGGTGCTGCGCTGCCACGCCCTGATTTTGCTCGGACACACATCCAGTCAACGTGAGCAATGCCAAAGTGATGAGTGGCGCAGAAAAGGCCAACTGCCGTATCATTTTTGCCTGTAACATTAATCCCTCACATCTTGCCACGCGGGAGCTCGGAGACGCTTTGGCAACCCGCAGATATCTGCTTGATATTGATTACTGATTTGAGCTCGCTATTGGCGTTAACGCGGACGAGCTGGTATTTTCAGCCCCTGGGACTCCGACATCGACGGCCTTTAATGGTTGAATTAAATAGGTTATCCACTTTCCGAATTTAAATTGCCTCCTTTGTGACTCCCATCCGTTGTATGATTTATGACTAGGGCAACCAGCCGATGACTTCGCGGACATATCATCCGCCGAAACAACGGCTGTTGGTGAAATCGCGCAAGGCAAGGGCAGTGTCGTCCGTGGAAGGTTCAAGCGCGAAATGGCCCACCATCTCGTCATTGCAGATATGGACGCGTTGCCGCACGGCACCTTTTGTCAGGATGCAAAGCCCACCAAAACTATGATTGCCTTCGAAGGAGCCGCTGGGCAGGTCGATCAGTTGTTCGCACCCTAGTATACGGCCGGGGCTCTTGTTTTCCGCCAGTGATTTGTTGAACGATTCCACCCGAGCTCCGGTGTCACGCATTGTGACAACGCCGCGGCACGACTTGCCTTGGCGGATTTCGCACTGCGACGCATCGGCGATGTACATGTCTTTCCTCGAGAGTAAGGAGATACGCGCCTCGTATGCGCGCGTGAGGCAAGCCTCATCCATGCAGATATCGCGAACATAGCGGTTCCAATGGCGCTGTTCAGTCAACAATGTGGGTTTACTTGAGGGTGCGGCCGCAGCCATCGCGTTGATATAGGCTTGTTGAAGTCTCGTATCGAGTTCGCCTAGCGCGCTGTTGACGCAAATCATTTTTTCAGTTGGTGTACCGGCCTTTCCGCAGGCGAAGCCTGCTGCAAAGCTAGGTGATGCCAAGATAAGGATTGCGACGGCTAACCAATAGGTGCGGCGCATGTTTCGCTCCTGAGTAATCAACATAGGCTGTGCGGGTTCCTGGCTTGTCACATCCGCTATTGAAAAAGTTTGCTCTCGAGCTCCGCTGCACGTCTAGCTGTAGCTGTGACAGAACAATCATCGGAAACGATTAGCGCAGAGGTCCCACTTGTTTTATCGGCCTCGCACTGTTTGTCGCGTTGTGCAATCCAGCCTCGTTGCTCGTCTCTCAATCTTGCAGCAGCATTTTTCTCCAATTTGGTGCGAAGGCGGCGGTAAGCGGTGTTAAGACGATCGTCCTGATATTTGTATTCTGCAGAGGCACAATTCCGCATGTCGAGGGTGACACCCTCGGAACTCTCTAGACAAGAACCGTAGGAGGGACGGATGCCGTCAGCTTTGTTGCTGACCTCGGGCGAATTTTCCGCCGCTTGGGCTTGGGTAGCTGTCACCTTTTCATAGGCCCGTCTGTACACGCGCGAAAAGCTTACGTTTATGCCTCCGCACATATGGTTGTCTCCTACAACAAGATATCGTCCAAGCTGGTTCATTTTTACCTGGCATATTCCCGGGCCCACCTTTTCCTGGTAGGCAAGCAGTTTGCCCATATTTCCCTTGAAGTCCCACTCAAAGCCAAACTTCGCTAGCGGCTTGGTACTGTCTATAACGGCGGCAAACTGACCTCCTTCGTCTCCGCTTCCAAGCTGCAAAGTCGTTGTTGCATCAACGCGAACTTTATCTCCTTGCTGTTTGGCGATAATTTTTGTTTCGTCGTCCCCCCAAATGCCAACCCAGTCAGCTCGGGGTGATTGCTTAGACAGGCGCTCTAGTGGCAGCCAACCGGCCGTTGTATCCGTGTCATGTGGTTTCGCTGCGTTAAGATATTCAGCACATCCCCTATTACCGTCGATTCTTGTAACGACCACTTGATCGCCAGGCAGCACGAAGGCCCCCTTACTGCAAAAAAGGGATCGCTCAGGGCACTGGAACTCGACCTTATCACCGGGCTGAACTTCATAGAGCTGCGCGGAGAGCGGGTCGTCATCTAGAGCGTTGAATCCGAAGCAATCGCTTTTTCCGTCGGCGGCTTCTGCCAGAACGGGAATTGATATTGCCAGGACGAAAAGAACGATACGAAAGAGTGCGCCCTGTTGGAAAGTCATGTTGGGATCCTCGTAACAAATGATCTCTGCAAGAGTTGTGAGACGCTCGCGACACATTGGTTTGGCTCGTCCGATTGACATGTTTTCCCGACCGTGGACCGAGAAAGTTTAGTGCAACTGCGCCGCCATGGTTTGAGCCTTCTCCGGTCGCAAGCCCACGCTTCGCAAACAGACCTATGTCACCCAGCTCTAACTGGCCAGCACACTCGAGCTTTTTTGGAAATATAGACACATGTGCACTTTTCGCGGACTCCAAGGCGTTGGCTCTCCAGCCGGCATTTGATACGCACCGGTCCCAGTCCCGGTGCGTCTGGAGTTTGATGCTATCGTTAGGCTGTGCACCGGTGCGAACTGAGAGAAGGGTACTCAGTATGAACGTCTTCCAGAGCTGCACCGTCGTGTGGTGAGGATGTTCGTGCGAAAGGCCCACCCCAGTTGCACGGAGCACTTCACACTGGGCGAGTGCGGGCCGAAACCGACCGCCCTTTACCCGGTTCCACCGTTCAACCGGAGCGTCACCGCACCCGACTTGAACAAAATTTCTGCGATCTCATTGAAGCGTATCGGCCCGTGGGACAGGGTGGCAGCCGTACTGAGGAGCTCACTCCGAAGCCGGGTCAGCCTTAGTGGAAATCAACATACTCACCGATGAGGAAGCTAATGAAGACTGTGGTGATAATGATAGCCTTGCTGCTTGGCGAAACAACGCTTGTACAGGCAGCCTCATGCGAAGGTAATTTTACGGTATCGGGTGTGCCTATGCTCACCGCGCTCAGCTACCGCTCATGGGAAGACTATCCAAAAGCAAGCGCGCCAGTGATTTTGAAGAGATTGGCACAGGGTGTAGCGGCGGAGGGCTTTTCGGGCATCAGGACCAATAAAGAACTCTCGTCGATCGACGCATTTCAGGAAACAAGTGGCAGTGGTAGAGTTCAAACGCTCCGCGTCGTCGCACGCCAAAAAGGCTCAGGTGTCAGGGTAGATGTCGTGTTTGACATCCAGGCCGGCCAGCTCACCAGTAAGGATGTTGTCCGCAAAGGAATTTGTAAAATCATTAGTGCTGCGCGGTGAGTGAGTGCGTGCCTTTAGGATGTTTGGGCAAATTCGGTTCGGCTATTTGTTTTTTGAGCTATTTGGCCCTCGGTCAAATCAGCCGTCGGCTCTTGATCGGCGGCATTCTTCAATATCTCGAAGATCATTGTCGGATTTGTCGCCAAAGAGACTGGACTTGTCCTCGCCACGACCCTTAGATTAAACGTACTGAATAAGGCGAGAGCGGTGTGACCTGCGGGTTCGGACTTGCATAGAGACAAGGGGCCGTCGCGATGGCCCCTTGAAACCTTTGCGATAGCGTCAGACCGGACTTTTGATTTTGACGTCGTCCAGGCCTTTAACTTTGTAGATCACGAAGGAGAGGATCCAGGCGAGAAGGAAGACGCCGATGATCACGAACCCGAGATTGTTGAAGTTATCGTTCAATCCGCCGACGATGTCCCAGAGGCCACCTTCCAACCCCAACTTGTCACTGATCAATCCGAGGGCCTCGATACCGCCGATGAGCACGGCTACGACGATCGAAACCAGTGTGATCGTCATGTTGTAGTAAAGTTTTCGCATCGGCTTGACGAAGGCCCAATCATAGGCGCCGAGCATCATCACGCCGTCAGTTGTGTCGATCAAGGACATACCGGCAGCAAACAGCACCGGGAAGACCATGATCGCCTCGACCGGAACGCCTCTGGCCACTTGTGTCGCTGACACGCCAAACATAGCGACCTCGGTCGCCGTATCGAAGCCAAGGCCGAATAGAAAACCAAGGGGAAACATATGCCAACTCTTGGTGACCAGTTTGAACATCGGGCGCAATACGCGCGCGAGAAAGCCTCGATTGTTGAGGAGAAGGTCAAGATCCTCCTCGACATAGGTGCCCCCTGCCCGCACGCGGCGGTAGCTCTGATAGATCGCCACGAAGATCACGATGTTCATCGTAGCGATGATCAGCAAAAACAATGCCGAAATGCTCGTGCTGATCGTGCCGCCAATACCCTCGAGGCTCTGGAACCCACCAAGCAGCGAGGATGCCGCCACCACAGCTCCAGCAACCAGCACGACCACCGTCGAATGCCCGATTGCGAAAAAGAAGCCGACGGAAACCGGCCGCTGTTTCATTTGCATGAGCTTTCGGGTGACATTGTCAATGGCGGCTATATGGTCGGCATCAACGGCATGGCGAAGGCCGAGCCCGTAGATTACGAGTGCCACGCCGAGTAGCGCAGGCTCGTCCCAGAAGGCGACAAGCGCCCATAGCCAGGCTCCAAAATTTAGAACGGCAAGAATCGTATAGATCGTCACGAGACGTGCCTTGAGTTCAGGGGTGCTCTCGTCGAAAAGTCTGGTGATATTGGTCAACATGGGAAGTCCTTTGTGTGACGTCTGCTGTCATGGCAAAGGTGACGGAAATCCGCCGCGTCGAGACACCCCGCCCCACGCTTATGCCAATGACATCCGATGATGGCAGGTCTCCTGACTTGCGGGTCGTTGCCGCATCCGCCTTCCCAGTCCCCCATGTGGACCAGTGGCATCTTGGATGAAGCTCGTCGCTTACAGTTGCGGGGACAGTCCCGGTTTTGGCCCCTGATGGGTAATCCGCACCGTGTTCCCTTTTGATCCCATACGGGAACCATCGCGGAGACTATTACGAATGCGAGGTGGCCACGTCAATCAGTGCAGCATGCTGCCGGCCGAAATTCGGACGAGCTTGATGACTTGGCATTTCTGCTGCCATCCAGTAAAGGCGTCTTCACCGATTCAGAGCGTGCACTATCGCCCACAAAGCGTCTGCGCCGGATTAGTGTTCCACCGACAAGGTAGCCAGATGAAGCTCATCCGCAGCATCATTATTATGATTTTCGTGGCAGTCATCTGGGCTGGGGCATTAGCCGCGGCCGGTTTGTGGATTGCTCGCCTCATAACATAGACAGCACGCAGGCGTTAGGGCCGTGGTAGCGTTTCCACCCGTCTGACGTTAGTCATAAATGGGAGGCGTCCGCTCCGGCCCATTCTCATTCGGCGCATTCGCCTCTATCTTGCTCGCGCACGCGCTTACGCGGCGATTGCTCTCAAAGCTGCTTCGAGGGGACTAGGATGGAAGCGACAGGCGTTCTGGCTGCCGGGGAAACAACAGCCGCCATGGCCTATATCAAGGGTCGAAGGGGCGTATCACCACGCCAGATGAAATTGATCCTGCTAGTCTGTATGTTGGCGATCGGCATCCCTGTGGGAGGATGGGTGTCGGGGTCATGGTTCGCAGCCACGATTTCAATCGAGTTCGCTTTCGTTGGCGTTTGGGTGGGATTGCTGGCAATCCAAAGACTGGCCGGCTCTTCAATGCGGAAAGCTCTTGCGAAGCGAGGTCAAGCATATGAGCAGCCGCTTTCGCTTCGCTTAACTCCTGAGGCGCTAGTCTATGATCTGGGCGACCTGACGATGACCGCCAATTGGCGTTGCGTCACGGATCTCTTTCAAACCCGCAATACTGGGTGTTTCTGGTTCAAAGCAGCGCTATGGTCCTTCCTCGGCGCTTTTTTACAACCGCCGAAGCCGAACACAATTTTATTGCCGAGGCCATGTCACTGATGACGGACGCGGCGCGTGCGAGAAGCCTGGATGCGGCAAGGCTGATCGGCGGTCAGCGTTGATGCCAAAATTTTGACTTTTGCATCAGGAACGACTGGGGTTGGGCGGGAGCTGCCGAAAGCGGCTCCTTGGAAACCCGCGTTTTCATGTTCTCGCGGCTGCGCTCGACGGCACTAACGATGGCTGCGTGGTTTAAAGACTCAAATGTGCCATCGGTCCGACCTTCGCCTAACACTTGCTGATTCCGTCGCCGTGAGCGGACTCGAACTAACGACCAGTAGTTTCTGATATGATGTCCCCGCCCTCGGGAGAATGATTGAATCTTGTTCAGTTCGAGCTATTGCCAGCCAGAGCTCTTGCTGTTTACTACTGCTGCGCAATCAGAAGACGTCGCATACTGAAAATGAGGACTTGATGGCAACCGGTACTGTAAAATTCTTTGCCCAAGATAAGGGCTTCGGCTTCATCACCCCTGACAATGGTGGTCCGGACGTATTTGTCCACATTTCAGCCGTTGGATTTGGCGGTGCTTTGCAGGATGGCCAGAAAGTTAGCTACGACGTCGGCCAAGATCGCAAGACTGGCAAGTCTAAGGCAGAAAACGTAACTGTCCTGTAATTGCCTTTCCGGCATCGAATATGCGCGACGCGACCGAAGTGATCGACGTCATTCCGGTCGCGTCGCGTGCCTTTCGATCTTACGCCCCGAACAGAGACGATCGACAGGTACAGGAACGCAATGCACCGGGTAGCTGAAGAACGACGCCTCTCCGGCATGACCATCGTGGGAACCGGCAGATCCGTCCCCCGTCGCGCCGTTGCATCATCGGATCTCGATAACCTGCATGGCTTCCCCGGCGGTTATCTGCAGTCCGTGACCGGTGTGCATACGCGCTATGTCTGTGATGACGAGAACCAGATCGATCTCGCCTGTGATGCCGCACGCAAGGCGCTCGATGCGGCTGGCCTGCGACCGCAGGATCTCGACATGATCATCAGTGCTTCGGCGGTCGCCTATCAGCCAATTCCGGGCATGGCGCCGGCCATCCAGAGGGCGCTGGGCATCGCGGACGGCGCCTGTTTTTCCACTGACATCAACAGCACATGCCTGAGTTTTCCGGTGGCGCTGCATTTTGCATCGAGTCTGCTGCAAACCGGCAATCACCGCACTATCCTGATAGTTTCGTCGGAAATCGCCTCGCGCGCCCTGCCTTGGAAAGCCCAGCCCGCCGTCGCCGGTCTTTTCGGGGATGGCGCAGGTGCCGCCATTATCCGCGCGGATGATCGCTCCGGCATTCTGGCCTCCCGTTTCACCACCCTGTCATCCGGTTACGACGCCTGCCAGATCGGTGCCGGCGGCACCCGCTTCGATTTCCACCGCGAGCCGGAAGAGTTTACCGCCCACAGCACCTTCTCGATGGATGGCAAGGAACTGTTTCGCCTCACTGCCCGCGATTTCGCGGCTTTTGTCAGTGCGCTTCTTGCTGCGGCCAATACCCGGCATAACGAGATCGCGCGCGTCATCGCCCATCAAGCCAGCCCGGGCGCCCTCGCCCACATGACGCGGATCTGCAATTTCGCCCCCGGACAGGTGATCGATATTTCCGCGCAGTTCGGCAACCAGATCGCCGCCTCCATTCCCTTTGTCCTCGATTATGGCGTCGAACACCAGCTGATTCACAGGGGAGACCGGATCATGATCCTTGGCACATCCGCCGGCGTCTCCTTTGGCGGGCTAGTCGTGGATTTATGATCGATGGCCCGTTATCTGGTGACCGGAGCGACAGGTTTTCTCGGTGGCGAGCTGGTTCGCCGGCTGCGTGAGGAAGGGTGCGACATCATCGCCACGGGTCGTGATGAAGGAAAGCTGAGCGCGCTGCCCATATCCGACAAAAACAGACTGGCGCTGGACCTGAGCATGCTCGAACCGGCGGATTTGCGCTGGCAGCTCGATGGCGTGACGCATATCGTTCATTGTGCGGCGCTGTCATCACCCTGGGGGCTCAGGGCGGATTTCGAACGGGCGAATATCGTCGCGACGGACAAGGTCATTGCGCTCGCCGGGATGTTACAAGTGCAACACCTCATCCATATCTCTACGCCGGCTGTCTATTTCCGCTTTCAGGACCAGCTGAATATCGCCGAAGATGCCACCTTGCCCAAGCCGGTCAGCGACTATGCGCGCACCAAGGCGATTGCCGACGGGCGCGTGTTGACCAGCGGCCTGCCCCATACGATTATCCGACCACGCGGCATCTATGGAGTCAGGGATACCGCCTTGCTGCCAAGGCTGATCCGGGCGGCAAGAACGGGTACCCTGCCACGGTTTCGCGGCGGCAGGGCCGTGACCGACATCACTCATGTCGCGGATGTCGTCGAGGCCATTCTGAGCGTGATCCGGCAACCAGCGCAGGCGATCGGGCGGGTGTTCAACATATCGGGCGGCGAAGCCTTGCCGATTCGACAGATCGTCGACCAAGCGACGACGGCGGTTGGAATCACCCCGCGCTGGCGCGATCTTCCGGTCATGCCGGTGCTGGCGGCGGTGCGGGTCGCTGAACTTGCAGCCCGGCTTCACCCGGCGAGGCCCGAGCCGCTCGTCACCGCCTATGGTCTTGGCATATTCGCGTATTCCCAGACGCTCGATCTCTCCAATGCCCGCCGGCATCTGCAATGGCGCCCAAGAATTTCTTTTGCGGAAGGCCTGTTGCGTACGTTCGACACCGGTCGGCGGGGTGCGGAATGATGGTGACAGAACCGCGCTTTTTCAGCTCTTCAATTCTTCCCGTCCGCGAATGGCTTCTGCTCAGACGCGGCAGTTTCAATAAACTGCCGCTGCGCGTGCGTGTCGGGTATTTTCACCATCCGCACCTGGGCCACTCGCTGATCGACACCGGTTATTGCAATGTCGACACGTTGCGAAAACTGAAACAGGGGCCGCTATTGGCCGCCTATCGGCTGCTCATGCGGCCAACCACGTTACGTGACGATCCGCTGAGTGCCGGACTGAGCCTGCTTGATCTGTGCAAGCAGGACATACAAACAGTCATTCTCACCCATTTTCATGCCGACCACATCGGCGGCCTGAGAGACCTGCCGGATGTGCAGATTCTATGCTCGCGAAAAGCCTGGGAGACCTTTCGCAACAAAAGCGCCACGAAAAACGCGATGACCGGCGTCTTCGGTGGGCTTTTGCCCGACGGCATAGAAAAACGGCTGCGCTTTTTCGAGGATTTTCGCACTGCTCCGGCGCCGAACAGGCTCGAACCGGGTCGGGATATCGCTGCAGACGGTTCCGTTCTTGTCATCGATCTGCCCGGTCATCTCGATGGCCACGTGGGCCTTTGTTTTCCGGACCTGCCAACGCCTCTACTCTATGCCACGGATACCCAATGGCTGATCAGGGCGATCACCGAGGACAGGCTGCCGGGCTTTCCGGCCAGTCTCGTCTGCCACGATCGCCGGGCCATGTTGTCGAGCGTCGCAAAGGTCAGATCCTTTTTCGAACAGGGCGGCGAGATCATGCTTTGCCATGATCCGGTGGCGCACCGGCTCGACCTGGATATCGGTCTGGAGCGAGCCTCTTGAGCCTTCTGACTGCCCTTAAATCCTATCTACGCATCCGCACCCTGCCTTACCGGATGCCTGACCGCGCCCATCTGCTGGCATGGCAGTCGGCAAAACTCTCCGCATGGCTGCAAAACGACGTTCCGAAGGTCGCGGCGTTCAGCGCAAGGGCCGGCCGCAAAACCGTGATCGACGATCTGTCAATCATGGACAAATCCAAGCTGATGGCCGATTTCTCCCGTTTCAACGTTCCGGCCATCACCAATGCGCAGGGGTGGCGCGCATTTGAAGGGGAAAAACGCATCGGCGACTATATCGTCGGCGCCAGTACCGGCACGAGCGGCAATCGCGGTCTGTTCGTCATCTCGCAGGCCGAACGGTTTGCATGGTTGGGCGCCATGCTGGCAAAGGCGCTGCCGGATTTCTGGCGGCACAGGGATCGCGTCGCGGTGCTGCTGCCGATCGACACGCCGCTTTACGACAGCGCCAACCGGACCAGAAACCTGACGCTGCAATTCTTTAACCTGAGCACCCCGCTTGAGGAATTTTCCGCCGCGTTGTCGGCCTTCGATCCGACCATCGTGATCGCGCCGCCGCGCATCCTGTCCCGGCTCGCCGGGATGCCTGGCCGCCTGTCGCCGAGGCGGGTATTTTCCGCTGCCGAAAAGCTGGAAGCTGCCGACCGCTTGATCATCGAAGCCGGGTTCGGTCTGCGCCTTGGCGAAATCTATATGGCGACCGAGGGCCTGCTGGGCGTGACCTGCGCCCATGGTCGCCTGCATCTGGCAGAAGACTGCATGCATTTTGCCTTCGAGGAGGCGGGCAACGGGCTGGTGAGGCCGATCCTTTCCGATTTCAGCCGCAGCACGCAGATCATGGCACGCTACCGGTTGAACGACCTGTTGCGTCTGGATGACAGGACTTGCCCCTGCGGCTCTCCCCTTCAGGTGGTGCGGGAAATCGTCGGCCGCGAGGACGACGTGTTTCTGCTTTCGTCGCCGAATGGCGGCATTGTCGAACTGACGCCGGATATTCTGCGCAACGTCATTGTCGACACCGATCGCGGCATCATGGACTTCGCCCTTGTTCAGACCGACGCGGCGGCGCTGGAATTGCAACTGCCTGCCGATTGCCCTGCGCCGGTCCGCCGTGCCGTGCGGGCGAACCTGACGGCGGTTCTGGAAAGCCATGGCGTTTCGCCGGATTGTCACGTGGAGAGCGTGGATCTGGCCATACATTCGAAAGGCAAGCTCAGGCGCATAAGACGCGCATGGCAGTCGACCGGCGGACAATGAACGCCGGCTGTTTCAACTCAGAACGACAGATGTCGATACAGCGGGGCTATGGTGGGTTTCTTCGAGAATTTAAACTTTTCGTCGGCGAACGAGGATGGCGAAAGCGAGCTTGCGGCGCTTGCGGGAGCCAAACGGATCGTCTGCCTGACCGGCTCCGGAACCCGACCGCTGGACATGCTTCTGTCGGATGCCAACGAGGTTATCGCACTCGATGTAAACCCGACGCAGAACGCGCTTCTGGCGCTGAAAATTGCGGCCATGGACATGTTGGATCGCGATGCGTTTCTGGCCTTTATCGGCATTGCCGAAAGCCGGTCCCGCGCCGAGGTCTACCAGCGCATTCGCCCGCGCCTGTCGCCGACGGTGCAGGATCACTGGGACAAGCATCTTGGCATGATCGAGGCCGGCGTCTGGCATGCCGGCAAATGGGAAAAGCTGCTGCTCTGGAACGCGCGGTTTCTGAAACTCTTCCGCGGCAGGCATATCAATGCTCTGCTGGCAGCGCCCGACATTCAGGTGCAGGCGCGGATCTGGGAGGATAAATTCGCCCATAGCGCGCTCAGAACAGCCATCGAAATGATCGGCCGCGACTGGGTCTGGCGTTGGGTGATGCGTGAGCCGGCCGGCGAGTTCCTGCCCAAACCGCAGGAAGTCGGCAAACGGCTGGATGACGATTTCGAAGCGGCGGCGCGAACTTTCCTGTTTCGCGACAGCGATTTCGCCATGCTGGTGTTTCGCGGAAGGCATGATGCGCAGGGCGCGCTACCCTTCCATCTGCAGCGGCAGAACTATGATCTGGTCAAGAGCCGGTTGGAGCGGCTGCGCATCGTTGAAGGCGGCATCACCGACCTGCCACGGCTTGAACTGGGCGAGATCGAAGGATTTTCGCTCTCCGATTTCGGCTCCTATTGCGGCCAAGAGTTTTATGCCGCCTGCTGGAAGGGCATTGTGGCTGTCGCTGCTGCCGACGCGAAATTCTGCGAGCGCATCTTCATGAACGATATGATCGTGCCCCTTGATACCGTCGAGGTGGATGAGGCGCTGTCAGAAAAACTGTCGACTTCGGACAAGGCGATCATCTACCGCGTCCGCGCCGGGGTTATCCGTCAGGCAGCCCATGGCTGACCGATACCGGCACCGGATCGTCGAGGACTTTACCCATGCTTTCATACGCGATGGTTCCTCGACCTATATCCGCAACCTGCAGACGGAGGTGGGCGTGCAGCGATGGGGTGACCACCTACTGCCGATCACCATCAACCACGGTGAAAAGGCTGCGACCTTCGTCTGTTCGCCATGGGTCGGTTATGTCGATTACACGCGTGAAGAGCTTTCCCGCTTTCCGAACCGGGCATTGGTGCCCGCCCTGCATGCCGTCGTCAGCGGCGTCGCGGGGATCTTGCGTTTGGCCGATCTCGACCGCATCGTCCACATCAACAACTGGATGATGTCGACCAATCTTCTGGCCGCCATCGATGCCGGTCTGGTGGCAGAGCAGACCGAGGAATTCACGGCGCGTTTTCCCTGTCATATCTTGGCGATGCGCTCCCTCAACTGGCGGCAAAACAGCAGGCTGATGGTCGCGCTGCAGGCCGCCGGCTGGGTGCTTTTGCCGAGCAGGCAGCTGTTTCTGGTGGATGATATCGCCAGCCAGATGACAAGGCGCCGTGACCTGAAAAGGGACGAGGCTCTCTGGCGCAATACGCCCTATCGCTACGAAGAATTGCAGACGATCAGCCGGCCGGATGCCCAACGCATCGCAGCGCTTTACGCCATGCTTTATCTCGACAAATATTCCCGGCTGAACCCGATCTACACACCCGATTTCGTCATCATGACACATGCGATCGGCATGATCCGCTACATGGTGCTGCGGGATGCGGATGGCGTGATCCAGAGTTTTGGCGGCATACACCATTTCGCAGATTACGCCACCATGCCGCTGATGGGCTACAATACCGGCATCGACCAACGTGAGGGCCTTTATCGGCTGGGTTTCCACGCCGGAAGCCGGTTTGCTGCCGACAACAATCTCGCATTCAACATGTCCTCGGGTGCTTCCAGCTTCAAGCTTGCCCGCGGCGCAACCGCCGAGATGGAATTTTCGGCGTTCCACGTTCGCCATCTCCCAGCGAAGCGCCGCGTGCCGATTGATCTTTTGCAAGTTGTCGCACGCAGGATCGGCATGCCGATCTTACAGCGATACAAATTGTAGTACCGACCACAGTCGTGAGCATCTGGCAAAAAAACTGCTTGTATGCCATGCGGCCGATTGAGGAGCATGTAAATTACTCCCGCTCTCGACCGTAAGGTCTTGAGGGGAATCGAACCCGAGCTATGAAATGGCTAAAGGGATTGCAAGTGCTGTGACTTGTCAGGCGAATGGCTTACTGTAGCGTGACGCAGCTGTTCGATATGAGAGGATTAAAAAAGTGGCCGAAGATGCGGGCGTGATAGCTGTGGACCACACGGGGTTCTCGGTCGCCTCGTTGGAGGAGGCGATCCAGTTCTGGACTGAGGCGATGGGTTTCGACCTTGCTCGGCGAGGAGAGATGGGTGGAGAGTTCCTACGGGAGGCCACGGGGGTTGACGACCCCCGTTGCCGAATGGCGCTGGTGACGGCTCCAAATGGCTACCCTATCGAGCTTCTCGAGTATTCGACAGGTCGTACGCTGGGCCAGACACCTCGTAGCGCGGGTGCAATCGGCGCCGCGCACATCGCCTTCACGGTTACGGATATCCGCACGGCCATCGCGAGGGTTGAGACGGCGGGGTGGGCAGTGAAGGGTTCGCCGCAGCCGATACCAGCCGGCCCCCGATGCGGAACAATGGTCGCGTACATCTCCGGCCCGGATGGCATCACTATAGAGCTGATGCAGCCGCCTGTTGAACATTCCCGCGTCGTGTAACGCCCCTTCGGTCCGGGAAAGCTGAACCTAGTGAGGGTTTTCCGTTCCATTGCTACTAGCTCTCTACGCCTACTGGGTTTTTCGCGGCAAGATCGATCCTGACGAAGCATACCACGAATGGTGCCCTCGCGTTCAAAGCGACTATTATGGTTCGTCGGCATCTGGCTGGCGAGCTTGCACTTTCTCAGTGTTCCCTCACTCGCGATCAGATTAATGATCTCGGGAGAAGGCGTTATACACGCCTTGAACCAGTCCGAACCACCGACCCGTCAATTCTGAGCACCGAGAACAAGGCTAGCGAGTTGGTAGTTTCATACGCAGCTCAGCAGGGCGTCGCTTTAATTACCGGTTCGCGGGTGTCGGAAGTTCTGCCAACACGACCGCTTGCAGTAAAATCTATAAAGCGGCGGACCGCAGCAACGACCCGCTCGTCGACCAGAATGGCAGCTGACCCATTTTTCGCTTCTTTCTATGTGATACATGACATCGCGATCCGATGACGCGAACCCAGACCAGGTAAGCTGCACAATTTGCGCGCACTCACATTGCTTGCTTCCCTTAAACGCATATCGCCCCGCCCGCCCATCGCTTGCGCTAATTCGTGAGCAATGCCTGAATTAGAGAATACGTTGCCTTCACGCGAGCTTCGTTCGGGTAATTTTTGTTTGCGAGGACGACAACACCTATCCCTTCGCCCGGCAACATAGCGATGTAGCCGCCAAACCCGTTCGTTGAGCCGGTCTTGTTCAGGATCACATTCCTCTGGGGAGGAAGCGCTGGACTGATACCTTCAACCGGCTGCGGCTTCATAATAAAATCGGAGCCATTGCCGGACGTCATGGCCTGCAGATCGGCGGGCCATGGGTATTGCTCCCAGATCATATCTTGGGTGAAAAAGGCAGTTTTGTAATGGCCCTCCTGGGTTCGCTTGATGGCTTTGCGGAGGTCTTCGGGGGCATTACCCTGTCCCAACTCCACGTCAAGAACTGTGAGCATATCCCGGACACTCGACTTCACGCCGTAAGCCTCGGAGTCCAAGACTCCAGGGTTTACCCGGATTGGTGCATTGGTCTTTCGGTCATAGCCGAAAGCGTACAGGTTCAAGTCACTCTTCGGGACGTCTATCCACGTATGATGTAACCCGAATGCGGGGAATAACATGTCTTGTAAGGACAGCTTGTAATTGGAGCCCATAGCTTTGCCGGATATATAGCCGAGCATCCCAATGCTGATGTTAGAATAGCTTCGTGCTCCCGGTTGTGGCGGATGCCAACCCTTCAGCCAATTCACCAACCCATCGACATCCGGTAGATTGTCCGGCACCTGCAATGGCAGACCGCCCGAATGGTGTGTTGCCAAATCCATGAGTGTAAGCTTGTCACCAATTGAACATGCGTCGTCACAGAGATGGTGTGCCGCCGTGTCACTGAGGCTGAGCTTCCCGCGTTCTTCAGCCAGTGCTGCAAGCGTCACATTGAAAATTTTGCTCATCGAGCCAAGTTCGAATAGCGTATCTGGCGTAGCGGGATGGTTGTCGGCACGCGAAGCCAACCCGACCGCATAAAACTCATGTTTCTCGTTCCGGGTAACTCCGACCACAAGTCCCGGAATGTCGTATTGCTTTACCAACGGTTCGAACGCAGCTTGCGCCACTTTAGCAAACCCGTCGGCCTTCGCAATCGAGCCGACTGAGGCGAGTAGAGCGATAGAGAACACAACCAAGTACGAACATTTATTCATTCTATGCTCCACATCAACATCCCGAGTGGGACTCGCGGGGATCTCTCATCCTTAAGGCAAAGGTGTGACGATGTCCGATGCTGTCGCACTTCTACCCTCTCTGCTGCATCAATCGTCTTTGAAAAGACCAACGCAGATGGTCTAGGTGCGAGGCAGACAGCGCTCTGACGTCCTTTATCGCTTTTTTGGGCACGATAAATCGAACGCTCTCAAGCACGTTCAGCCAGGATGATCGCGTATGGGTGGAGACGGGGCTAAAGTATGTCGATGATCAAGCTCTGGTGCGTGGGTTGGATACCCCATTCCAGATCATGCAGACTTTAGGCTTGGGCAGGCTTTCACTACGACCGGTGGCATTTCCAATCGCGCAATGTGGCCTGTCCTTTAAAGCCTCTTGAGCGCGTTCCATTCCTCCTTGGTCTGTGTTTTAACGTCGAACTGATCACGCGTCCGGGCGTAAGTGTGCCCACCCATCCTTCCCACGGCATCCATCAGCTGCTGATCGATGTGAAGATTTGACGGATTAACGGCGTCGCTGCGGATATGAACTCCAAGCACCTCGCCAAGGATGATCTCGCGGGCGGGGCCGACCTGCAACGTCGTATGCCGACGGCATTCCAGTGCTGCAGGGGCTGCTAGGATGCGCGGGCTTCGGACCATTTGCCCCGGTGCCGTGGCCAATTCTGCTTCCGACATCTCGTCGACCTCTGGTCCGAACTTGATGGCACAAACCTCCATCTGGGCGACCAAGGCGTCGTCGACGATATGAACGGTGAATTCCCCGGTCTCGCGAATATTACGCGCCGTGTCCTTGAAACTCATGTCGGAATAGTTCTCGACGCCGATGGCGACGATCGCAGGATCGTGGGTCAGCACATTGAAGAAGCTGAACGGTCCGGCATTGGGCCGACCGTCTTTGCTCAATGTCGTGACCAACGCGATCGGGCGCGGAATGACCGTCCCGATCAGGAGCTTGTATCGTTCCCGCTCGGTGAGTTTTGCGAAGTCGAAATGCGTGTGTTCCATGGGTCTGCTCATTCAAGCCTCGGCGGCAATGCGGTGCGTTTCAAGTGGGGTGTGGCGGCTGAGGTTCTCAAAACCGTCTTTGGTGACGGCATACATGTCGCCGATATTGCAGCCTGCCGACAGGGGTTCGAGCCACTGGGTGTGGAGCACGAAGACCATGCCCTCCTCGAGACGATCGTAGTTATGCGAAGAGATGTTGAAGCTGTTCTGGCCGCCGGCCATGCCGACGGAGTGACCGAGGTTCGGATTGTGCGGGCCTTCGGTTGCTGGATAGACATGCATGAGCTTGCGGCCCTGTGCCTCCCAGTCGAGATCCTTGACGTACTGGCTCGGGATCAGACGCGCACCACCGTCGGGCATCGGCGACCAGTTGTAAGGCATCGTGCGCGCTTCTGGAGACGTCAGCATGCCACGCTCGATCATCGGCTCGAAGGCGGCGTTATTGATGTCGCGCATCAGCGCACCGGGCCTGATCAGCTTTTCGGCGCGCTTGACTCCCTCGGTGCAGGCGGAGAGAACGTCCTCCTGCTTCTGCGTGGTGTTACCGACGGCGATCATGCGGGCGGTCTGGGCGGTATAGCCGCGGTAGGTGACGTTTGAGATATAGAGATTGATCAGATCGCCGGGACGGACGATATGGCCATAGGGCTTGCCGCAATGGGTACCGAACTCGTTGATGCCGATCTGGTAGCCGTCGCCCGTCTCGCCGCCGAGGGCAAGCTGGGCATAGCTGAAGGCGGCGTAGATTTCATGATCGGTGACACCGGGTCTGGCGACATGATAGGCGGCCTGGGTGCCGATGCTGATCAGTTGCGCGGCGGCGCGGAACATCTCGATCTCACGCGGCGACCTGACCTTCTGCATGCGGTCGAGGACGCCGTTGTCGGCGACGAACTTGCATCTGGGAAGCTGTTCGTCGAGCGCTGCCCAAAATGTCATTGACGTCCGATCGCCGATTCTGCCGATCTGCCCCTTGGCACATCCGACCCTCGCCAGCACCTCGGCGCATTTTTCCGCCGTCTTGATGACGGAGTCGCCGGGGCGATCGGCATATTCACGACCAATCGGGCCGATCTGCCAGATTTCGTCAACGAGGACCGGTTCCCCGCCGGGCGGCAAGAGGACGGACTGCGTGAAGAAGGACAGGAGCACCATGGCCTTGTCCGCATCCGTCGGAATGATCAGCACGCCCTCGCGCATCCAGTCGCAGATATAGCGGAGATAGGCATTCGAGGTGTGGAACCAGCCGACGCTGCCTGTATGGACGATGATGGCATCATGGCCTGCCTCGACGGCTTGGCGCCGGATACGGCGGAGGCGCTCCTCGAACTCCTCGACGGGAAGCGGCATCGGGCCCGAGAATTCGAAGTCCGGCTCGAACTCCGCCATCAGCGATCCGATCCGGTTGCCTGCAGTTTTGGGGCGCATGGTCATGGTGTGTTACCTGTCAGTTCGAGTTCGATATGTGTGAGCTAGGCTTGCCGCTGTGGGACGAGGACGCGTCTGGCGACGAGCAGCCCCACCAGCGTCACGGCGATCAAAATCCCGGAGATCGCAGCGACGCGGACGTCGAGGGATTCCTCGATCAACGCGAACATCCTGAGCGGCAGGAGCGTGGTCCGGGCGTCGGCAAGGAAGAGCGAGACGGAGACGTTGTCGAGCGACTGGATGAAGACGAGGAGCGCACCCGCCAAGATACCCGGCATCAAAAGCGGCAGCGTCACCCGCCGCAAGGTTGTGAACCAGTTCGCGCCCATGACCGTCGATGCCTCGGCAAGAGAGGGATTGATCCCTTGGGCAACGACGGAGGCTGCACGATACATCAGCGGCCCGAAGACCACGACATGGCCTGCGATCGTCAGCCAAAGCGACGGCCGGAAACCAATGAAGTTGGCAACGATCAGTGCCGCCAATCCATAGACAAGGCTGGGCAGGACAAGCGGTGCCAGAAGAAGTGGCTCGATCGTGCTGACGGTCCCTCGCTTCATTCGCGTCATGCCGATGGCGGCGGGAACGGCGAACAGCAGCGAGCCGAGGACTGCGAGGCCAGCGATCTTCAGCGAGTTCCAGGCAGCAAGTTGTTCGGTCGCCGAGCGGACGGGATCGAGCAGCGCCTGGTACCAGCGGAACGAAAACCCTTGTGGGGGATATTTCAAAGTTTGGCCTGACGTAAAGGACATCATCAGGGCAATGACGATTGGCGCGATCAGATAGCTGACGCAGAGACCGCCAAAACCATAGACGAAGACGCTGTAGAGAAGTGCCGGGATGGGATTTTCTCGACGATCAAGCATGGCCGACCAACCTCCTGTGACGGGAAATCATGGTGAGAGCGACAAGCAGGCAGCCCGTCGACAGCAGCAGCACGACGGCAATCGCCGAGGCCAACGGCCAGTCGAACAGCGTGCCAACCTCGCGGTAGATCAATTGCGGCACGTAGACGTTCCGCGCGCCGCCAATCACCGCCTGGGTCACGAAGGAACTGCTGGTGCTCGCAAAGACCAGGATCCAGCCAGCCAGCAATCCGGGGAGCATCAGCGGTAGGAGTACGGTTGCCAGGATGCGCCATGGCCCAGCGCCGGACACCTGTGCCGCCTCGGTAAGCTGTTGAGGCGTCCGTGACAAAATGGCGATCAAGGGCAGGATGATCAACGGCAGGTCGATCTGACACATCGCCATGACCAGACCGGTCTCGGTAAACAGGAGGCTGGTCGGCATGCCGGTGATGCCAAGGGAAACGAGTGTCTCGCTGATCGGACCCTGGCGTCCAAGAATGACGATCCAGGCGAAGGTCCGCACCACGTTGCTGGTCAGCATCGGGATGAGAGTGAGGAAAATCAGGACCTGCCGCAGGTTCCGGCCACCGTGCCAATAGAGTAAGGCGATCGGAATCCCGAGCAGCGTCGTGCCGATAACCGTCTCGACGCCAAGCCGCGCGGTGTTGACGAGGACCCGGAAATTGAAGGAATCGCCGAAGAAGCGGGCATAGTGTTCAAGACTAGCACCGCCGGGACTGACGAAGCTGAAGCCGACAAGGACGGCGAGCGGCGTTGCAAAAAACACCACCGAAAGCAGAAGCATCGGTACGACGTATGGGAAGCCGCTCGCCTTCATGATGTCACCTCAACCGGCAACGAGTGCGTCGAACTGGCGAATCCAGTCCGAGCGGTTCTTGTTGATGGCGACCCAATCGGGATAGACCATGGTGGGGAGCTGTTCGCGGGTAACATAGGCCGCAATGCTCGGGGTCAGCTCGACATCGCGGTTGGTCGGGAACATCTCCCTCGGCGGCTCCTTGAGCAGGTCCTGGGCGGCTTTCGAGATGGCAGCATCCATGTAGGCATAGGCTGCCTCGAGGTTCTGCGAGCCCTTGACCAGGTGGATGTTGACGGGGGCTGCGGGCGAGCCCGTTTCCGGATGGACGAACTCGGCGTTCAGACCAAGGCTCTTCAAGTGCGCCACATTGTTGGTGCTGCACATGAAGACGGCGATCTCGCCCTGCTGGAAGAGCGTCATCTGGTGGTTGGTGCTATCGACGACGCCCTGGCGCTGTTCCGGGCTATCCTTGAACAGCTTGAAGACGGCATCCATGTCGTTTGGGCCAGTGCCAAATATCTTGGCAATCTCGGTATAGGCCATGACGGCAGTGTTCGACGCAAACCCCGTCCAGGAAACCTTGCCCTTGTAGGCCGGGTTCTCGAAGAGATCGCGATAGCCCTTCGGCTTCGGAACGAGGTCAGGATTGTAGGCGATGCCGTTGACCTCGATGGTCACGGTCGGGCCGTATTCGCCCTGGAAGGACTTGTCGAGCTTGTCCCAGTTCTTGAGCTTGGTCGGATCAATCTTCTGGATCAGGTCATTGTCGACGGCCACTGCCATTTGGCCCGGCGACATCAGCAGCGTGTCGTAGGGAGGGTTGCCGGGACTTGCCATGACCTTGGCAAGCTGGTCCTGTGCCATGGCCGGCGCAACAGTCAGGTCATAGCCGCCGCTCTGCAGCATCGGAGTGAGAACGGTGCGGTAGGCGTCTTCCCAGCTTCCGGGAAAGGTTGCCGCAACGGCCGTACCGCCGGCTGCCTGCGCGAAACGCGGAAGCATGGCTGATGCGGCGGCACCTGCAGCCAGGAAGCCGAATGCACGACGGGTCATTTGAACGTTCTTCATCATGGTCACCTCTGTTGACGTAGTCTTCACTGGACGTTTTCGGATTGGGCGGGAAAGACATGGCACCGGGATGCATCGATCTTGGCAAAGAGCTGCGCGCCCCGTTCGGGGATGCTGGTGGATGGGCTTCTGACCTCGGAGGCCCGCAGGTTTGTGCCGTCCTCAAGCAAAAGGTCATGAACAAGGGTCGGACCCAGGGGCACCGAGACGGTCATGCGGGCGGGCAGTGAGTTTTCGGTCGAGTGTGGGGACAGGCGCACCTCTTCGGGCCGGAAGGCAACCGTCACCGGGGAACCGACGGTGAACTTAAGGCGGCGTGGAAGGCGCAACGTCCTGTCCTCAGCCAGGCTGATCACCGTGCGCTGGTCCCCGAGTTCCTTGACCGTTCCCTGCAGCAGGTTTGCCTGGCCGATGAAGGTGTTGACGAACAGGGTCTTCGGCTGATCGTAGACGGCCATGGGCGTATCGATCTGCTCGACATTGCCCTTGTTCATCAGCACCAGGCGGCTTGCCAGACTTTGCGCCTCTTCCTGATCGTGCGTGACGATCAGCGTGGTGATCCCCAGGGTCTTCTGCAAATGCAGCAGTTCCACCTGCAAGTCGAAGCGCAGGGCGCGATCGAGAGCCCCGAACGGTTCGTCGAGCAGGAGGAGCGACGGCCGCCCTGCAATGGCGCGGGCGACGGCGACGCGCTGCTGCTGGCCGCCGGAGAGCTCCCGTGGCAGGCGATTGCCGAAGCCGCCGAGCCGCACAAGCGACAGCATTTCTTCGACGCGAGCCTTTCGTTCCGCACGCGGTACCTGCTGGCAGGCCAGCGGATAGGCGATGTTTTCAGCAACCGTCAGATGCGGGAACAGGGCATAGTTCTGAAAGACCATGCCGATGCCGCGGGATCGGGCCGAGAGATGCGCGAGATCGGTATCGCCGAGAACGATTTTGCCCGCCTTCGGCAGGATCAGGCCGGCAATCGCCCGCAGGACGGTCGACTTGCCACAGCCGCTCGGGCCGAGGAGTGCGACGATCTCGCCTGCCTCGATATCGAAAGAGACATCACTGACTGCATTTTGGCCGCCGTAGCTGTGCGTCAATCCCTGGACGCTGAGGCGGGTCCGATCAGAAGTATGCGAGGTGTCCGACATCTGGCTTCCCTGCGGTTGCGCGGCAGCAACATGTGGCTCGGTGCTTTCCGATGGGAGGCGGAAGGAAAGCTTGGAGGGCAATGTTGCAACGAGGTTGTTCATGAGAACCATGCTGCAAGGGCTGTGCCAGTTTCGAGGTAGCGGGTGTATGAAAATCACAAGCCACTGTTATTGAGACACATTACACGATTTATAGATGTTCGAAACTTTATAATTATATAAATGCACGAATTTTTGCGAAGTGTTATTTCGCTCAAACTTTCAGCAGAGTCGCGCAATTTTAAAGCGATAGAAGCGAGGTATTAGGCTCCTCAAACCCGCGATTCTGGCCTTTTGGAGCAGACTGGCGTGTGTATCAGCTGTCAAAAACATCAAATTTGACCTATGTGAGCCTAAAAAGCGAGAGAATGTGAACATCAAAAACCTTCAAGGCAGATACTGACCATAATTTATGCGAATATCTATGCGAAACTATATAAGAAAGATTTCCATAAATCCGATGATTTAGATATAACCGTTACATATCAAACTCCTAATCCCTCGCCCCCTATGACTGGCACGACGATTGCATCGATGATTTCAGCATGTCGCGCCAACAGGAAACTGCAAAGGGGATTCCATGAGAAGCGTACCGGGACATTTGAAGACAGGATTGACAAGGGCAGTCGCCACTCTGATTGCTACCTCCGCCTTTGCTGCACACGGTAGCGCACAGGAGATGGACGTTGCCAAACTTCCCGGAGCCACGCTCACGGTACAGCTGGCCGACATGCTGCCCGCCGCTATCAAGTCGTCTGGCACACTCAAGATCGCAACTGACCTGACGCCACCCATCAGCTTCCATGGCGAGGATGGCAAGCTTATCGGGATCGACGCCGATATCGCCGACACGCTCGGGGTCATCCTTGGAGTCAAAGTTCAGATGACCGACGTCGGCGCAGGGGCTGCCATCGTTCCCTCGATCCTGGCAAAGCGCTTCGACATGTCCATATCGGGGATCAATGACGATCCGGTGCTGGAAAAGCGGGTCGACGTTATAGACTACATGTATGATGCCACCACGATCATGACCATCAAGGGTAATCCCCTTGCCATCAAGTCCATGGCGGACCTCTGCGGCAGAAAGGTAGCCGTGCCGGTCGGCACATTCCAGGCGAAGATGGTCGAGGCAGCGTCAGTGAAATGCGCGACCCCGATCGCCATCCTGTCGATCCCCAAGATGCCCGATGTCCTCCAGGCCGTCCGCACGGGTCGCGCCGATGCCACGGTCAACGGCTACGCCACCAGCGTCTACACCACCGAACACCAGACCGGAAACGGCAAGGGCCTGCAGGCGCTTCCCGATATACGCCTTGCGACCGGTTACCTCGGCATGCTGGTCGCCAAGGATAGTGGAGGCTTGCGCGATGCGGTCGTTGGCGCGCTGGAGCAGATGCGCGTCTCCGGTGCTTACGGAGCGATCATGAAGAAATGGGGTCTTAAAGCGCTGGCCGTTCCGACCGTGAAGGTGAACGATGCAACCAGCATGCCTGCGGATTGAGCCGATGGCCCTGTTTCGCGCAACACCCACAACGCTCTATCTTGCTCCGCCCCCAACACGGTCGATCCAGTGGGGCCAGGTGGCAACAGGAACGGCTGCAATCCTGGTGCTGGCCGTCCTCGCCTTTATCGTCGCCCAGAGCCAGAGCGTGCAGTGGTCCGAGGTTCCCCAATACCTGTTCGATCCGTCCGTTCTGAGCGGGGTCGTGCTGACGCTCGAACTCACCGTCGCCGCCATGACCTTCGGGATCGTGTTCGGATGCCTTCTGGCCCTGATGGCGACAAGCCAGAATTTCGTTCTTAAGGCGATCACGGCGGCCTTCGTCTGGTGGTTTCGCGGCGTGCCGCTGATCGTCCAGATATTCTTCTGGTTCAATATCGCCCTGTTCATCCCGCAGATCGGCATCGGAACGCATGTCATCTCGATCAACGATCTCGTCACGCCATCGCTAGCAGGTTTCCTGGCCCTCGGTCTGCATGAGGCCGCGAACATGTCGGAAATCATCCGCGGTGGTCTCGTCTCCGTCGATCGGGGCCAGCGCGACGCCGCGGCCGCCCTCGGTCTGAAATCACGGCAGACCCTGTGGACAATCATCCTGCCGCAGGCGGCACGCCTGATCGTTCCCCCGACGGGAAACCAAGCGATCGGCATGCTGAAGGCCAGCGCCATCGTCTCGGTCATCGGCATGCAGGATCTTCTGACCCAGGCGCAGGCGATCTACGCCCGCAACTTCCTCGTCATCGAAATGCTGTTCGTCGCCTCGATCTGGTACCTCGCGATCACAAGCGTAGCCTCCATCGGCCAGCATTTTCTCGAGCAAAGCCTTCTGCCGAAGGATCGTACCTCGGCCAGAAAACCCCGAACCTAGCGATCGCGAGCATCGCCGGCCATCGGAAATCACCAGCTGCACAAGATCATCAAGGATCGCCATTGAAGCGCATCCGACCAGGAGACTGCCATGAAACTGGGAATCGACGGACTGAAACTGCCGGAGGTCAAAAAACGGGGGGCCCTCGCCAGCCTTGACCACGTCAAGCAACTCGGCCTTGAGGGCATCTTCTTCAGCACGATGCTGGACATGAGCCCCGACCTCGACCTCGGCCAGCTGCGGGAAATCCGCGCCAAGGCCGATGAACTCGGCCTCTATCTTGAAGGCGGCGTCGGCAAGATCAACCCCTACTGCAGCGCCGAAGCGCCGGAATTCCGGGCAATCGGCGGCGGCGACATCATCGCCGGCTTTTCCCGCATGATCGAGGCTGGTGCAGCCATCGGCTGCTTCGAGCTTTGGGTCTCACCGGGCAACTTCAAGGCGGTCTATCCCGGCAGGCTTGCCAACGACCGCTTCCGCACCGACGTTACCTGGGAAGAGCAGCTCCTCGCCATGGAGAAGGTTCTCCGGAAACTTGCGCCCGTTGCCCGCGCAAACGGCGTCCATCTCAACATGGAGACCCACGACGAGATCACGTCCTTCGAAATCCTCCGGCTGATCGAAAACGTCGGAGCCGATGTCGTCGGCGTCGTGCTCGACACCGCCAACATGCTGCAGCGCGGCGAGCATCCGGTCTTTGCCACCAAGCGCCTCGCACCCTTCGTGCGCCAGACCCATATCAAGGACGCCTATGTGAACCGCGCGCCGGGTGGCCTGGATTTCCAGACCCGGCCCTGTGGCAACGGAATCGTCGATTTCTCGGCGATCATCCCGATCCTTGCCGATGCCAATCCTGCATTGAATCTGTCGTTGGAAGTCGCCCAGTCGACCGACGACAACCGACGCAAGGCCAACCCACGCCAGTGTATTGAGATCGATGATCCGATTTGGCGGGCGGCCCACCCGGACCTGACGGCGACCGAGCTGGAGGCCTATTTTATCATGATCGAGGCCTACGACGCTCGCGTCCGCTCTGGCGAAGTCATGGATTGGCAAGGCTACGAGAGCAGCAAGTACGGCTACCCGACCTACGAGAACCAGCCTTACGGTTTCAATGAAGCCATCGGCTTCATCCAGGCATCAGCCAGCCATATCGAGTCGATCTGCATCGACAAGGGCATTCCCCTGTCCTCGACTGTCTCGCGGCAGAAGGCCGCCTGAAACAGCTGGATTCGCTGGCGATAGTCTCGCCAGCGAATCTGGACCGAGATTACCTTGCCAGCAAAGCTGTTTACGCAAGAAGATAATTATGGAAATAATTATCGCAGGCGAATATCTGATTTGAATGATCTGCCGCTCTCATGTCGATGGGCAGGCAGGACCGGAGACCCCCATGAAGAAGTCGCGCCGCCAGAGCGCCAAATCCATTCCCGCCGGCACCAGCCCAGTGGATACAAGCGACAACAACGACGATATTTCCGAGCGTATCCGTACGACGCTGGCAAACGCCATCGGCGAAGGCGCGCTCAAGCCGGGCACGAAAATCCTGGAAGAGGCGATCGCCGAGCACTTTGGCGTCAGCCGCACGGTCGTGCGCGGGGCACTCGGCGTTCTTGAAAGCGACCATCTGCTGGAGCGAAAGAGAAACCGAGGTACCTTTGTGGCCGAGCCGAGTATCGAGCAGGCTAAAAGCCTGTTCGAGGCACGCCGCAAAATCGAGGGGATGCTGCTCGATTTCGTGGTGGAGCGGGCAACGGACGAGCAGCTCGATGCACTGCAGAGGCTGACGGATGAGGAAGAGCACATCCATCATCATGGCGATGAGAAATCCAAGACCGTGTTGTCCGGCAAGTTCCACATCGCCTTGGCGGAGATTGCCGGCAATGCCGTTCTGACCGAGATGCTGGCCAAGATCGTGGCGCGCCTTTCGCTGGTCATGGCCCTTTACGAGGAAGACCGAAAGGATGATTGCGGTGCTGACCACCACCGCATGATCGTGGCCGCCGTGAAGGCCAAGGATGCCACTAAAGCGAAAGAGCTGATGGACCACCACCTCGCCGACATCGAAGAGCGCGTCAAGCTGACGGAGGGACAGGGCGACCGGCACACGTTCCTGGCGGTGCTTGAAAACTTCTCCTGAGCTGTGTCGCCAGTCATCCTTCGGCTGAATTTGTTGTAAAGTGCCGAGGGTGGACAAAACAGTCGATTGCGCTTGAAAGGAACCGAACAGCCGGCCCCTAAGTCGACTTTGCTAAATCCTTGAGAAATATTCTTTTTCGTGGTCGCTCTAATGGGATTTTATCTCGTGACACGAACCGCAGACCCAGTCATTGCGCTATCGAGCTGTGCAGCGGATCTGCTAATAGCCGGCTTCAGCCAGCTGCATTTCGGGGTACTGTAATATAATGCGGCGTACCCTATCGCTAATACCGGCTGGGGAGCCTCGTTTGGAGAGCATGTAATCGAGGCATTCAAGGATAGCTTTCAGCTTGTTTGGCGCCGCTGTCGGAACGCTCGCACTTCTTAATCGACTTGGCTGCTTTTGTAAGCTGCGATTGAAAAGCCGGTCATGGTGAGCGCAGATGTTACGTAAATCCACAAGGGCTTCGATCCAGCTAGTGAAAACCTGATCCGAACCCACTCCGAATTGAGCCGCAATGTTTGTTTTGATTGAACCTTCGAGGCATTGAAAAATCCGCGAAGACGCTCCGAATGTCAGAAATTCCTTCATCGTCCAGATCGGCGGCAGAACAGGGGTGCTATACGTGTCCCGATAGTGCTTCGCCCTCCGGTCCTTGGAAGCCCCATACACCTTGGCGAAGGTCTGAAGGGCATTGAGATTTGCACTCGAATCCTTGAATGCACTTGCATGGTAGTAGGGATGACTGCCGAACCCCGCGCTCAAAGCCTCTGACATGCTGTTGCGTAACAGCAGTTCGAACTGCCCGACGGTAAGAAAGCAGGCGTCACGCAACTCGGCATCGCATTCATATAGGCTGATGATGTCGTGATACTTCGTGCCGGCTATAAAGGGCTTGCCCGTGACGTTCGTCTGCCTGCGGCTCAGAAAATAAATGCGAAGACGTTCATAGCCGATGGCCTCAATTTTCCGGGCAGCGACATTCGGGCGGCTTATAACCAGCCCCTTTGCCCTCAGATGGGCAATCCTCTGCGCCGCCGTCGCGTGCGCCTTGACGTAAGGAATAAGTGCCATGAAATAAGAAGGGCCACCCTTTTGCACTTCCCGAAGGAGTCGTGTGGCAGCCCATGACGCTCCCTACATAGCCCTCTTGGGCAAAAGTTTCAAGCAATATCCACTCACCTCTTTTTGGGTAAGAGCGGATTGGTTGGCGCGCAGTCATGCTAAGATCAAGGTGGCACTCTCACAGGTTCTAGACCAGATCACAACGTCTTCGCCTTGATAGGAATCGAACCATTGCCCCTTACTCATAGAGCGCCTTTTCCAACGAAAACAACGGATCGAGGCATTTTGTGAGCAGATGTCCCCCCCAACTACGTTCATATCCTATGTTCGACTGAGCATGCATTATCCTTCGACATCGTGTAGCCGGTTCCATTTCGAGAACGTAGTTATACCGGGTATGTCCGCCCTAGCCTGTCCCGGCAAAATTGCAATATATTCGAGTGAGTGTCCGTCAGGATCATTGAAGTAAACGCTGGAGGCTGGCATCCAGGGAAACACGATGGGCTCCTGGATTTCGTCTCCTGCGCCATTTCGAGGAACAATGCCCTTTGAGCGCAAGTAGGCAGGAGCCTCCGTGACTTCATCGATCGTCGTCTGAAAAGCGATGTGCAGCTTCATTCGTAAGGGAGAGCTCTGGATGGACCAGAGACCGAGCATGGATCGTTCACGCCCGCCGATCCACAGGAACGCCACGTTTCGCTCCGGGATAGTGTGCGCCAATTCCAGACCTACGGTATTTTGGTAGAAATCAATGGAGCGACCAAGATCCGAAACGGTCAGGTGGGTTTCGTAAAGTCCTTTAATTGAGATCACGGATCAACTCCTTGTCTGTCGTACTGAACGCCGTTGCCGACGCTTGATTGATGAGCTGATACGGTTCATACGACCTCAACTATGGTTGAGGTCAAGGGCCATGACGACACAAATAGATATTCATCGGGAGCTTGCGGTGGGCGAGGTTGCCAGGCGCAGTGGCGTTGCCGTGTCCACCATCCACTTTTATGAGGCGAAAGGGCTGTTGTCGGCCTCGCGTAATTCCGGCAATCAAAGGCGCTATCCGCGAGAGGTTTTACGCCGCATTGCTATCATCAAAATCGCCCAGCAGGCCGGCATCCCGCTTGCTGAAATTCGTCATGCGTTGTTGTCGCTGCCGAATGGGCGAACGCCGAATGCGGAAGATTGGAAAAATCTGGCGGATTTGTGGAGAGCAGCGCTTCAAAAGCGGATGGACAAGCTCACGCAATTGAGAGACAACCTTGAAGGATGTATCGGGTGCGGGTGCCTATCCGTCAAGGACTGTCCTTTGCGCAACCCTGGCGACATACTCGGCGCCAGCGGCAATGGAGCGGTCCTCCTTGAATAGAGCAGCCGAGCCACTGAGCTGCAGACTTTCCGCGCTTACGATCAGCAGTTCGGCGGCGAAATGAGCTTCGTTCGGGGAGCGGCGCTGCCAATATATTCACTCCTCGCAGATGATGGCCCGTCTCGCGCCACGCTCTCGGGGCATTCCATGGTAGACCCGCAATGGAAGCGGAGGCTTATGGGCTTCCGCATAGCAATAAGCTGACGAGCCCAACGCCTGCATTCATAGCAAGCGGTATCAGGACGGTCGGAACGCTTCCGGAGATCTGCACCATCAGTATGTTTTGACCTACTATCGCGGCACCCGCTGCGACCAGCATGAAGAATACGCCGAGGTCCAACATCGCGCTCAACCTTCGTAAGGTATTTTCCTGGCATCGAGAATGATTTGCATGAACGCGAGATCAAGCCATATACCGAACTTGGTTCCAACCTCTTTAAGGTTGCCGACAGTCTCGAAGCCAAGCTTCTCGTGAAGCTTTATTGAAGAGACATTCCGCGCCTCGATCCCGGCCACCATAACATGCTTGCCAAGTTCTCTTGCGCGAATTATCAGCGCCCGCATAAGAGCTTCGCCAATACCCCTGCCGCGTTGCTCGATACCCACATAGACCGAGTGTTCAACAGTATGGCGATAGCCATCGAATGCTCTCCAATCTCCGAACGAAGCGTAGCCAAGAACTTGGCCGTCATCTTCAGCGGCAACCAAAACCGGATAGCCGAGCCGCTCCCGATCCGCCAACCATGCCGCACGATTGGAAGCGTCCACCTGCGCGTCGTTCCAGATCGCAGTGGTGTTCACGACCGCATGGTTGTAGATATCTGCAATGGCCCTAACATCCGCCGGAGCAGCGTCTCGAATTTCCATATTGCCCTCAATTCGTCTACTATGTAGTTACGTATCGCTACCATAGTAGACGATTGGCGACAAGCCAGTTAGTGCTGCTTCGAGGCAGCGAAATGCAACGTTGCTGAAACGGTGTGTGAGAATTCGGCTAGCGACCTACGAGGTAGTCAGCACAGCAACAGCGTAGGTGCAGCCCGAATCCGTCTCGTTTATAAAAACGCAGTCCGTGGGTGGGCCAAGCTCCAGGCAATCGCCTTCCATCAGCGCATGCCGAGACCCGCCCTCAACGAACACGAGCTCTCCCGAAAGAACCCAGATGAGCTGTCGAATGAAAGCATAGGCTGCGGCCGGCATCGCCACCTCCGTACCTGCCGGGAGAGTTACGTGTATGATATCGAAAGGAAAATCTGATCGCGGCGATACATGTCGGCGAATGTATCCTGTTGCCGGATCGGTCCAGAGAGGCTGCTCGGCCTTTCGGAGCATACGCCCCTGTTTAATTTCGGCACGGGCCATCAGCGTAGACATGCTCAATCCGAACGCGCCTGAGAGCTTTCCAAGAAGATTGGCCGTCGGACTGCTATTTCCGTGCTCCACCTTATAGATCATGGCGCGAGAGACCGACGCTTTCTCCGCAAGCTCTGAGAGAGACCATCCTCTGCTCTCGCGTTCAATCCGGACGCGGGCACCAATACGACGGTCGACATCATCTTCTTTGCTCATCGTATCACGATAGTAGACAAGCTGGCTGCCTACAATGGGAGTCTGTTGTGGCGACGCTCGAGTTCGCGTTTAAGCGCCCTGCTTCGGAAATTGGACGAAGGTGTCCGACGAGATTACGGGCGCGAAGAAGCGCTTGATGCGTTCCATGTCCGCTTTTTCCCGTTCAGGCATCTGGCAATCCCTTGACCCGGGCGCTGACGTTCAATTGGGTTGTTCCAAGAACATTTGCCGCGTAATGGAAGTTCAGCACCTCGGCGACAAGGACGGCTTGGCGTAACGCAAAGAGGGGAATGCCACGAGGATTATCGTCGTCTATCGACGGTATGCGCTTCTATGTTTGGCTGGAGGTCCAGCGCACCTTGCGTGCTTCTATGGCTCTCTGCCGCCCTCCAATCCAGCCTTTTCTCAAGGCGCTCAGGTGTTTTGGCATGAACGGGCTGACAAGCGCGGCTTGGGAAGGCGAAGCAGTCGTGTTTGGCGAGTCCCGAGAGAGGCCGAACGTCCTCGGCTATTCAGGTCCACCTATCCGCCGCCATCAGGCTCCAATGTCGGCGCGGATCATCCCGAGTTTTGACGACCGACGTTGATATAGTGCGCATTCTTCAATAGTCCTGAGATCCCGCTTAGGGCGAGCGTCAATTCGTCGAACGACGGCCCGCCGAGGCAAAGCCGGATGCCGGTCGTTTGATCCTCGCTTTCGACCATTAGCGATGCAGGGGGCGTAAGCTTGACTCCGATCGCGGCAGCGGCTGTGACGAGGCTATCGGCGAAATCGCGCGACGCGGGCAGCCAGGCGTGGCACGCTGCCCGATCGGTGATGAGACCGGCGGCGCCGAGAACCGAGGCGGCCAAACGCGATCTGCGCGCAGCTTCATGGACGAGATCCTTTTGAACCGATGCGATGACACCACTCGCCAGCCACTCCTCCACCAGCGCACAGGAAAGAGGTGCCGGCTGCATCGGCATGTCCCGCACGATGTCCTCTGCCGCGTCCATCATAGCGGGCGGTAGCGCCAGCACGCCGATCCGCAATCCCGGCCCAAGCGACTTCGAAAATCCATTGACGTGAAGCGTAATGTCCGGCGCTAAAGCTGCCAGCGGCGGCAGGCCGGACGCGAAGGCATAAACGCCGTCTTCGATGATCCGGGCGCCGGCACGGCAGCAAATATCGACGATCGACTGTCGTCGTGCCGATCCCATTGTCGCGGTGGAAGGATTGTGCAGCGTCGGCGTGAGATAGACTACCTTTTCGCCATCCTTTTCACTAGCGAGGGCTGTCGCAAGCGCTTCCGGGATCATGCCTTCCGCGTCGATTTCAACACCGAGGATCCGGTGTCCTTTGCGCCGGGCGAGTGCAATCGCACCGGGGTAGGTTAGCCTCTCGGTCAGGATAACCCCTTGCCGACCGCAGGCAAGATCGAAAGCCAGTGCGATAGCCTGACGGGCATTGCCTGTAAGGACCACACATGATGGGTCGGCCGGTACGCCCTGTGTTTCCAGCCAGCGTGCCATGAGACGGCGATGTTCAAGGTGCCCGGTAGGCGGCGCATAGAGATTGAGCTGGTCTGCGTCGATCCTCCTGGCGATCCCGGCCAGCGTGCGTGTCAGGAGGCGTTCGGTGAGCATGGCCGGCGGCGTGTTGGACGAAAGGTCGATCTGCCGCCCTTCGTGGGCCTGATGTATTGTCACAAAGGTGCCTCGACCCTTGACGCTCCGCGTCAGGCCGCGCCTCTCAACGATGCCATAGGCTTTGGTTACGGTGCCGAGACCGATCCCGAGTTTCCATGCGAGATCGCGATGGGCTGGCAGACGGTCGCCACCTTTCAATCGCCCTTCAATGATGTCGTCTGCAAGTGCTAGGACCAGCCGGTCAGCGGTGCTGGCTTCGATGTCCGCGAGGCGCGGTGCCCAAGGGGATTGGATGCGCATGCCGGATACCTCAAAAGTGTCATGTGACACTATTCAAATAGCGCACAAGTGTAACAATTGATAGGAGGGCAAGCTCGATCAATTAATGAGCGTACGTCCGCCAAGACGGACGCATGGAGGGCGCATGTTCAGCCATGTCACTGTCGGAACCCGGGGTCCTGAGCGAGCGGGCCGCTTTTATGATGCACTTCTCGCACCGCTCGGGTTGCGGCAACGTGACGTCAACCCCGATGACGGCCCTCTGGCACTATGCTGGGTGTCTGGGGACGCGCCACTCCCGCGCTTCTATGTGTACAGCCCGCACGACGGGCGACCGGCAACGGTTAGCAACGGCAGTATCGCCGCTTTCCTAGCGCCCACAACCGAAGCGGTGAACGCGTCATGGACCTCGGGGCTGGCGAACATCGGCACGGATGAGGGCGTACCGGGCGCCCGTACGCATTATGGCGAGGGGTATTGTGATGCCTATCTGCGCGACCCCGATGTAAACAAGACCCACATCGTCTATCGCGGCGACCTTGATCCGCGTGGGGAGCGGCGGCTACTTGGGGAGACCGTTCGATGATCGCCAGCCAGATCGGGCTCGTCTATGCCACCTATCTCCTCGCGACGGCCAGTCCGGGGCCGAGCAACATGGCGATCATGGCAACGGCGATGCGCGACGGTCGCGGTCCCGCCCTTGCACTGGCGGGCGGCGTCATCACGGGATCGCTCTTCTGGGCGATCCTCGCCGCGACGGGCATGTCCGCAGTGCTGGCGGCCTATGCGGACGCGCTTTTCGTCATCAAAATTCTGGGCGGTGTCTATCTGCTCTATCTGGCGCTTCGCGCGGGACGATCGGCCATGCGCGAGACCTCCGACGTGCTGACGACACGGACCAATGTGCCTCCTCCTCGCTATCGCCAGCTCTATCGACAAGGCATTCTCATGCACATCGGCAATCCAAAGGCGGTCCTCTCATGGATCGCGATCATGTCGCTGGGGCTTCGGAACGATACGCCCTCCGGCGTGCTGCCGACGATCATCGGCGGCTGCGCGCTGCTGGGCGTCTTCGTCTTTGGAGGCTATGCGGTGCTGTTCTCGACTGCGCCGATGATCGCCATTTACGGACGACTGCGACGGTGGATCGAAAGCGGCTTGTGCGCCTTGTTCACTGTTGCGGGTCTGAAGCTGCTCGCGTCTGGGAGGTAAAATCGAATGAGCCTTTCGTTTCAAATGGTCGACGTTTTTGGTTCGGACGCGATCTCCGGTAATCCTCTGGCTGTCATCATCGGTGCGGAGGCTCTTCCCACCGAGGAGATGCAGCGCCTCACGCGCTGGTTCAACCTGTCGGAGACGACCTTCCTGCTGCCGACTATAGATCCGGTCGCCGACTATCGCGTCAGGATATTCACGCTGGATCGGGAGATGCCGTTCGCCGGGCATCCGACACTCGGCACCTGCCACGTTTGGCTGAAGAGCGGCTGGGTGCCGAAAGGCGGATCAAATATCATCCAAGAGTGCGGGGCGGGTCTGGTCAAAATTCGGCGCGATCAGGACCGGCTCTCCTTCGCTGCTCCGCCTCTCATCCGCTCGGGCGCGCCATCCCATGGGGAGCGACTGGAAGCGCAAGAGTTCCTTGGTATCGATAGCCGTGAGATCGTCGATGCTGCCTGGATCGACAACGGTCCGGGGTGGCTCGGCATCCGGCTGGCATCGGCCGAAAAGCTTCTGTCGCTCAAGCCGGCACGGAGCTGGCCGCGGCGGATCGACATCGGCGTGATTGGCCCCCATGCTCTCGGCGGCGATGCCGCCTTCGAGGTTCGTGCCTTCTTCACCGACAATCTGGGAACGATAGTGGAAGATCCGGTTACCGGCAGTCTCAACGCCTCGCTGGCGCAGTGGCTGTTTGCGACCCGCGTGGTGGATACTGACTACATAGCCGCGCAGGGCACCTGTCTCGGTCGTAATGGGCGTGTTCATGTGGGCCGGGATGACGAGGGCCAGGTCTGGATCGGCGGCCAAACCCGCACGCATGTCGAGGGGACGTTGCTCGGTCTTTCCGGTATCGAATAGTGACGCAACCGCCTCTCGCAAAAGCACTCGACTATGTTGGAAAACATCCGTTTGCTCAAATCTGGCAGGTTTTGAGAGCTGCGATATCCTTCGCTACCGATTCAAACACAGGTTTCGAGAACAGATATCCCTGCATGGGTGTTGTCAAGTTCACCGGCTTGCAGTTGCCTACGTTTTGGGTTGGGCGTAAATTTCGGCGATGCAAACACCGGATATCAAGCGTCACCGTTTTGGGCCGCAGATCGTTTCTCACGCGGCCTGGCTTTACCTACCGTTCAACCTGAGCCTTCGTGAAGTTGAGCTAATGCTACTCGAGCGTGAGAGAGATATTTCATATGAGACGATCCGCCGTTGGATCGCCAAGTTCGGACCCCATATCGCCCACAACTTGCGGAGACGGCAGGGCCGCCCCGGCGATGTTTGGCATCTGGACGAGATTGTTGTGAAATGCGCCGGAGATCGGGCCGTAGCCGATCAGTTGCTGAACGTTTGCCAGGATCTGCTTCGTTTCTTTCTGCATCCGGACATCATCGCGATGGAACTTACCCTTGTCGCGCAGGCAGACCATTTTCCGGAGATCGTGCCAGTGCTGGAAGACGTCCGCTTCGGGCCACGAGCCGCCTTTACCCTATTCTTCGCCTTGTCCAGCCGGCAGAGGAGCACGCGATCGTAGCCAATGCGCAATTTCTGTGGGACCTTGCCATAGCGCCGCCCATGCGCGCGTCGGCACTCGGTTTGTCGCCCTGTGAGGCGACGCCGGCTACCCTCTCCATCACTGCGGAACGGATCTCGTTTTTTCTTGCCGGGGCTGGATGGTCCCACGCCCATTCCGCGCCAAGCATTGACAACAGAAACGGCGCCACTCGAAGGAGCAGCGCATGTCTGATCAGAGCCCCCACGGCAGTCTCGCCGTTGAGATCGAAAGCGGCTTCTTCGCCGGCATCGTGACGGATGGGGTGCGAAGCTGGCGCGGCATTCCCTTCGCCGCACCACCGTTAGGGCCCATGCGGTTCAGGGCACCGCAGCCAGCTGCTCCCTGGCAGGATATACGGGCGGCGAACACGGACATATCGCTGAGGAAGATACCCACGCTCGCCTTATACGACGGAGGAACGGGATCTATCGCAGACTGTTCGAGCACCAGGCGTTGGAGCTGACGAAGGGCATAGAGAGCGAAGGTCTGATCGGCTGACAAGAGTCTATTGGCAGCCTTCCCCGGAGGATGGGCTCACCTCGACAGGCGAGGTCGCCAGACGCGCCAGTGATAGCTTTTGGCTCTCAAGACAAGGCTTGCCGAGAGAAGTGGATCGGTTCGTTGAGACGATCACACCGCTATCAGGCGACCTCTCGCCTTGGAGAGGATCGAACCGTCGAGTGCTCAGGCGAAAATGTGCATTTCAACCGCACGAGCCGAAAAACAACCCGTAAAATAGGATATCGGCTCGTCCGCCGGAGCCACATCGATCGCGCTGTATGCCAAGACAGGCTGAGATTTCGAGGACCTGAGAAACTCACATTCATCGGTCGTCGGCATCCTGGCGACGACGATTGTGCTGGCTCTTTGAAAATCGTCAATGTCGAACTGCTTCAGCGCCATACTGATTGAGCCAAGCTCCTCAAAAATCTCTGCGAAACCAGCAAATCTTGTCGCACAGCAATAACGCCTCCCAATCCCGATTGGATGGCCGCTGGCATAAGCACCGATCTCCATCACAATGAGCGGCGCTCTGATCGACAACGCCAGTTGTGCTGCCACCTCTTCAGTTGCCGGTTCCAACCAGCGCCGAAGGACTATTCTTTCCGGAACGGCGCCCACGGCTTCCAGATTTTGGTCAAACCTTACCCTGGTCCCAATGGCATACGGTATCGGTGCATCGGCGACGAAGGTGCCGTTACCATGAAGGATGCGAAGAAGCCCGTCCTTCTCCAGCTCTGCCAGGGCACGCCGGGCCGTCATGCGGTTGATCGCAAACTCTTCGGCAATCTGATGACTTGAAGGCATTCTCTCGCCGGGCCTCAAGACGCCTTCTTCTATCCGTCTACGGATTTTGTGAGCCGTCTGCAGCCATAGCGGTTGCTTCTCAGATTTAGCGTTCGACATTATAAGGCCCATGCCCTTTGTCATTCCAATGTCATGTTGACGATGATAGAGGTATATACCTCTTTAGGGACAATCATACCGTTAAGAGGTCATACGTTCCAGGGCTCTCGATGTTGTCAAACCAGGTTTCAAAAAACTACCTCCTCTGGGATTTTGAGGGAACGCTTGCCGTACGTAAGGGGCGCTATACAAGCGCTTTGGAAGCTGCAGCCACTGTTGCCGATCCCACATTCACCTGTACTGCTGATATCATCAGGCCATTCCTATCAGGTGCCTTCCCCTGGCACCGTGACGAACTTGCGCATTCCTGGGCAGGAAACGCAGATGGATGGTGGAGCCCTATCCTCGCCGCCGCCGAAACGGCTCTTGTCACCCTTGGCATGGAAAAGACTTTGGCCATATCGGTCTCAATAAGATCGCGCGAGATCTATCTGGATCTTGCTGGTTGGCAGGTAGACCCAGACGCCGTCGAGGTATTGGAACACCTGTCTGCCCTCGGTTGGCACCACGCAGTTATTTTCAACTTTGCTCCCGAGCTCCCATCGCTGATGGATGGGTTGGGGCTTAGCATCCATTTCGATAAAGTCTTTTGTTCAGGGCAGATCGGCCTTGAAAAACCATCACCAGCACTTTTCCGATATGCGATTGAATCGCTGGCTCCCGGTCGGGCTCGGTGGATGATTGGCGACAACCCCGACGCGGACATTGCTGGCGGTCAAGCTGCTGGGTTGTCGACCATCCTACTTGGGCGAGACACTCACGATATCGGATTTTCCGCGACAGCCCTGTCCACAATCCCCGCAATTATCCCCAAGGAACACCGACCATGAGCAGCTCTAATCCGGGCCAGTTGTCGATGAAAGACAAGTTGCGTCAGATACCCTCCCTCAAAGGACCGCTTCCTCATATGGACGTGGAGGGGTTTCCCGACACACCGCACGCTGCTTTCACAATATGGCTTGACGATGCCTTGGCTGCTGGCATCAAAGAGCCACATGCGATGACGCTATCCACGGCAGATGAGAACGGCTGGCCGGATGCCCGAGTTATTATTTTAAAAAATGTCGACAAGCGCGGCTGGCACTTCGCAATGAAGGCCGGAAGCCCTAAGGGCAAGCAGATAGGGTCGATGCCAAAGGTCGCCTTGACATTCTATTGGCCCGACCTTGGTCGGCAGGTTCGTATACGTGGCGAGGCCGTCGCGCTTTCTGCCGAAGAATGCGCCGAGGATTTTCTGGACCGACCCGCGGGTTCGAAAGTGAGCGCGATCGCATCGAAGCAAAGCGACGGTCTGAAAGATAGGCAAGAGCTCGAGCGACGTATTGTTGACGCCCGGGCCTTCCTGGCAGCCAACCCTGACCACGTTGCACCGGGTTGGCGCGTGTATGCCGTCTCTCGCGTCGTTGTTGAGTTCTGGCAAGGAGCAACGGATCGTAACCATATCCGTCTGCAGTACGCCCTTGCTGGAGACGGGTTGACTTGGGAAATGAACCGTCTCTGGCCATAAAGGGGGAAAACGATGACGCGTTTATATAGCCTTCCGCTTGATAGGAACCGAACCGCCGACCACTCAGCCGCAAAATTTATTCTTACGAAATCAACCGGATGAAAGCGTAACGCCCATTTATGGAACCTCATGAGTTCGAGAATCGAGTTGAGATTCGGTCATCGGGACATCGACTGGCTCAACGCTAGTTGCCAGACCAAATTTATGGACCCTATTGGAATGCCCCGATCTCTTTCGCGATGTGCTCGGCAATTGCTAAGGATGATGTGGCGCCGGGCGACGGCGCGTTGCGAATATGGGTCACATATCGCGCCTTGCGGATAACGAAATCATCTACCAACCGGCCGTCGTTCTTCATAGCTTGGGCGCGGATACCTCGGGTAGCGGGCACTACCTTTACGTCTGCAAGGGACGGAACATATTTCGCCGCTTCAGCCACGAAGGTGTTCTGGCTGAGAACGGTCTTCAGTTCTCGGATGGCCACCGCCTTGTTGCGGGCCGCAAATTTCCAGAAGCCGGGAAAGGTGACAAAATCGGCGATGTCGCGCAGGTCGAAGCGGCGGCCGGAATAGTTTTCGCGGCCGAGCGAGATGAAGGCATTCGGGCCGATAGTAATCTCGCCGTCGATGCGCTTAGTGAAGTGCACCCCGAGAAAGGGAAAGCGCGGATCCGGAACCGGATAGATCAGCCCCTTTACGTGCTTTCTGAAGGCGGCGTCGACGACGTAGTAGAGGCCGAAGAACGGCACGATGCGCGGTTCGTCCCCGTCACCCGAGGCGCACGCCAGGCGATCCGACTGCAAGCCTGAGCAGGCGATGACATGGTCGTAGGGCTTGTCGTCGAGCCGCCCTTCGGCACCCTCGACATAGGCGCCGTCGCTGCTTTCGGTGATCTTGGCGACCTTCGTCCCGAGCCTGAGGCTGGCGCCCCACTCCTTGATTTCGGCGGCGATGCGCCTGGCTACCACCTCGTAGCTGACTATGGCCGTGCGCGGCGAGTGTAGCGCCCGGATGCCGACGCCGTTCGGCTCGATTTCGCGCATCCGCTCAGGCCCGATCAGGCTGACCCCAGGCACGCCATTGGCGATCGACCGCCTGTGGATCGCCTCCAGCCGCGGCAGTTCTTCGTCCTTGAGCGCCACCACAAGCTTGCCGCATTCGTCATAGGGCAGCGCGTGGGCGACACAGTAGTCGCGAATTAGTTCGGCGCCGCGGGTACAAAGCCGCGCCTTCAGGCTGCCCGGCTCGTAATAGAGGCCAGCATGCACGACGCCAGAATTGTGGCTCGACTGGTGCTGGGCAACATTCGCCTCCTTTTCGAAGACGGTGACGGCAATGCCCGAATGATCCAGCATAACCTGTCGGGCCACGGCAAGGCCGTTGATGCCCGCTCCGATCACTGCAATTCGCCTGGACATGGTCTTTTCCGGTACCTCTTCTGGTGGTGGTTCGAAAAACATGCGTTGCCTGCCCCATCGAAAAGATGCAGCCAAGCCCAGAGTTACGTGTTCGATGAACAGCTCATCCGCCTTATCTACGGAACAGCGCAGGCGCGGCTAACGCTCTGTTTCACCGCAATTCATAGCGGAATTCAGAGTTAAATTCTCCGAGCTCTTTTCACCACCTACTTTGAGCTAATGGCCCCAGCAGCGTTATCGATCAATCTACTCATCCATCGACCTGATCCGCTTTGGATACACGCCCTTTGTCGGCGCATTTGAGAAGCTTTGCAGCGTCTGTCCACCATCCACCAGCCACGCCGCGCCACTGACGTGGCGCGCCCCATCCGAGGCCAAGAACAGAACGATTTCTGCCACGTCTTCCGGCTGACCGATCCGCCGGAGCGGAATCCGCTCAGCGAAATGCTCGACCGCCGATTTAATGTCTTCATCCCCTCGCATGCCGGGCACACCGAGCGTCGTCTCAATCACACCGGGGCATACCGCGTTCACTCGTATACCATAGCGCGCCAGATCCAGGGCGGCGACTTTGGTCAGGCCGACGACGGCGCTCTTGGTGGCGGCATAGCCAGCGCCTCCAGAAAGGACGTCCCATCCGGCCATTGATGATCCCATGTTCACGATCTTGCCGGCAATCTGCAGTTTTACCATCGCCGCTGCCGCAAACTTCAACACAAGAAACATGCTACGAAGATTGGCGTTGACAATGGCGTCCCAGTCCGACGCCTCGAGCAGATGTACCGGCGCGACGATGCCCGAAATGCCCGCATTGTTGAAGACGACGTCGATACGACCGAATGTCCTGAGAGCGAGATCGACCGCTCCCTTCGCCGCGGTCTCGTCGGACAAGTTGCCAGCAACAATTGCCAGTCGGTCCCCGACCCCGAACATTGACGCCTTACTTTCCAATGTCTGCCCGTCGATATCTGCCAGCACGACGTTCGCGCCGCGCTCGAGAAACATCCTGGCGGCCGTACTGCCTATGACCCCGCCACCGCCGGTGACAAGCACTGTCTTGCCTGCAAAATCCTGTACGAATGTCATTTCGATGCACGCCTCTTCTTGATTCAGATCTCGTGTGCAACCAGCGGGTCAGGGTAAGAACGCCAGGAATAACGTGGCTGAAACCCCAGAAGATCCTTCGCCAACGCATTCGACAGGAGGCTACCGTGATCATCTAGATATTCCCGCAGTTCCAAATCCGGATAGTGCGTCTCGAGCAGTTGATGTGACGGCGTTTCACTATAGGTATCGTCGGCCGAAATGAAGATGCGTTCATGACCTGTCGCCTCTGCTCTGGCAGCCCGGACGAAAGCCTCTGCGGCATCCCTTGCGTCGATATAGGCCCAAAGATCCAGAGGCGCATCAGAGCTCTGGCGGCGCGGCCCGACATCCCGGAAGAAACTCTCCGGTGTTTGTATCCAGGGCATCCGGATGCTCATTGCCGTCCCGCCGGTGCGTCTGACCCAGGCTTCAACCATCTCCTCACCCAGCCATTTTGTCACGGCATAGATGTCCTGCGGCTGGGCTCTGTGGGACTGGTCGATTGGCAGAAAATCGAGCTGCACCGGAGCCGGCGCAAACGGCAGGCCGATGATGCTAAAGGATGAGGCAAACAACAGTTTCTTTATGCCGGCCGTTTCCATGGCGGTCAGCACGTTGAACATCAGGGCCATGTTCGTTCTGAAGACATCATCTGTCGCGTAGCCTACGGGGCGCGGTATCGATGCGATATGCGCCACGCAATCAACGTCCCTGATCAGTGCCGTCGCTGTAGGAAGGTCGCAAAGGTTGGCCCCGACTATATCGCCGCTTTCGTTGCCGACGATGTCCATGGCCGTAACGGCAAAGCCGGCGGCACGATAAGCCTCCACCACATGGCGGCCAAGCAGTCCAGCAGCCCCCGTCACCAAGATATGCATCCCTGCATTTACCTCCGCCGACCCCGCGTCGCAGAGCAAGTTAAGCTAAAAATCCGTCCGTAGTCCAACAATATTTCTGATTGCACCCTGCTTGACAAACGTTGAATTTGCGGCTCAGTTTAGTTCGTCCACGAACTATATAGATCGACCTGCGCTGACTGGGATGCGCTTGAAACGGCGGTTCGGGCTAACAAACAACAACAGAGTGGGAACGATCATGATTTCGATTTTCAGGAAAGTGCTTGCCAGTTCGGCGATGATCGCCACTCTGGCCTTCGGAGCAACGGCTGCGGATGCCGCTCAGCTCAAGGTCGCGGCGATTTCGGGATATTTCTCGCAGGGCTTCGGCATTTCGATCGTCAATGGCTTAGACAAGGCCAAGAAGGATCTCGGCATCGAGCTGAAGATCGTTGACACCGGTAATCGCGCGCTCGACTATGAGGAGCAATTCAACAACCTGGCCAAGGATGGCAATTACGATGTCATCTTCGTCATGGGCTGGGAATTGGTCGACGCGCTCCAGAAGTCGCATGCCGCCTACCCAAAGCAACGCTTTGTCTTCATTGATGGCGTGCTCGATAGCCCGACGATGACCTATGTCAAATTTTCAGAGGAAGAGGGTTCATACCTCGCGGGCGGCCTTGCGGGCATGTTGACAGCGGAAAAAGTTGACGGCTTCGCCGACTCTTCGCAAGTCGGCTTCATCGGCGGCCGCGACATCCCCGTCATTCATAACTTTCTTATGGGTATGGAGCAGGGCGTCGCCAAAGCTTCCAAGGACGTGAAGGTCAACAGTGTGTTTGCTGGCACCTTCGACGATCCGGCCAAGGGCAGCGAAGTGGCGATGGCTATGTACGGTCAGGACATCGATATAATCTACCAGGCAGCGGGGCCGACTGGTGAGGGTGTTCTTCAAGCCGCCAAGGCCGCCAACAAATACGCGATCGGCGTTGACATCGACCAATGCGCCACCGCACCGGGCAACATCTTGGCATCCATGATGAAACGTGGCGACATCGCAGTCTACAACATGATCAAAGGCCAGGTCAGTGGCGACGATCCTATTAAGGACGGCTCCGTACTCTACGGCATCAAGTCAGGCGGCGTCGAGCTGAAGGTTTGTGATCAGGTCAAGGACAAGATCCCGACCGATGTCATGACCAAGCTTGAAGCTATGCGCAAGGGCGTCGCCGACGGCACGATCTCCGTGGCTCTAAACAAGTAGAGCAAAGCCCAGGGTCTGATCGGGTCTCCAGTTCGGAATCTTGGTCCAACTTGGCGCGGCGATTCTATTCGCGCCAAGTCCCTCCTTTTTGATTTAGGTCAATGGCCGTTGAAAACGATGAGAGCTTGATGGCTTACGCGATCGAAATGTCCGGCGTCACAAAACGCTTCGGCCCGCAGACGGCCAACAGCGACGTCAATCTCGCGGTTCGCAAGGGCGAGATCCATGCGCTGGTCGGGGAGAACGGTGCTGGAAAGACGACGTTGATGAATGTCCTCTTCGGCCTCTACCAGCCAGACGCAGGGGTTCTGAGCATTGATGGTGAACCGGTGGTGATGGATTCGCCGCGCAAGGCGATCGCGCTCGGTCTCGGCATGGTGCACCAGCACTTCAAGCTGGTGCCGTCGCTGACCGTTGCCGAAAACATTTTTCTCGGCATGGAAATCACCAAAGGCGGTCTCATCGATCGCAAAGCGCAGAGCGCACGGGTCCGCGAACTGTCGACAGCCTTCGGCCTTCAGGTCGATCCGGATCGTCGCGTTGCAGAGCTCTCGGTTGGTATCGAGCAAAGGGTCGAGATACTCAAAGTGCTCGCCCGCGGTGCGAAGATTGTCATTTTGGACGAACCCACAGCCGTACTGACGCCGCAGGAAAGCCGGGACCTATTCCGAATCCTGCGATCCTTTACGGAAAAAGGCATGACGGTGATCTTCATCTCGCATCACCTGTCGGAAGTGATGGAGGTCTCCGACACGATCACGGTGCTTCGCGACGGCCGCGTGGTCGGCACCAGGCCGACCAGCGAAGTCTCGGAAGACGAGCTCGTCCGGATGATGGTCGGCCGGGCCGTCAATTTCGATCGCCGGCCGCGAGGCGCGGTGACGGGAGAGCCGGTGCTTGATCTGCGCGAGGTCTGTGCCCGCGACGATCGCGGCCTGCCGACGCTGAGCGACATCAATTTCAAGGTCAGGGCCGGCGAGATCATCGGCATCGTTGGCGTCGATGGCAATGGCCAGACCGAACTGGCGGAAGTGATTTCAGGCCTACGCCAACCGAGCCACGGCGTCATCCAACTATGCCAGACGCCCGTGCAGGGGCAGGATCCGCTAACCGTTCGCATCGCCGGGCTCTCGCATGTGCCAGGTAACAGATTGGTGCGCGGCGTTGATGCCTCGGCTTCCATCGCGTCGAACATCCTGATGGGACGGCAGCACTCAGCGCCGTTTGCCAAGTGCGGCTTCATTCGCTGGACGCATGTCAAGCAGCAAGCCGAACGGCTGATCAAGCAGTTTGACATCCGTGCGACCGGCCATCGAGCCGCGGTCAGGACGCTATCCGGCGGCAATATGCAAAAGGTCGTGTTGGCCCGTGAATTCTCCCGTGGAGCACCCTTCCTGCTCATTGATCAGCCGACACGCGGCGTGGACATCGGTGCCATGGAAGGAATCCACGACGAGATCATCCGGCAACGGCAAATCGGCGCCGCAATACTGCTGATCTCCGTGCAGCTGGACGAAGTTCTCAAGCTGGCCGATCGTATCCTGGTGATGTTTGCCGGGCGTATCGTCGGAGAAGTCGATCCGGACAACACGACCGAGGACGAGATCGGATTCCTGATGGCCGGACGCCAGGCCGGTGAAATGAAGGTGGCCTCATGACCGCGAGCCGCGACGACGCACAAACGGTCCTGGTCGCACCAAAGCGCCGTATGAAATTCCCCGACTGGGCCGAGGGCATGTTCGGCCAAATGCTGGCTATCGGCATCTCGCTAATCGGCGGTGCGATCATCATCATTGCCGTCGGCGAAAATCCCACGCATGTGTTCGCGACGTTATTGCGCGGCGCGTTCGGCAATAGCGAACGCATCGCTGGCTCGCTGCTTCAGGCGACCCCCATCATCATCTGCGGTGTGGCAGCCTGCATTGCCTTGCGTGGCGGACTGTTCAATATCGGCGTCGAAGGCCAGCTCTATGTCGGTGGTTTTGCCGCCGCCTGGGTCGGTTTCGGCTTTACTCTGCCGCCGGTCATTCATTTGCTGGTTGCGCTGGCGGCAGCCGTCCTTACGGGTGCACTCTGGGTCGCGATACCGGCCTTCTTCCGGGCCCGCTACGGCACCAACGAGGTCGTCTCGACCATCCTGGCCAATTACGTTGCCGTGCTGTTGACGTCCTATCTGACGATCAGCGTCTTCAAGCGCCCGGGCGGCTGGTCGGAAACGGCGCCCATTGCAGCCACCGCCGAGCTGCCGCATCTGATGAACGATTCCCGTGTCAATCTCGGGCTGTTGATTGGCATCGCGCTTGCCTTTGGCCTGCAGCTGTTCCTAAAGCGGACCAGCGCCGGCTACTCGATGAGCGCCATGGGGGCCAATTTGAAGTTCGCCGAATATGGCGGCGTTAAAGTCAAGCGCAACATCCTCGTCATCCTTTTGGTGTCAGGCGCAGTCGGCGGGCTGGCCGGCGGTGTCGAGACGCTCGGCGTGCACCATCGCTTCATGGAAGGCTTTGCGCCGGGCTTCGGTTTCGATGGCGTGATCGCCGCCCTTCTTGCCAATGGCAGCCCGATCGGCATGGTCGGCGTGGCGCTATTCTTCGGTGCGCTCAGGGCAGGATCGCTGCTGATGGAGGTGGAGACGACGGCGTCGCGCGAAATCATCACGGTGATCCAGGCCTTGATCATTCTCTGCGTTTCGGCGCAGATTCTAGTGCGCCGCCGCCGCGACAGCCGTCAGGGAGAGCGTCGATGGAAATTCTAGAAAAGATCTTCAATCTGGCGCTGATTGCCGCAACCTTGCGCACGACCGCGCCCATCCTGTTGGTCGCGCTCGGCGGCACCTTCACCACCAAGGCCGGCATCTTCAACATCGGCCTTGAGGGACAGATGCTGATGGGTGCCTTCTGCGCCGTACTCGGTTCAATCTGGACCGGCTCGGCGCTGGGCGGCGTGCTATGCGGCGTGCTAGCGGCCGTGACCATGGCCGGACTGTTCTCGCTGCTGGTCGTCACATTACGGGCCAACGAGGTTGTCGTCGGCCTGGCGCTCAACATCCTCGCCGGCGGCCTGACGATCTCGCTCACCAAGGCGATCTTCGGCGTGCGTGGATCAATTGTCCGCGGCGACATTGTCGGGCTGCCGCGGATCGACATTCCTGGCATCGCCATGCTGGGCCAAGTTGGCCGCGCGCTGTCCGGTTACACGCCACTCGTCTATTTCGCCTTCATCGCCGTCTTCCTTGTCTGGCTGATCCTCTATCGCACGCGTCTCGGCCTCTATATCCGCGTCGTCGGCGAGAAGCCGGAGGCAGCCGAGGCGATCGGCATCCCATCAGCGCGGATGCAGCACATTGCTTCGCTGCTCTGCGGCGTGCTCGCGGGCCTGGCCGGTGCGCATCTGTCGCTCGGCTATATCACCATGTTTGCCGAGAACATGTCGTCGGGCCGCGGTTTCATGGCCGTCGCCGTGCTGATCTTTTCAAATGGCGACCCGCTGAAGGTGCTGTTCGGCTGCCTGCTGTTCGGCTTTTCCGACGCCGCCTCGCTGCGGCTACAGACCTTCGGCGTCTCTTCCTACCTCGTGCTGATGGTGCCCTATCTGGTGTCGCTGTTGGCACTGTTCGGGCTGACCTACCGCCAGCGGCCAAAGGTCGTCCGGGAAACGCTTGAAAGCTTCTCTCTTCTCAAACGGGCGTAAGGCCACGGAGCCATGATGGAACGAATAATTTTGGATGTGGACTCGGCCGGTGACGACATCCTTGCCATCCTCTTTGCGCTCGGATGCGAAGGTATCTCACTGGAGGGCGTCACTGCCTGCACCGGGGCGGCCGGCGACATCGAGCAGGTTACCAACGTCGTCCTCAACACGCTATCGCTGGCAGGCCGCGACGATATCCCGGTCGCCGCTGGCGCCTTCCGTCCAATCGTCGGCAATTCGGCCGCTGACATGCTGGCGCCCGTGAATTTCGAAAAGCAGTTGCAGGCGCGCTTTGGCGACCGGCTGAGGGACTTCAATCCGAAGGCCCCTCCCCCGAAACGCCAGGCGATGCAAAAGCACGCCACGGACTTCATCATCGATACCGTGCGGGCCAATCCCGGCGAGATCTCGATCGTCGCAACCGGACCACAAACGAATGTTGCCCTGGCGCTGCGCATGGCCCCCGATATCGCCGGTTTGGTCAAGCAGATCGTCGTCCTCGGCGGCTGCTTCCAGACGCCCGGCAACATGACACCGGTCTCCGAATACAACATCTGGGCCGACCCGGAAGCGGCACGCGTGGTGCTTGCCAGCGGCGCGCCAGTCATCCTCGTCCCGCTCGACGTCTGCGAGGACAACCGCGTCGCTGCCTCCATGCTGACGCGCGACGACCTGAACGATCTCGGATCGCTCTATCCCGACAGCACCGTGGTGTCCTACGTCCAGAGGACGTTTCCGATCTACATCGACATCTGGCGGGAGTTCTTCAAGCTCGTCGGCTTTCCGCTCGATGACGCGATCGCGGTGAGTGCAGTGCTGCATCCAGAATTCTTCTCCATGACAGAGCCGCTGTTCGTAGATGTTGCCCTCAGCGAACGCTTGGTGCGCGGCCAAACGGTGGCATTCCGCGGCCGACAGATACTGCCGTTTTCCGGACCTGCGACGACCCGCATCTGCCAGGACCTCGACGGCAAGAAATTCCTGAAATTGTTTAAGAGCGCCATTGGCGCATTGGCATAGGAAAATGATGATGAAGAAAATCCCTGTGCTCATAGACTGCGATCCAGGTCATGACGACGCCATCGCCCTGGTCATGGCGCATCGCTCTCCAGCCATCGACCTTCTCGGGGTAACGACGGTCTGCGGCAATGCCACCCTTGACCGCACCACCACCAATGCGCGGAGGATTCTCGAGTTCATCGGCGCGACCGATGTGCCGATCGCAGCCGGCTGTGTTTCGCCGCTGGCGCGCTCCCTCGTGCTCGGCACAGCTGACGGGCCGAGTGGCCTCGATGGCACGACCTATCTGCCCGAGGCGTCGATGCCGCTCGTCGACATGCATGGCGTCGACTTCATCGCCAAGGTGCTGTCCGAGGCGGAAGAACCGGTGGTTCTGGTGCCGACGGGACCCTTGACCAATATCGGTATGTTTCTGCTGAAATATCCGCAGCTGAAGCACAAGATCGCCAGGATCGTGCTGATGGGCGGCGCCTTCTACCGGCGGACGGAATACATCACTCCGACCGAGTTCAATATCTTCTGCGACCCCGAGGCCGCTAGAATCGTGCTGGAAAGCGGGCTCGACATCACCATGGTCGGTCTCGACGTCACTATGCACGTGCTGGTCGAAGAGGAGCAGTTCGCCGAGTTGCGGAAAATCGACACCAAGCTCGGTGAGGTCGTTCTGGACTGGCTGAAATTTTATGAGAAGCTGCATCGCGGCCAGATGGGCGTCGGCGGCGCGCTACACGACCCGCTGGCGCTGGCGGTGGTCATCGATCCGACCTTGATTGAAACGCGCGACGCTCATGTCGAGATCGACCTGACCGGGACGCATACTTTCGGCGCCACGGTTGCCGACTACTGGAACCTGCGCGGACTGGGGACCAACTGCAAGGTGGCCAGCCGTGTCGATTCAGACCGCTTCTTCGAACTGATGTACACGCTGCTGCGCGACTGACCCGCCACGAACCACGGAGTTTTTCGGATGACCGACGTATTTTCCGCCCACCGCCACGATGACGCAGCGATACTCGACCCGACCAAGACGGCAGTCATCGTCATCGACATGATCAACGAGTTCTGCAAGCCCGGCGGACGGATGGTGTTGCCCGGCTATGAAACACTGATGCCGCAGCAGAAGGCACTGATCACTGCTGCCCGAGCCAATGGCGTGCCGGTGATCTTCGTCGTCGATTCCCATCGCAAGAACATGCGGCGAGATCGCGAATGGGTGAAGCGCACGCCGCATGGCGTCGAGAATACCTGGGCGACGCAGGTCATAGACGATCTCGAAGTGCAGGACGAAGACATCGTCGTCGTCAAGCACCGCTATTCGGCCTTCTTCCAGACCGACCTCGATCTCGTGCTGAAAGACATGCTGATCTCGCAGCTCGTCGTCTTTGGTGTCGTCACCAACATCTGCGTGCGATCGACCGTGCATGACGGCTTTTTCCAGGGCTACGATATCGTCGTGCCGCACGACGCCTGTGCCGCGACCGGACCACGCGAACATGTTTCGACGCTTTACGATATTGCCACCCATTTCGGCACGGTCTCCGACACCGAGACGGTAACCGCGGCCTTGGCCGGTAAAATCGCGATTTCCAACCAGATTTTCGAAGCATAAGCGATGGGAACCCTCGAGACCCAGGATCGAACTCCGAAGGGTGGCAAGTGTTCGCGCGAGCAACCCGCGGATAACGCGCCGAGATCGCGGGAGGCGATAGACCTGCGGCTCGCCGAAATCGGCTACAAGCTCGAGGAGCACAATGCCCATATCATCCGGCTCGCGCATCAGAGAGCCACGGCGATCTTCCAGAAAGCATTCGAAGGTTATGCGCTGACTCCACCGCAATCGGCGATCCTCGCGACCCTTTTGCGCTATGGACCGATGTCGCAGATCAATCTCGGCCGCCTGACGGCGATCGACACTGCGACATTGAGCCCTATGCTGCAGCGACTGCAGGATCCGGGCCTCCTGCAACGCGTCCCATCGGATGAGGACCAGCGTGTCAATTTGGTTGCCCTCACCGAAAAGGGTATCGATTTCGCATTGGAAACCTTGCCGATCGCAAAGCGGGTTAGCGACGAGGTGCTGGCACCGCTGAAACCCAGGGACCAGCGACGATTCCTCGCAATGCTGGCACTCCTAAAGTGATCCTGGGTTATTTCCTTAAGGATTGACGACCGTTCGATAAAAAACCGGCGCTCAACAGGTCGACCAAAGACTTGCGTTACCGCAGTCCATCCTTTCCTATTACGTCCGCGCGCTGCAGCCCACCGACACGTGGCAGGGGCCGCCCACCGGTCGTCAAGGCGATGGCGATGACGATCTCATTGGCTTTCGGTGCACCGGGTATACGGACCTCGACGCCGTCGAAGTGACTGCGGACATAGACCGCATCTTTGTAGCCAAGCGGAATGTCGAAGATGGCGCCCGGACCTGCCCGCTTCTTGGAGGACGGAATGATAGACGCGCCGCCAGCCAGTGCAGCGCGGATCGGTGCCCCAAGCTTCGGGTGCAGGAAGGCCGCCGCATGCTCCAGCTCGCCATCCTCGCCAACGGCAGCCGCTTTGCCAAAACTGTGGATGGCTGAGGCAGGTACACCGAGCAGAGCAATTGTCCTTTGCACCAGCATCTCACTAA